>JBNMMV010000063.1:0-15184 GCA_051270205.1 Limisphaerales bacterium
ACGCCGATCTAACCAGCAGCTACGGCTCCAAACGGCCGAGGCTGTGTGAGAACTCCCAAGCCAAAAACAAAACAGGCACGAGAGTGTCCCGAAAGATAGTTCGACCAACTTGAACTTCCAACAGTTCTACTCTCGTGCGCGTTTTTTTTATCGAACCCGAATCGCAAAAATAGTTTTCACACAGGCTCGGCCGTAGCCCCTGACCCTTTTGTCACAATGTAAGAACCAAGAGCAGTATAGTTGCTCGTCTTTAGATTAAATCGACATCGACCATCGAGATACTCGAATTGATTTCCGTCTGAACCTGAACCGGCTGGAAGGGCATCGTCAGAAACGTCGATTGCCGGATCCACTCCATTGTCATACGTTACCTGTACGACTGGAACGGAAACTAAGTCGAGGTCACTGACCGCTTGCGACGCTGAGTCAACGAGTGTCGCTTTCAATGGAAGGACGCGATTCTTCTTTACCTTAACCGGTCCCGCATTCATCGGTGGGTCAAACCCTTCACAGGATAGTGCCAGTGCCGACTGCACTCCGAACTTAAAATCGTGAATCGATTCATTAGTAAAACTTGTTGGCGAAAAAACGAGCCGGTTGAACGGGGTGTCTGAAACTACACCCAGAAAACCATCGCTCAAGTAGTCTGGGAGTGCAGAGGTTGCCCCGACGAGTGTGTTATCAGCATATATTTCGACGGATGCGACGGCTCCAAACTGAGGATCAAATTCTCCGATCCCTAACGCCATAGATGACCTACCGGAAGACACGAATAGAGGCTACTTTGCTGCAAGGGCTGATGCGTTGGTGTCTATGGCAAGGCAGGTGTTGAGCGGCTGTGCTGTTCTGGAGAAGTCTTGCCGATCCTCAAAAGTGGCGATGACGTACTCAATGTCGGTCGCAATCAGTGGATTGTGCCGACCAAGCTGAAACGCGCACTGGCCGCCCGTGATCGACAATGTCAGTTTCCCGGCTGTCATCACACACGCTATTTAGATGCACACCACATCAAGCACTGGTGTGACGGTGGTGAGACAAAGCTCGATAACCTACTGCTCCTGTGTACTCACCACCACACGTTGATGCATGAAGGGGGCTTCCAGCTCAAACCTGCCAACGGCAGGTTCTACTTCGCCCGGCCTGACGGGCGGCCGATAGAACCAGCTCCGCCGTCTTCCGCGGAAGACGAGGTCGGGGGCGAGAGGCGAGTGATTTAGCGTACGGATTGCAGTCCGGGCGTGATCGACTTCAGATTTCACTCTAAATTTGTATGAATAGCAGGTAAAGTACTGCGCCTTTTCCGTTTAAGGGGAAGGATACTTCATGAAGGAGTATAAATTTAGCTCCAAAATACATCGGTCAGGGTGGCAGAGAACAACGTGTTACAACAAATTCAACAGCGTAAAACCTTTGCGATTATTTCCCACCCGGATGCCGGTAAAACAACAATGACAGAGAAATTGTTGTTGCTGGGAGGTGCGATAAAGTTAGCCGGTACTATTAAGTCACGAAAATCTGATAGACATGCGACTTCCGACTGGATGAGCATGGAACAGGAACGAGGCATTTCAGTAACGACCTCGGTTATGCAATTCCCGTACGCCGATCGAATAGTTAACTTACTCGATACGCCAGGACACGAAGACTTTTCTGAGGATACTTACCGAACGCTTACCGCTGTTGATAGCGCACTCATGGTCATTGATATGGCACGAGGGGTTGAACCAAGAACCATAAAACTAATGGAAGTCTGTCGGTTAAGGGATACACCGATTGTCACATTCATTAACAAGCTCGATCGGGAAGCCAGGGATCCAATAGAAGTTCTTGATGAGATTGAGGACATTCTACAAATCCAGTGCGCGCCTATGAACTGGCCTATTGGCATGGGGCGCAGTTTCAAAGGCATATACGACCTAGTCGAAGACAAAATAATCGTCTACAAACAGGGTCAGGGGCATCACGTTTATCCCTACGAAGAAATAATTGGCCTCGCCAGTAAAGAGGCGAAGCTGTTCTTGGGCGACGATTATGAGGAACGTTGTGGCGAAATTGAGCTGGTGCAAGGTGCCAGTCATACTTATGACCAAGCTGACTTTTTAGGCGCGACACTCTCTCCTGTTTATTTCGGCACAGCACTTGGAAATTTTGGTGTAAAGGAAATGTTGGAAGGATTTGTTCAGCAGGCACCTGCGCCACAGTCGCGGTTCAGTGATGTCCGGGAGGTTCAACCCGACGAGGAAAAGTTCACCGGGTTTGTGTTTAAGATTCAAGCCAACATGGATCCGAAGCATCGCGACCGTATCGCTTTCATGCGGGTCTGCTCAGGCAAGTATTCGCAGGGCATGCGCATGCAGCACCAGCGACTCGGCAAGCCCATCAAGATTTCAGATGCGGTTACTTTTCGTGCCCGTGACCGAATTGCTACCGAGGAGGCTTATGCCGGTGACATCATTGGCCTGCACAACCACGGCACGATTCAAATAGGCGACACTTTCACAGAAGGTGAAAAATTGCGCTTTAAGGGTATTCCAAATTTTGCGCCGGAGATGTTTCGTAGTGTGCGGGTCAAGGATCCGCTACGCAGCAAGCAACTTGAAAAAGGCATTAAGGAACTGGCAGAAGAAGGGGCTACCCAGGCATTTTTACCTCTAACAAAGAACCAAATCATCGTTGGTGCAGTTGGGGTTCTCCAATTTGACGTGGTTGCTTTCAGACTCAGTGACGAATATCGCGCCGAATGTATCTGGGAGAATGCGAACTTGTTCACTGCCCGTTGGGTGAGTTGTGATGATGAAAAAATGTTGCAGGACTTCAAAAACAAGAACGAACAAAGTCTCGCCATTGATGGTGGCGGCTATCTAACTTTTTTGGCCAGTACTCGGGTCAGCCTTAGTTTGGCTGAGGAAAGGTGGCCAGAAATTAGTTTTACTAGGACACGAGAGCATTGACCGGAGGTTGATCTTTCATCTTATGAGGAGTGTACGAGACTAACAAGACGCTTATCGCTAAGGAAAGTGAGTGAGTTCGATTTTGGTAGTTGATGATGATGTCTCAGTACTTGATGTCATGAGTGAAATGCTGCGGCTTGAAGGACATGAAGTGACGGTCGCTGAAAACGCGATGCTCGCGAAGCCGTTTACGCGCCAAGAATTGATAATCACGGTTGATTCACTCTTAGGCTAACGCAAGCTAGTATAGGGAATGAATCAACACCACTCGTTTAGCGCGATCGCACCTCTGTTACTTGAAGCTTGCCTGCAAGAACAGTCGGAACTCCAAGTTGCCCAATGTATCAGTTGCGTAGTTAATCCCAAACGAGCACCAGAGGCTCTTTCAAATTCTTTTGAAAGGCATTTGTCGAACTTTGAGGCGTGCGACAGTGTAAATTCGCTGATCGAGGGGTTTAAGAACGCAGGCTTTAAGAAAAAATCGCTGTCTCGTGTCACCGCGCAACATAGTGACCTAGTTTCAGTCATTGATCGAAAAGAAGGCATCCCCATAACGCTTGCTGTGCTATTCATCACTACTGCTCGAAAATTTGGCTTAACGGCAAATGGGTTAAATTACCCAGGACATTTCTTACTGCAAATTGACGGCTTAGTGGTTGATCCGTTGGAAGTTAAAGTGGTCAGCGATACCGATGTAGTAGAAAAAGCCCAACGTTTGATAGCCAGCCCGTATGAGATCGCGCTTCGGATGCTGAACAACCTTAAAGTCTTGGCATTTGCCTCTGCTGAATTAGACCGCGCTTTGGATCTGATTGATTTGCAGCTCCATGTCTCCAGCGAGCCGGACACTCTGGCGACACTGCACTATGAAAAAGGTGAGGTGTGGTTGAAATTGCAGTCAATCGGGTCAGCGTTAAACGCCTTTTCAGAATGTTTGTCACAAGCAAACTCACCGCAACTGAAGGCGCATGCTGAACGCAAGATAAGAAATCTAAAAGGGCAAGCCGAAACTCGGCACTAGTTCTGCACTTAGTTCGGAATTAGCTCATGTCAGGATAAGGGTTTTTCAAGTCCAGAGACACGGATTTGGAGAATCCTGGAATGTTCAGCTCATGTGTTTGAATATCGATGTCGTTACCATCGAGTACACCTTCACCGAATTCGTAAATAGGCAGTACGGAGCCATCGTCGGCAGCGTTGTCGTAGGCTGCAGCGGCTTCGGTAATTTTCTCGCTGGTGTTTTCGTGGGCAGTCATCGCGGCTTCCCCCCAACGCTGCCTAAGCATATTACGTGTCTGATCCGGCGATAAAAATAGCCCTGTTGCATTATTGCCGCCAAATCCTTTCGAGTTAACGAATGCCGCCGGCATAGCAGAAGGGTCGATCTCAGTGTGCTGCATAGCGAAGTTTAGATTTGAATCAAAAACGTCGTCAGCTATGTGATCGATGGTAGTGATTCCGGGCACCCAACCATCACCCCATGCGCCTAGAATGGCAGATAGTTGGTCGCCTCCGGCTGGTGCCATTGAATGACCGAGATAGCATTTCACTGCCCCAACGAGCCACTTGTCGATACCGAAATTTTGCGCCAGCTCGTTAAAAATATGACTCTCTGTGACACGGTTTTGAGGTGTACCAGTGCCATGTGCTTGCATGTAAGATCCGCGTTTCAGCACATCTTCACCTAACATTGCGCGGGCAGATGCCATCGCTTTACCGACGGTGAGGTAGTTGCCAATACCGGGACCCGAAATGGACTTTTTGTAGCCATCTGCGTTAACGAATACATCACCCACGGAGCCTAAAATTCGCGCGCCGCTTTGGAGCGCCAACTCGTCATCCATAAGCACAAGCCAAGTCGCTGACTCGGCGACCGTGAACCCAACATTTGAGGAAAACGGTCGGCAAGCGCGCCGGTTGTCGCATTCTGAACTGCCATCTAGTGACATCAGGCTTTCGTCTTCTGCCAAAGCGCCCATGACTCGATATCCCTCAATAACATGGGGAACAATTGGGGCTTCCGAGTTGCCAACCACGACAATTCGTTTTTGTCCGGTACGGATTTCATCCATACCTCGTTTGACGTTATATAAGAATGTGGCGCATGCACCGATGATGCCCGCTGTTTCCCCCACCGATCCTAAAACGTAGGCGTTTACAAAATCGCCGGGCATTTCCGGCAGACCTAGAGCACAGTGTTTTGATGACGGGCGTCGCCCTGTCAGTGGATTCTGTAACAAGCCGCCATAGGCTTCGTCGTCTAACTGGCCCATAGCGCTGCCGGAGTAAACGGCGATTTGATCCGGACGCACCATGTTTTTCAACTCATCCACCGTGAAGCCGGTTGATCTAATCGCATCGGAGGCGCCGAAAACGGTTATTTGCAAGCCCCGAGGGTGATTGCGACTTGCATAGAGATTGCCGGGGTCAAATCCTGTTGGCAGTTGCCCTGCGCTGGTTACTTTCGATGTTCTTTCTTCGGGTAACAAAACACGTAGTGGATCAGTCGCGGTGACCCGCACTTCCTTATCGTTGATGGCCTCTATTTGCCAATCTGCTGGTGGTCTCTCAGGGAGTTGCCGCTTGGATAATACAAAGCTTAAAACTTCATCGTCGACGCCGTTGAGATTGGCAGCAGATTGCCAAATGACTCGGTCTGGATCAAATAGATTAATGCGACGAATGAGTGTGTTGGCATCTATATATTTCCGCGTAGCTGTCGTGGTGTGATCATCTTGGCCCATCAGTTCGCCGAGAGAACGATAGGTTCGATCGCGCTGCGCCTGTGACATTTGATCGATAACAAGGCGACGGTAGGCGTGATTGAATGAAAGGCGACCAGCGGAATTGATACCGCCGAAGCCAACCATGACGGGCAGATGATTCACGAACGTTCCAAGGCTATTGCTGTTGCTTCACCGCCACCGATGCAAAGTGCGGCGATACCACGTTTCTTATCATTGTTAACAAGAGCGTGGGCAAGGGTTACAATCAAGCGGCTCCCTGTTGAGCCGATGGGGTGGCCCTGAGCACAGGCGCCGCCGTAGAGGTTTACTTTGCTTGGATCTAGCCCGAGTTCTTGAATGGTGAGCATGGTCACCATGGCGAAGGCTTCGTTGATCTCGAATATATCTACCTCATCCAAGTCCCAACCCAATTTGTCGACCAATTTGTTAATTGCACCAATCGGCGCGATAGTAAAATCACTGGGGTGAATAGAATGCGTTGCATGACCTGCTATTCGGGCCAAGGGCTGACGACCTTCAAGCGCACTTTCGCTCGCCAGCACTAGGGCAGATGCGCCATCGGAAATGGAGGATGAATTTGCTGCGGTAATAGTGCCGTCTTGTTTAAACGCAGGTCTTAGCTGCGGAATTTTATCTAGCTTGGCGCGGCCGGGTTGCTCGTCATCACTTACGATCTCACCGCGGACATCCATAGGCGCAATCTCGCTACTCAGTGATTGGCTTTCGATGGCACGGCGAGCACGCGTTACGGATTCGATTGCGTATGCATCCATAGCCTCACGCGTCAGTTGGTAGTCATCTGCAGTCTGTTGTGCAAAAGACCCCATAGAGCCCCCAGTTTCAGCATCTTCTAAACCGTCGGTAAACAGCGAGTCGTTCAATTCACCATGGCCCATGCGCATGCCACCGCGTGCTTTGGCCAGAAGGTAGGGTGCGTTACTCATACTTTCCATGCCGCCGGCGATTACCTGAGAGGCACTTCCAGCGCGAATTAGATCTGTCGCTATCATGGTAGCCTTCATGCCAGAGCCGCAGACTTTATTCAGCGTGGTTGCTCCCACCGCATCTGGTAATCCAGCGATGCGCATTGCTTGGCGTGCTGGTGCCTGCTTTAAACCAGCGCTGACAACGTTGCCGATGATAACTTCGTCTATGTCATCGGCACGGCTCTTAGCTTGGGCTAGCGCAGCCTGAATTGCATGTGCCCCCAACTCTGGGGCCGAAAAGGAGGCTAATGCGCCTTGAAAGCTGCCCACAGGGGTGCGCGCAGCACCCAGCAAATATACGTCTTCGCTCACGAATTACTCCAATTTAGGTTCGTCGCAAATTCTACTGGGCCGCAGGCCTGAGAGCCAGACGAATTGTGGATCTCTTGCTCATCTCTTGTTCAACCATGTTCCCGAAAGCGAGGAATGAGCTCAGCGAAATTGCAGGGTTTAAAGTTAATATCCAGCTGATTTGCCAAAATCTGCTCCCAACCGGTTTTAACTGCGTTGGAAGACCCTGGCAATGCAAAGATCAAGGTGCCATTTGATAGCCCCGCAACTGCGCGCGATTGGATGGTTGAAGAACCGATTTCTTCGAAGGAAATTTGTCGAAAAAGCTCTCCGAAGCCATTGATTTCTTTATCAAAAAGTACCTTGAGTGCCTCAGGAGTGCTGTCGCGGCCGGTGAAGCCGGTGCCGCCGGTTGTGAGCACGACTTGGACCTCGTCGTCCGCAATCCACTGGGAAACAAGTGCCCTGATGGCATAGATGTCATCGCGCACAATTTGGCGATCTACCACCACGTGGCCAGCTTCAACCAGCGCTTGAGCGAGCCAAGCACCTGATTTGTCATCATCTAGTGTGCGGGTATCAGATATGGTCAATACAGTGGAACGTAAATTCATAAGGGCTAAGCTAGTTTTCTTATCTTGAAATGGCTAGAGTACCGGATTCTAACCCAGCGCAATAAAAACTGTGGAAAAACAACTTATTGAAGGTGATCGGCTGTATCTCATAGCTGAATCCTTAGCTAAAGATTTCTCGCTATTCCCAGCCGTCAAAACCGAAGACACGCCCATCCCTGGTCTACTCAGCCAAGCTGTCATCGATCAAACCAACGAATCCCTCGAAAGAATGGACACCGATGCCTACATAGAGGCGGTCGTGGATCGCGCCAATGATCAGTCGCGGACGCCGGCGCCTCAAATCATTAAGCAGTTGGGTAAGGTGGTTGAGGACGATTCAAATGGACCGTATTACGAAGCCACTGTGGTCATGGATTTTGGCGAAGGACAATCGCGTTTAATCGGTTTTGTCGCGCAAGACCGGAGTAAGAACCTTGGCAGTTGGGGGCCAGAACACCATCTTCTTGCCGCAGACTTTGCTGAAAAGTGCTCTACACGCTCCATCCCTATTATTACGTTCATGGACACGCCCGGAGCAGATGCAACGGAAGAGTCAAATGCTAACAACCAGGCCCACAGCATATCGCGCCTGATCGCAGAAATGAGCAACATTGATGTGCCCAATGTCGGCGTGATCTATGGCTTAGGTTACTCGGGTGGTGCAATACCCCTGGCTGCGAGCAATATGATTCTGTCACTGCGTGACGCAGTGTTTTCTACGATTCAACCCAACGGGCTTGCGAACATTGCACGCCGTCTCAATCTATCTTGGCAGGAGTGTGCGAAGTATGTTGGTGTTTCACCGGCGCAACTGCACAAGCAAGGCAATATCGACGGTATCGTCGACTACTCGCCCGAAGACAGCCCTGAAAAGTTGGAAAACCTTCGCCTGGCTTTGGTGGAAAGCATCACCAGCATTGAAACACGCACTAAAGAGTTTGTTGCTGAGAACCCCTACATCTTGGATCACTATCGTCAGAGTTTGCAGCGATATCTCAAGCCGTCACCTCAACTGTTGGCTATGCAAACTTCTGCTTCGCTTAAGCTCACTAAAAACCCAACCGAGTATTTGAATGTGTTCGGGGTGGCGTATAGATACCTAAGATACTTACAAGTGCGCGGCCGCATAAAGGCTACGACAACCCAACAGTATGGTCGCTTGGCTAACCAGGAGTTGCCCAAGGGTGAATTGAATGTGCGGGCAGATCGCGAGCGACGTCAAACCTTTCTAATGTGGCTTCAAGACCCAGACAAAGTGGTCTATGACGATGCGCTCTCAAAAGCGTGGCGTAACTACAATGAAAAGCGTCAAGCGTTGCACGATGAGCGGGGTCGATTCGCGCAGTTAATTTTTGGTGAACCCAAGCAGAACTATGAAGACGCAAGGGCAGCTCTACTCTCCACTGTAGGGGTGTTCCTGTACAACCGATGGAAGGCCGGATCGGTAGGCAATTTACGTGCCTTGCGCGAATATTTGCACAACCATGACGATACCAGACAGGTAATTAAGGTGTCTGATGTTGTCGATGCAAAAGCCCTGCTGAAAGCAATACGCGCTGACCACGAAATAGTCGCGCTACTCTCGGAGCGTTTTTCCTACGAAGGCAAAAAATTACTTCGTAGCGACTTCGCCCAAGACAAGTCTGACGTCTTTGTAGCGAAGCAGTTGACGACTGAATTGAATCTGGCAATGACAGGTGAGGCGATGGTCGCTATGCCTGGTGTTTCGAATATTCGAGCCAATCGCCGGATGCTAGATAAGCGTTACCCTAATCTTATTCAACCGGCTCAGGTGAGTGGTAAGCCTGTCGCACTAAGCGATATGACTGTGCTTGACGTCTTGTTAGATGAGGAACTGCGAGGCGACTTTATTCTTGAGTGCGAAAATTTGCTGCTGTTCGATTCTGTTTACGACCAAGTGATTGCCAATCTCGACTCAATAGCCGAAGAAGCAAAAAGTGCACAAGCGCTTTCAGAGGCATCAGTTTCCCAGTTGATCGAAACCACGTTGAGCTTGGCTGCGTCAGGACTGACATTGGATTCTGTTGGCGGTCGAGATAAACCACAAGTAGACCAGCTTCGCGATCAGATGCTGGATTGGTACGTACGGGTACAGAAGATGCCCAAAGGAAATGAATTTTTCAGGCAAGTGGAAGAGTGGAAGAAGACCAGTTTTCCGCACTTGGCCGATGCGCTGTTCGTTGTGGTTACTTACTTGTTCGATAGCTTGTTTAGTTCTTTTATCAGTGCGCAGCGAGACGGCAAGCCGTTTCAAGGCCGTATTGCACCTCGTAATATTGGACGCCGCAAGGATTTTTGGAATCGCTTGGAGATGGCCTACAACGATTTGCTTATGCAGAATGTTTTGCGTCAGCAAAAAAACAAGTATCGGTTCGGCTATGGAGAAGTGATCGAACGATATTTTGATTCCTTTGAGCCCCGTTTCGACGACCTTTTGAGTTCTGATCCGTGCTCTTTCCCTGGGTTTCGAGTGTCCATTGAAAGTGCGCTGAACAAAGGCTTGCCGCCCTGCGGTATTGTTGCCGGATATGGCAAACTAAAACTTCAAGGGTTACCCCAAGATGGCCAGCGCGTGGGTGTGTTAGTTTCCAACGTTTCGTTTCAGGCCGGTGCTTTCGACATGGCCAGTGCTGAGAAATTTTGCCGGCTCTTGGTGGAATGCGCTGAACAGCATTTGCCAGTGGTTTGTTTTATCTCCTCGGGTGGTATGCAAACCAAGGAGGGTGCAGGTGCACTTTTCTCCATGGCTGCTGTCAACGATCGTATTACTCGTTTTGTCAGAGATCACGACTTACCCATAATTGTATTCGGTTTTGGAGATTGCACCGGTGGTGCTCAGGCCAGCTTCGTGACGCATCCCCTTGTTCAAACCTACTACTTTTCCGGTACCTCCATGCCTTTTGCTGGGCAGTTAGTGGTGCCTTCGAATTTGCCTTTGAAGTCGATATTGTCGAACTATTTGTCTACCACTGAAGGCGCAATGCAAGGTTTGGTGAAGCATCCATTCTTCCCTTCTCTGGACGATGAGTTAACCGCAATTGATTCAACATTGCCAAAGGCACTTGAAGAGGTCGAGTCTGCCATCTCTCGCGTTCTCGCGGGTGGGTTTATGGACCAACAACCTGTAGTAGTTGCTCACCGACCCGTCTACACAGAAGCTGATTTACGAAGGCCGGTTAAAAAAGTACTCATTCATGCCCGCGGTTGCACTGCTGCAAAGCTGATTCGTATTGCCCAAGCCGAAGGCATCTCCGTAGTGCTGGTGCAATCTGATCCGGATATGGAATCTGCGGCAGTCGACCAACTCACAGCACGTGACACAGTAGTATGTATTGGTGGCAATACACCTGATGAAAGCTATCTGAACGCCATGAGTGTGTTAAACGTGGCTGAAAACGAAGGCGTTGACAGTTTGCACCCCGGCATTGGATTTTTGTCGGAAAACTCGGCGTTTGCGGAACTGGTACGAAGTCACGGCATAAACTTTATTGGCCCATCGGTTGCAAGCATGGAAACCATGGGTAATAAATCCAACGCAATTAACACATCGCTGCGCCTTAATGTGCCTGTTGTGCCAGGTAGTCATGGCATTATGACTAACCCAGAGCGAGCAGCGGAAGTTGCTAAAGAAATTGGCTATCCGGTGTTGATTAAGGCTGTACATGGCGGCGGTGGTAAGGGGATTCAGGTGGTTGAGTCTGACGCTGAATTTGTTGAGCTTTTCCATCGGGTTACGATCGAGGCACGTAGCGCGTTCGGCAATGGTGATGTGTATCTTGAAAAATACGTAACGTCATTACGTCATATTGAAGCGCAATTGTTGCGAGATACCCACGGTAACACCCGAGTGCTGGGTATTCGAGACTGCAGCGTTCAGCGTGACAAGCAGAAAGTGATTGAAGAATCGGGTTCTACCATGCTGCCTCAATCGTTGCTCGATACAGTGAAGAGAAGTACAAAAGATCTTGCTGACGAAGTTGACTATATTGGCGCTGGCACCGTCGAGTTCATCTACGACCTCAGGTCAGATGCCGTGTACTTCATGGAGATGAATACACGGTTGCAGGTTGAGCACCCCGTAACCGAGTGGACATCCGGGGTAGATATTGTCGCCGAACAATTCCGCATTGCCGGTGGTGGTTCAATCGCAGACTTGGTTATTGCCGACAATGGCTACTCAATAGAAGCGCGGGTGAATGCCGAGCGAATCCAACAGGTTGCTGGCGGCGGTCTCGCGTTTCGCCCTCATCCTGGCGAAATCCTCGATTGTGTGTTTCCCGAAGAAGAAGGCGTGGAAATAATTGCAACTGCAGCGCCTGGCAAATTTGTATCGCCATACTACGACAGTATGGTTGCGCAAATAATCGTGCATTCAACTGACCGCGATGCTGCTGCAGACAAACTCATCGATTACTTAAATCGAGTGTCCATCACTGGCATTTGTACAAACATTCCGTTGCTCAAGCGCATATTGGCGGACGAAGTTTTCCGCAAAGGGATTTATGACACCAACTACTTGCCTGAGTTTTTAGCTCGGTCTGACGTTGAACAAATAATTACCGAGATCGAAGCTTCTGGGGGTGGTACCGACACCGGTATTAGTGCCGAAACTATACAAATTGAAGACAGCGACGAACTCAAAGTAATGGCACCTGCCACCGCGATTTTTTACAATACGCCATCACCTTCAGAGCCTGAGTACGTTAGTGTCGGGGAGCAGATCGATCTCGATCAAACCCTGTGCCAACTCGAGGCCATGAAGATTTTTACACCGCTAACCCTCGCTGACTACAATACTGAGCAAGAGCTGTATCCCGAAGGACAACGCTACGAAGTGACACGTGTGAATATGAGCAATGGCCAACAGGTGAATGTAGGTGACTTGTTGTTTGTTGTTAAGCCGGTGGCTATTTAACGAGTTAGCTGTTTATAGCTGTAGCTAGCAAGTGTTTGTCACCGAAGGGCAGTGCTTGGTGTGGTTGCTTTCGATTCGGCATTTAGTCTGGCATTTAACCTTGCGCCATTCCTGCGCCGCTCCGCGGTACCCGCACTTCGAAAACAAGCCTTGGCGAAAACGCCAAGTCTTTTTTCTGCGATTGGCTTGGGTTTAATAGCGCAAAGTTAAATGCCAGATTAAATGCCTTAGGATAGCCTACAAACTATTATTGCCCTTTCGGGACAGACGTTACGTAGCAGGTTGGTTAGGCAAGTAATTGCTTAAACAAGTAGCCACACACCTTGAGTGATGCACAGTGTTGCTACCGTTAGGATGATTAGCTGACTCACCCGTTGAAAATCGCGATCGTTCCAACGTTCTAACAAAAGCGTTCCGATTCGTGTGCCGAGAACGGCTGAGGCCATGGCAGCGCTGATTAGCCACCACGGAAGGTCTGCGGTGACTTGGACGATCAAACCGTAATAAATAATTTTGAGGATGTGACCAAAGGCTTGGGTAATGGCTTTGTTGGCTACTATCTCTAGACGGTTGAGTGGTGAGTTTAGGTAGAAAACATCTAACAAGGGGCCTGAGGCACCTGCGAGAAGTTGGGCGCTGGTGACCACAATGCCGCAAGCGAATGTTGTCAGGGGTCGTGTGATATCCAATCCAGCAAGCTTCTTTGAAAACCGAGCAAGCCACGCAAATAACCCCACCAGAATAAGTACCACACCTGGCTCCGGTATGAAGGCGACGAGGCTGAAGCAAGCCACCGAGAAGAATGCGCCTAGCGCGTAAATTGGCATGATCGACCAACGGATTTGGTTTCTCAGAAACCAGGCTCTAGAGCCGTTGGAGGTTGCTTGAACTGCGCCGTGCAGCATCATCGCGGAGGCAACGCCGAGCATTGTGACAAGAATTGCCATGAGGATCATACCCCCGGCCATACCAAGGATTCCGCTCAGTAGACTCGTCGCGCAGACTGCGAGAATGATCAGGCCGTATAACATGATTGAATCATCTGCTAAAACTTTATATGAATAAAGTGCATAGTAGGAATATGATTAAGTAATGTAGAGAATAGGTTGGTCATGATTGAGAATTTAGAAACGCTGGTCTCATTGTCGAAAGAAGGCACCATGATGGAGGCCAGTACGGCGTTAAAAATATCGCAGTCGGCGGTAAGTAAACGTATCGCCAACCTTGAGCGCTACTACGATAGAAAGTTGATTGAACGTCACGGCAGAAGAGTGGTGCTAACTTCTCATGGAACCCGCCTGGTCGAACGTGTCACGCCGCTACTTTCAGAACTGCGCAGTGTCTTTCTTGAAGACCAAGCCTTGCGCAAAGGTAAAATTATTCTGGGTGTGAGTGAGGCAATCCTCGCCAGTTGGGCGCCACGCATGTTCAGTGAGATCCAGTCGCGTCTTCCCGGCATTGAATTCGAATTTCATGCGCAACGATCTCCCGTGGTCCTCGACCGATTGCGATCTGGAGAATATATGGTGGGCTTATGTACCGGATCTCCCGATGCAGACCTAGATCTTGTAAGCGAAGTGGTTAGGCGTGAACCAATGGTAATTGTACCGTCCGGTTTACAACCGTTGGATTATCGAATTGGCGACCCACTTAAAGTAATCACCATCGAATCTCGGTCCGGTGCTTGGGCTTCCATCGAAGAAGACATGACTAGATTAAAGCTTGTTCGCGAAGTATCACTCGAATCATTTTTCACTGTCGCCCAAATGGCATTGGCGGGCTTTGGCCACGGGCTGGTGCCCTTAGGTGTTGCTCGAACCCTGGGAGTGCCTGCAAATAAAATAATTCCGCTATCAGACGCAGGACTGGTTCGTCCGGTACGGTTTGTCGCCCGTAAAAGCATGTTTGCTCAAGAATTAGTGCGGTCGCTTTATGACGAAGTAAGCGAGCTTGCTGCGACCGTATGATGCCGTAACAGGTTTGCCAACCCGCTAACCCATTGCGGTTGTTGATTTAGGCAGGGTACCAGTTCGAAATGTTCGCCACCGGCTTGCATGAAAATCTCCCGACCTTGCATGCCCATTTCTTCAAGTGTCTCTAAGTTGTCTGCAACGAACGACGGACAAGCCACCGCTAATCGTTTTATACCCCGGTCGGGCAGCTGTGCCAATAATTGATCTGTATAGGGTTGCAGCCAAGGCTGCCGTCCAAGGCGTGATTGAAAACTGACCGAATACTGCAGCTCGCTTAACGTTAACTTTTGCGCCAGCGCACTAACCGTAGCGAAACATTGGTGTCGGTAGCAAGTCGCATGAGCAGCAGATGGAATATCACAGCAGTTTTCATTCGCAAGGCAATGAGAACCGGGGTCGGATCTTTCTAAGTGTGCTTCTGGTAAACCGTGAAAACTGAAGAGCACATGATCTGCCGTCTGCAGACAAGGTGTAATCTGTTCCGCCAAGGGAAGGATAAATTCATCACGCGCATAGAAGGGTTGGAGTGTATGAAGCTCAAATCCTGGATTGTGGCGGCCGACGGCTTCCAGAGAAGTTTTGACCGTAGAGTCGGCATATTGAGGGTAGAGGGGGGCGACGACCACATCTGTAACGCCAGCTGCCTTCAGTTGACTCAATGCCAGCTCTATAGTCGGTTCTCCATA
>JBNMMV010000064.1:0-15099 GCA_051270205.1 Limisphaerales bacterium
ATCATTGCCAATGAACGAAACAACTCGCTGGTACTGCGCGGCAAACCTCGACCCATCGCAGAGGTCTTGAAAATCGTCGACAAACTAGATCAGCCCGCAACGACCAGTGACGCCACTCAGGTCATTCTGCTGAGCCATGCGGATGCCACCTCGGTCGCTCAAATACTGACAGGCTTAACCAGTGGCCGTCCAGCCGGCGAAGAAGGCGCAACACAAGAAACCAGCATTCAGGCCGACGAGTCACTCAATGCGTTAGTGGTACGTGCCGACCCGGGCACCATGTCTGAAATTTTGCAGACCATAGAGAAACTCGATATAAGACGAGCACAAGTACTCATCGAAGCCGCAATTGTAGAAGTGACAATCGACGACACTCGCGACATAGGTGTGGAAATGGCGGTCGGTGATGCCAGCGGTGAAACTGCGCCATTTCTAACAACTTCACTTCAAGGTGTGATCACAAGTCTATTTCAAAACATCGTCGGAGAAGATGGTAACAGCGTGAATATACTGGCCGGACTCGCCGGTGTAGCCAGCCCTACCTTGGCTGCCGCAAAAATTGACGCCGATGCGATTTCTTTTGGCGCCGTTGTTACAGCACTAGCCACACACAGCGATGCCAACCTCTTGTCCACACCAAGCATTTTGACCATGGACAACACCGAAGCACACATACTAGTCGGTCGCGAAGTACCCTTCCGGACTGGCTCGTTTACGACAACTGGTGAAGGCTCATCCAACCCGTTCACCACTGTGAATCGCGAAGATGTCGGCGTCGAGTTAACCGTGACACCGCATGTTCATGATGGCTCATCAGTGCGGTTGGAGATTTCACAGCAAATCACCAATGTATTACCCACTGCCGTTGGCGGCAGTGCATTTGCAGATGTTGTGACATCGAAACGAACAATCGAAACCACCATTCTTGCTGAGGACCGTCAAACCATCGTACTGGGCGGGCTTATTCAAGACGACTTTAACGAATCGGAATCGAAAGTCCCCTTTCTGGGAGACATTCCACTGCTTGGCAATCTGTTTAAAAGCAGGTCTAAGAAAAAGAGCAAAACCAACTTGCTGGTATTTCTACGACCCACTGTAATCCGTTCTAAAGAGGACGCCAGCTCAGTCACCAACGATAAGTACGGCGCAGTGTGGCAAGTCGATATAGAAAGCACAAATCACGAACCGCTTGATGCGCTTTTCGAAGGCATACGCCCTCAGTAGTTGGTGGGCGCAGTGAAGCGCTTACTTTATCGCATAGCCAAATATTTGGTGCAGCTCATCGCTCGACCTTCCGTGAGCGGTCAGGAGCTACTTCCAAGCGACGCCACCATTATCTATGTATTACATCATCGCGCCCTAACAGACCTCATCATCCTCGATCTAGTAACGGAAAAAAATGGGTTACTCTCACCCCTAACCGCACTCAATGCCGGACCGTTAAACGAAACGAGTAGTTTCTTTCCACTGATGCGCGCAACGGGCGGACGCATTACCATGCGCGACCAGTCTTCACGCCTACTACGCCTCGTTGAGTTACCTGAAAATGTTCAACAACAAACCTTCCTAGTGCCGATTTCAGTGTTTTGGGGGCGGGCCATGTCTGGCGAAGGCACCTGGCTGAAACTTCTGACCTCCGAACATTGGGCGGTTAGTGGTCGATTCAAGCGCCTCGTCAATTTGTTCATCAACAGACACAACATAAGTGTGCGCATGGGGCGTTCCGTTCGCCTCGCCGATGTCTGCGAAGGCGTGTCGCCTGAAATCGCAGCGCGCCGGGCGGCAAGGTTAATGCGCGTTCGATTGCGCCAACAAAAAGTCCGAACCTTAGGGCCCGACTTCTCTCACCGTCGGACTTTGATAGATCAGGTCACTCGTAGCCGTAGGGTTAGAGGGGTCATTGCTGAAGAAGCAGAACACTTAGATATCGAAGTGAGCAAGCTCAATCGCCGTGCCAAAAAGAATGCCCGGACTATCGCTTCAGATATGGCACACCCCACGATTCGCGTTCTAACCATTCTCCTTAGTTGGTTTTGGAACAAAATTTACGACGGCATAGACATACGTGGACTCTCACAGCTTGATGAAGTAAGCGAGACACATACATTGGTTTACGTACCTTCACACCGCTCTCACCTTGACTATCTACTGTTGAGCTATTTGTTGTACGACCGTGGGCTAATGATTCCTCACATCGCCGCAGGAGATAATTTAAATATCCCCTTTCTAGGCGGCGTACTCAGGCGTGGTGGCGCGTTTTTCATGCGCCGCTCGTTTCGAGGCGACCCAATTTACCAAGCTGTTTTTGAAGAATACCTCTATCAGGTCTATTGGCAGGGCCACGCTGTCGAGTTCTTTCCTGAAGGTGGGCGCTCCAGGACCGGCCGCTTACTCTCTGCCAAATACGGTCTATTAAGAATGACCATCGACGCCTTTCGTCGAGGCTTGCCGAAACCACTGGCCTTCGTACCCGTCTATTTCAGCTATGAAAAACTGGTAGAAGGCGCCAGCTATCTATCTGAACTTCGTGGTGCCGATAAGAAAAGAGAATCCGTCGGCGATCTCGTGCGCAATTTAAAACTGATCCGCCAAGATTTCGGCAGAGTAACTGTGAGTCTAGCCAAACCGATCCCTTTGGATACCTGGCTCGATGGTAAAGACGCAACGGACGGAGATCAGCTCGCTCACCAGCTGGGTCGCGATATCATGATAAGCATTAACCAGCATGCCTATCTTAATGCGGTAAACATCGTCGCCTTAGTTACCCTCGGGACACCTAAACTCGCCATAGAGAAAGACCTGCTGAGAAGCCAAATCGCTTGCTATCAGCGGATGTTAGCCTATGCACAAACGGTTTTGCCTATCGGATATTGTGAGGACTCACCAGACGAACTCATAGACCGCACCGAACAGCTTGGTTTGCTGAACAAAGAAATTCAGCCTTACGGAACGGTGTATGCACATTCTGAATACTCGGCCGTATTAATGACCTGGTATCGCAACAACACGATGCACACATTGCTCATGCCTTCTCTCATTGCCTGCTTGGTGGTACGCAGACGGCGCGGTATTCACATGGACAGCCTGCGCCGCCTTGTTGAACTCATTTTCCCTTATCTTGCTCGTGAATTATCCGTGCCTACAGAAGACAACAATTTCGACGGGTGGGTCGCCTTTTTGGCCGAAGCCGGAATAATTCATCTTGACCAAGAGTTGATATCTACACCGGTTGGCGAAGCGAAACTGCAGATTCAACTGCAACTGCTAGCCAAACTTGTCATTCAGACACTTGAACGCATGTTCATCGTTCTACATCAACTCGGCGGGGACCCTCAGACCCGCGAAATACTACAAACCCAAGCCCAAGAGGTCGCACAAAAGATATCCCGCCTCTACGGTATCAATGCCCCAGAGTTCTCAGATCCGACGCTTTTTAATCTTTTCATTGATGGATTAATCGACGCCGACGCTGTAACTGTAGGTGATGGAGAAAAAATGCACTGCACAGAGTTGATAGATGAGGTACTTAGAGCTGCATCCTACGTGATAGAGCCTGAAATCAGATACGGTGTTATCTCTGCGAGCACACCTCAAGACAGGTAGATATCGAAACGCACCTTCGCGCCCATGACTTGGTGGTTTGGCGTGCCCAAACGGGGGTCTTTACTGCGTCGTTTCAATACTGTGCGGAGCCCCGCAATCTGCTTGGATTGTTCTAGCAGCAGTCCAACATCCGTCGTCTCTTGGCCTGCTTGCAGCTGACTCAAGGTTTGCATGCCTCGCTTAGGCAACGCCTGTTTCTTTCGTTCTGGAAACATTGGGTCCAGATAAATGATATCCCACTGCCCAAATGATGCCTGCTCTAACACGTTGACGACATTGTCAGTCACGAGCACGGGAGTAGCCTCCTCGGCTGGCCCAAGCATGTAAAGACGTTCTGCGAGAAACAAAGCCGTTCTCAGGTTCTGTTCGACCATTGTCAAAGCGCAGTCGCAACGTAACCCAAGTGTGTCATCACCAAACCCGGCACAGGCATCTAGAATAGATAATCCTTTGATTTTCTTACCCATGGCCTTTCTGACGCCACTGGCTTTTAACGCCTGAAATGGTTCCAGTCGAAATAGGCTGTGATCAGCCATGACATAGCCCAATCCTTGAGTATCAACTACAAGTTCTCCGGTCAACTCGGCAAACGGTGTGGTTGTTTCCACCAGATCGATGCCTATTTGATAGGGCTCAAGCCAGGTCGGTAGCATTATATCCGGGTGTAAGTAGACAGAAGTTGAGCTAGACAAACTCATCTATTTGACCCGAAGTGCGTTCGTGAAAGGGTTCCGCATGCTGGGCGTAAGTGAGCGCCGCATGCTGATCGAGATTGCGTGACAGGAAGCGAAGTCGTTTGAATGTTCATAATTCTGCCAAACTGGTAGAGCTAGTTTTTTTCGCCCTGCTTTTTCCAAGGCGAATCACCTTCTAAATAGAATGGCAGTGCCGCCTCTGCGGAAACCGCCTGCCCCTGCTGCTGACAACGCCTAGTCAGCGCGATCATTTCAGCCGCCTGGGGAGGTGCGGAGACATATTTACGTATGCCCATGCTAGCTGGCCACCAAACCGGTGACTCACCGACTAACCAACAGTCACGTTCGTCATTTTGGTTTTTGTTTTCATTTTCTAGCCAGTCAGGGGCCTCCAACCAGCTAGGGGCCTCCAACCAGCTAGGGGCCTCCAACCAGCTAGGGGCCTCGTCCATCAATGTCATTGGTCGTATTTGACCACTTTGATTGTACTCACACACATAGTAGAGACTGCCACGGCTGCGAACAGAACAAAATATCCGGTCAGCGTCGGTAACCTGCTTGTGTACAGCCCAAAACAAAATTTCTTCGGTCCGCAGCGGTACAACCTCGGCATTAGCCACGAACGCGAGCGACTGGCAGACAGCAGCAGCCAGCCTTATGCCGGTAAACGATCCGGGACCTGCGGTGAAGCCGATGAGTTCTATTTCTCTAGCTTGCAGGTTTGCCTGCTCCAGCAACTGGTCGAGAATGGGCAGCAGTGCTTCATTGTGGCGACGCTCAAGCATTTCGTTGTGTTGAAAAATTTGCTCGCCTACCGCAACTGCAACGCTACAATGCCCTCCCGAAGTATCAATACAAAGGGTATTTAACATTGGCAAAGAATAGCCAAGCTCTGGATCTTGAGGAAGCTATAAATCAACTCACTGCCGAACTTGTGTTCGATAAGTCACATGAGACGGTGAGTTTAGCGTTAAGCCTCGGTCGCGGTTTAGCCGAGGATGTATTCGCTCCTATCGACATGCCTCCTTTTCCCGCGTCTGCAATGGACGGTTACGCGATGCGTCGCCGCGATTTCGCCAATGATCAAGTCTATACCGAAGTGGGTCGCAGCTTAGCTGGACATCCGTATGGGGGGGCTGTCGGCCACAACGAATGCATCCGCGTCTTCACCGGGGCTGTAGTACCCGATGACTGCGACTTAGTCGTTCTCCAAGAACAACTTGATTCGAACTGGATGGACCAAGCCGCGTCCAACGAAGTGAAGTTTTTACCCCACACACCTGGTGAATCGTATGTGCGGCCCCGTGGGCACGATGCTCATCGGGGTGACCAGATAGCCAAGATTGGTGATCGAGTCACGCCGTTTCTCCTGGGCGCTCTGCAAAGCTATGGAATAAGCCAAGTTTCAGTGAGGAGTGCTCTAAAGATTGGTGTGTTTTCAACCGGCGATGAACTGGTAAGTTCCCAGACACCTCCAGATTCACTAAAACCCGGACAGATTTACGATTCCAATCGCACCACCGTGATGGCGATGCTGAACGACCCTCTATTTGCAGTCACTGACCTTGGTTGCCTGGCGGACGATGCTGAACAAACTCAGACACTGATCAAGGCCGCCACTCAGAACTTCGACATATTGATCACAAGCGGCGGTGTATCTGTGGGGGATGCGGATTTCGTTACTGCAGCCATAGAGGCTTTAGGGCATTTGAAATTCTGGAAACTGAACCTCAAACCTGGCAAACCGATGGCAGTAGGCCTTATCGATGGCTGCACTGTTTTCGGTTTACCCGGTAATCCAGTTTCAACGGTGGTGACGTTATTGCTGGTCGCAAAGCCTGTGATGATGCACTTGCTCGGTGTCATCGAGCCGTCGGTCATCAAACTCTCCGCCCAACTCACCGAACCGATTTCACATACCCCAGGACGAATCGAATACCAGCGAGGTACGCTTACATCTCACGACGATGATCTTCAGGTAAGTCACACGGGTGACCAATCTTCAAATCGTCTTCGTTCGTTTTATGCGGCCAATTGTTTGATTGAAATTGCCAAGGAGGCCAGAGATTTACCAGCCGGAAGCCAAGTGCGTGTCATTCCGTTCTGGGGCCTCTTAGATCGCGCTTAATGCAGTGGCGATTTGCGCCTGAATGTCACTCACCTCACCTTGGCCATTAACTTCGATGTAATTCAGCCGACTGCCGTGGAGTTTGCCGTAGTAGTCTACGAGCGGTGCTGTCTGTTCATTGTATACACCAATCCGCTCTCTCACGGTCGCCTCGTTGTCATCCTCTCGCTGTTCGAGGTCTTCACCGGTAACATCATCTTTGCCTTCCGACTTGGGCGGGTTGTAGACCGTATGATAGACACGGCCTGAACCTGGATGAACGCGTCTTCCGGTAATCCTTTTAACCAATTCCTCAGCCGGCACTTGAATCTCCACAACCGCATCAATCTCAACGCTGGCCTGGTCCATTGCCTGAGCCTGTACGATTGTGCGAGGAAACCCGTCGAACAAAAATCCTTTCGCGCAATCTGGCTGGGTGATGCGTTCTTTGACAAGGTCGATAATGATCTCATCGGAGACGAGCGCCCCTGAGTCCATCACTGCTTTCACGCGATTGCCCAGATCACTGCCGGAGCTAACTGCAGCTCGAAGCATGTCACCTGTAGAAATTTGCGGGATGTTCAGAGTGCTTTGTATGAACTGCGCCTGTGTCCCCTTGCCTGCGCCTGGTGGACCTAACAATATTATTCTCATGCTACCCCTTCTCTCTACTTTCTCTGCTTACTCACACCTTTTAACGGCGGTCGTTAAACCGCCCTCTCAATCTTCCGGCGACAAACCGACGCTACGGACGCCTTCAATTTGTCGCAATTTACTGTGAAGGTTCAACGTATCGTGCCAGTGTCTGACGTGCGTACCGATACTGATCAACGCGGTTTTTTCACCGCTATCAAGGGGAGCCTGATCTAGGACCCGCCCAGTAGTCTCCATTAACGCCAAAGACAAAGAACTCAGCACTTCGGTAATCTCGTGCAGAAGACCTTCGCGGTCAACTGCCTTGATGTTCAGCCGAAGCATCTGAAACTCATCGCTTCCTTCAACCCCAGGCAACGCTAGCTGTTGCCGAAAAGCGCTGCGCATAATGAAGGCATCCACCGTTTCAAACAAGCTGATTTCACCGCCCCCGAGGCGCTCTAGTAGATCTTCCAATGACGTGCTACCAGTGTCGACGATCACTTGTTGCTCGATCTGTTGCCCTGGCCATGCACCCAAAACTTCTAGCGCCGGACTTAAGTAGGTTCGTCCCACTGCCACTTTTTCTTGTAGATCAAGCGAGCGAAAATAACTCACCAATTTCGCTCGGGCGCGGTCTGATGAGACATATTGAAATGCCTGTTCTAACCAATCACGCTTGGGTAGAACAGCTTCGCCGGTAATGATGCTCACCTGCTGTGAAGTCGCCAACCGGTGATGTAATGGCGCATTTATACCGTCTATCGTCGCCCGTTCACACTTGTTACCCACGTCGGTATGTACTCGGTAAGCGAAATCAAGCACGGTCGCGCCTGTCGGTAGATCTAACACGTGCCCGTGCGGGGTGGAGACGTAGATGCGATCGTCACTGGCGCGATGCTGCAACAATGTACTTAGTCGCTCGACACCACCCAACTCTTCATGCCACTCAATAACCTGACGCAACCAGTCTGTTTTTTGAGAGAAACCTTTTTCTTTAACATTTGAGGCCTGACCAATAGCGTCTTGGTCTCGTTCGCCTTTGTAATTCCAATGCGCACAGACCCCTAGTTCAGCTTCATCGTGCATAACTTGGGTTCTAATTTGCACTTCAACCATCTGCCCATTTTCAAGGGTAACGGCAGTGTGAATGCTCTGATAGCCGTTTTCTTTTGGATTGGCAATGTAGTCATCAAATTCGCTTGGCAGGTACGACCATGTGGTATGGATCAAGCCGAGAACCGCATAACATTCGGCGAGCGTCGTGACGATCACCCTAAATGCTCTGACGTCGTATACCTGGTCAAAAGCTACACCCTTCACCTGCATCTTTCGCCAAATGCTATAAATGTGTTTTGCTCGACCATGGACAATCCCGTCTATTCCCTGATTTTGCAGAATCAGACGTAACCGTTCCTCAATACCTACAATCTGTTCCTCACGATCAGTGCGTTTGGAACTTAGCTGCCGGGCAATCGTTTTGTAGGTATCCTCCTGAGTGTATCGAAGTGCAAAATCTTCCAACTCCCACTTCAGCTGTCCAATACCGAGCCGACCCGCCAAAGGCGCGAACACCGAAAATGCTTCAGTTGCGAGTCGTTGTCGTCGAGCTACGCTATAGTGCTTTGCGTGTCGTATGGCAATTACCCGCTCAGCCAACTTGACCACAGCTACCCTGGGATCATCGATCATCGCAACCAACATCCGCTTAACATTTTCGACCTGGCTCTCTTGTTCAGAATCCTGCAGATTGGAGTTCGACATTTCCAACAGGCTAGCACTCGCCATGCGAAGTACTGACAAAGCCAACTCCTTGGTTTCGTCCTCCACCCACGCCCCAAGCCCGGCCGTGGATATTTGCCCCGAACGAAGCATCCGATAAATGAGCCCTGCTTCAATGGCTGCTTGATCCATTTTCAGATCAGCCAATAGCTCCGCCAACTCCAAGCTAAAATTGAGTTCAGCGTTTGCTAAGCGATCACCCAAGGCCTTCAATTTGTGCACATCAATAAAGGCATGTGTTTGAGCCAATTGTCCTGCCCAGCCGCCTATATCTATCTCTCCGGACTCGAGAACGGGCGGACTGTATTTGACTTTAACCATGCGTCGGCAGCCTTTTAACAAACACGCCAAGCGTTTCCACGTGGGCTGTTTGCGGAAACATGTCGTACACCCCTACCTCACGTAGGCCGTAGCCAAGCTTCGACAAGAGCGCCGCATCGCTCGCAAAACTCAACGGGTTACAAGACACATAGACAATTCTCTGCAATTGATCGTGGGTGGCAGTAACCCACGTTTTCAGCAACTCACCAGCGCCACTTCTTGGTGGGTCTAGCAGCATCGAATGACAGGCTAGGTCATCGATAGGCGATTTATACAAATCTTGGACATGAAACTCTGTTCGGTGGGCTAAGCCATTGCGCTGACTGTTCGCTTGGGCGCGCGCAATCGCGCTGGAATCGGCTTCATAGCCGACAACGCGGGCGCCTTGTCGAGCTATCGCTAAACTGAAATTACCAATACCGCAAAAGAGATCTGCCACTGTTTGATCTTTTTCGACTTGCAGGCGGCCGATTGCATGGCTGACCAGGGTCCGGTTCATCGCTGCATTTACTTGGGTGAATTGTCTGGGATCGAACTCGAAATGTAGCCCAAACTCCGGCAGCGCGTAATCCAACAGAGGTACATCACCACCATCAAGGGTCGCTACCGTGTCGTAACCTCCTGGCTGACTCAAAATTTGTATGCCATGGGCTCGTTCAAAAGCCCTGACGGATTGTAGATCATCACCATCCAACGGCAGCAGATGTCTAATGACCAACACTACACCGTTGTCGCCTTGGGCGACTTCAATTTGCGGGACCTTATCGCCGATGCTCAATTCTGATAGCATCTGCTTCAATGGCTTTAAAAGGCATGATATTTCAGGTGTAAGTGTTTGACATATATCGATTTTAGCAACACGATTACTGAAAGACTCACGAAATCCGACGAGCACGTTATCGCCCAATTTACGCACGCCTAGACGGGCTTTTCGACGGTAGCCCAAACGCCCGGTAGACACCGGCGCCCTAAATTCATCCGCAACAATGCCGTGATTACTCAATGCGTCCTGTAACAGTGATTGTTTTTTCTCAAGCCCAGCTTCGTAGGCTAGATGATGGAAACTGCATCCACCACAACGGGGAAAGTACGCACAGGACGAACCCACGCGCCTGGCGTGGGGTTGCCCCTCGATGCTGACCCCGTCGGCATAACTCACCCCTTTGCGTCGTCTCAGTAAGCGTGCAAGAACACGCTCCCCAGGCAACGCATTGCGGACGTGGTAGGTGCGATCGTCGAGTTTAGCGACGCCAAGTCCATCTTCCTGAAGAGATTCAATATCCAGCTCTATTTCTTGGGGCTGCCCTTTCATTGGGTGGGCGTGCGTACGGGATTTAGAAGGCTGCGACTGACTAACGGTTTTTCTCCAATGACTTGCGCAAGGGCTTGCTGGTACAACCTTCGTGCGCCTTTAATGACATCGGTATCGATATAGTCTTCACGACCAATACGTTTAATTAGCTCACCAGTCATACCACGTGAAGGCACTTCAACGAAGCCGACTTCTGACTGAAACTCATACATTGTCGAATCTTCCAATAACGCACCGGTTTGTGTTTGGTCAAAATCTATTCCATAGCCAAGCATCTCTAGGAAAAAACGTTCGAACCGACGTAAAGGCACAGTAATGCTACCGCTATTGATTGCTTCGATGGTTGTCAGCGCACGGATAAATATCTGTTCTTCAACCTGATGTTCCAAGAGGCCACGCGTTAACAGCTCGTAAATATAGAAACCGGCGGCCAAACCTTCATTGGCCAGCTGATAGCGCTTAATCAGTTCAAACTGGGTCAGTGTCTTTAGACCGGAGCGGCCGATCAACGAAATCTTGATGTGGCTGAACGGTTCTAACGGCGTACCACCCTTACCCCTTCTAATTCCTTTGCGAACTGCTGTAATGCGGCCATGTCGCATCGAAAAAAGATTCACCATGGCACTCGTCTCGCGATAGGGCTTGGTGCGCATGACAAGCGCCGTATCTTCCACAGCAGCCATGCTTAATCATATCCGAGCTGGCGAAGCAGGCTGGCGCTATTGGTCCATCCTTTACGGACTTTTACCCAAAGATTCAGCATTACTTTTTGGTCGACCAAGCGCTCAATGTCTTTGCGTGCCTCTTGCCCAATAAGCTTAAGACGCTGGCCTTCAGTGCCCACGACAATACGTTTCTGACCGTTACGTTCTACGTAAATTTCTGCGTGGATGTCCAAATGGTTGGGTAGCTGATCAAACTTAACAACCATGACGGCGGTACTGTGCGGAAGTTCATCGCCAAGCTGACGCATGAGCTTTTCTCGGACAATTTCTGCAACCAAGTGTCGCTCGCTCTTATCTGTGATCTGGTCTTTTTCAAACTGATGTTGTGCGTCAGGAAGTTCTGAAAAAATAAGCGTGCGAAAGCTCTCAACCCCTTCATCTTGGAGGGCACTCAGTGGCACAACATGGGAGAAACCAATATCTGATAAACGCTGAATATAAGGCAACAGTTTTTCTTTCTGGCTAACAAGGTCTACTTTGTTGAGCACGACTATGTTCGTCTTATTTGAATCTTTGAGCAGTAAGTCAGCTACTTTCTGATCGGAATCGCGCCACTTGTCTGCCTCCACAACAAGAACTCGGACGTCAACGTCGGCCATCACACTCATCGCTTCGCCAACCATGAAACGGTTCAACGCCTTACCAACATTGCTATGAATTCCTGGCGTATCAACATAGATCGCCTGGTCACGCCCTTCAGTGTCTACACCAAGAAGATTGTGGCGAGTGGTCTGAGGTTTCCGAGATGTAATGGCAAGTTTTTGTTTAAGGACGTAATTTAGCAGCGTCGATTTTCCAACGTTGGGCCGACCTACAAGTGCGACGTAGCCGCAGCGCGTTTGAGTATCAGTCATCGTCGACCCCTAGTTGCTTAAGCATCAATTGGGCGGCATCTTTCTCCGCCTTACGCCGGGAGGATTGCTTGGCTTGCACGTGAGTACCGTCGTCTAGAGTACACGATACCAGGTAACTGCGAGCGTGATCTGCACCGTCAACATCAACAACCTGGTAAACAGGCAAAGCACGCTGATCTGCCTGCAAAATTTCTTGAAGTTTGGTTTTTGCGTCTTTTAAATCTACGGAACCCAGTAACTCTAACCGCGAAGTCCAAAGCATGCTAACGAGACGCTCACTGGCCGTAATACCCCCATCGGTATGCACTGCACCAATGACCGCTTCCAAGGCGTCAGCAAGAATTGACCCCCGATCGCGTCCTCCGCTTTTCAGTTCGCCTGTGCCCATGCGCAGGGCCTCGCCTAAACTAAGTTCCCGAGCAATCTCGGCAAGGGTCGAGCCACGGACAAGATGTGCTCTAGCAAGAGACATATCGTCTTCGTTATAAGCATCATCCATGGCATACAGAATTTTGGCGACAACATAACCCAAAACGGCATCACCCAGGAACTCCATCCTTTCGTTGTTCGTTTTGGCGTAGCTTTTGTGCGTTAGTGCGAGCTTCAACAACTCGGTGTCGTTAAAGGAGTACTGCAGCTTGGTCTGCAGTGCTGTTAGATTCATTTATAAATACGTTCTTCCGCAAACGACAACACAACGTCTGCGTTATAGGCAATAGGCTCACGAATTTCATAAGTCACATTTACTATAGTTTGGTCTCTATCGCGCGTTACTGTGAGTATGTCTCGGACCTTAAATCGAAAGTTCTCGACTCTAAATTGCTTGGTGAAATGCTCACGAATATCACTTCGGGACATATCACTATGGAGACTAGCTTCCGGCAACCGATCAAAAATGCCAACTATAACTTTGAAGTCCACGTAGTGGGGTGCCAGGCGAAGTGTAACGGTTGCTACGAAAACCAAGGCGACGATCGTCGCCAGCCAACCCCACTTGCCCATACCCTGCTGTTGGCTTTTGTTAATCTGTTGCATCTTCTAACTCCTGCATTGGCTGATCATTCAGCCAATGATTACGATCGAAATTTGGCCAATTCCAGCCAGGCTCTTTATGTAACCAAACGGCGACAGCTTTGCCAACGATATTGGCTTCATCCGCCAAGCCCCAGGATCGAGAATCTTGGCTCATATCTCTATTGTCGCCCATCATTAGGTACTTTCCTTGCGGAATCTCCCATTCTTGGGTCACTTCGAAGGACGAATCCTTGTAAATGGCATGTTTTACACCATTGATGACCTCGCTGTACTCACGGATTGGAAAACGACGCGTTCCGCCGACCCGTCCAACCAGCTCATATTCTAGTCGCTCGTCATTTATGTAAAGAGACTTACCTTCATAGCGAATTTTATCGCCAGGCACACCGATCACCCTTTTTATAAAGTATCGTGAATCGTGTGGCGGAATAAAAACCATGACATCACCAGGTGCGGGGTCATCAACGTCATAAATTTTGGTACCAAAAACAGGCAAGCGCAGACCATAGGCATATTTGTTAACGAGGATAAAATCTCCGACCTGTAAAGTGGGAACCATCGACTCGGAAGGGATTTGGTAGGGTTCGGCGATAAAGCTACGTAAAATTAGAACCAGTAACAGCACTGGGAACAGCGATTTCGCATACTCCACCAAAGTTGGGTCCTCGGCTTCATCATTTTTTTCTAAACGTGCCTTGCGGAAGAAAAACTGGTCAATAATCCAGATCACACTACAGACAAGCACTGCCCAAAAAAGGATCGCTGGCAAATCAATATCCACTACCTGTCCACCCTCAACACGGCCAAAAATGCCTCCTGGGGAATTTCCACATTACCCACTTGTTTCATGCGCTTTTTTCCTTGCTTTTGCTTTTCGAGCAGCTTTTTCTTACGCGTTATATCACCACCGTAGCACTTTGCAGTTACATTTTTACGAAGTGCCTTAACAGTTTGGCGAGCGATTACCTGGCCACCAATGGCAGCTTGAACTGCAACATCAAAGAGTTGTCGAGGTATGAGTTCTTTCATCTTCTCAGCCAATGCACGGCCACGCGCATGGGCTTGGTCACGATGCACGATGCCGGCGAGCGCATCGACCCGCTCGCCGTTTATGAGAATATCTAATCGAACGAGGTTTGCCGCTTCGAAACGGGTGAACGAGTAATCTAAGGAGGCGAAGCCTCGACTGACTGATTTCAGGCGATCGAAAAAGTCCATCACGACTTCATTTAAAGGCATCTCCCAATGCATGGACACCTGACCTTGAGAAAAGGTCATGTCCTTCTGGACTCCGCGCCGTTCCACGCAGAGTGACATGACGTTACCAACGTATTCTTGCGGAACCAAAATATTAACCTCAGCAATCGGTTCGCGCATTTCTTTATAATTGGTTGGCATTCGCGAGGGGTTGTCTACCGATTGGACTTTACCGTCGATCAATTCTACTTCATAGACTACCGTCGGTGCTGAAGTGATCAGATCCAGGTCGTATTCACGTTCAAGCCTTTCCTGAACGATCTCCATATGCAGCATGCCTAGGAACCCACAGCGAAACCCAAACCCCAGTGCTTCTGAAGATTCCGGTTCATAGAACAGCGAAGCATCATTCAGAACGAGCTTCTCGAGCGCCTCGCGAAAGTTCTCAAAGTCATCGGAACTCACAGGAAACAAACCCGCGTAGACCTGAGGCTTCACTTTGGCAAAGCCAGGTAGCTGTGGCACGTCGGGCGTTTTCGCTGAGACTAATGTGTCTCCAACTGGCGCGCCTTGAATTTCTTTAATACCTGCAACCACGTAACCGACTTCACCGGCTTTTAGAACACCCACCGCATCGCGTTTGGGTGTGAATCGCCCTACCTCATCAACAACGTGAACTTTTTTGGTTGATTTGACGAGTATGCGCGCGCCTTTTTCTAGCGTGCCTTCAGTAACCCGCACTAACGAAACTACGCCCAAGTAGTTGTCGAACCAACTGTCAATAATAAGCGCTTGTAGGTCGCCGTCGACGTTTCCATTGGGTGGCGGAATGGTC
>JBNMMV010000065.1:0-15049 GCA_051270205.1 Limisphaerales bacterium
CAATGGCTGGCGTGACGAAGGACCTGACCTTAGTGGCGCCAAAGCGGCGCCTACCGGGTTATACGACTAAATCAAAGGACTACCATGGAATCGAACATTGCGGAATTGGAGCACGCTACGGGAAGATGAGCTGCTGGGAATAGAGATTGGTTTCCACGGACCAGAGTTTACTGCAAGACAGTCTGAGCTGACCCCAGTGTGGACGGAGATGTTGACTGAGAGCGAAGTCACCCAGCTTGAAATTGGAGAGGTGTTGGAACGTTCAGGTCACGCCAGTTGGTTGAATCCAGTAATCCATTCTGGTGTGTACTATGTCCATGCCCTTTCTGGAGTACCTGAAGCGCGTGGCAAACGAGTGGGCATGGGACTACTGAACTCAGCCATCGAGCGAGCCCGGACCGCAGGCTACAAAGGCCTGCAGTTGGACGTGCTGTCGGATAATCCTGCTGTTAACTTCAATCAGTCGATGGGATTAGAGCTCTTGGTAGAATCACGTGCGTCCAAACCCGAACAAGCGGGTGTGCCTCCTGAGTGTACTGGTTAGTAGCGATTGAAGGATTTTGCCACAGATCGTGGCTGTGAGTTGGAACGTTTGCCTTTGATCGCGGGTCCAGTGTTTTGGGGACTGTCAGCAGTTGAATTCTCTGCTTGCTGTTTCCCTGGATCATTTGCGGACTCAGGTTTTCGTTTGGTGTTCTTTTTTTTTGTCGGTTTCTTCCGACTCTTTGATTTTGGCATCCGATAGACCTCCTGTTGTCTTGTACGGGTGCACATATATGCACGGCGCGACGACTTATTCGAAAAATGAGCCTGGCAGAAACTGCCAGTTCTAGATTACGTTCTATATTCGACCGTTAATCAACATTGCTAAATTCTCCAATGGCGCGAGGAGGTCACGCACTGCAAATAGGCTAATGGATCACTTCCATCAGCACAAGCTTGAATTGTAATATTGGGGTCAGGGTAAAGGGACAGGGTAAGTCGGCTCCTTCAAATGGTTACTTGGTACTGCATAGGTTACCTAAGTGGCGCTGTTGTCTTATGTATTCGTGCCAAACGTTTCGACAACGGCTGTGTAAAGATAATTGAACCGCTTTGTTTTCTTAACGAACAGTGGATCAAAAACTTGGTCGAGTTTACCCCGCAACTCCGTCCATTCACTTTCGGATAGAGTGTCAGCGGCTATTGGAAAGACGGTTTTACCCTCCATCGCCATGTGCTCTCGCTGCAGGGCTGCGTATTCGCTTAGATGCTTCATGACCACGTTGATTGGTGTAACGATGTCATTCAAGATGTTGTCGACGTCGGTCTTCAGGGTACGGGTTGCATTCACAATGGTGCGGTGCTGTTGACGTAGTTCATCGATGGCAAGGCTCACGCCGCCGCTCGTTTTAGGCGCAAGCATGTCAAACAGGCACTCTTCGACCGGATGATGTACCGCGTCTGGGTACGCCTCGATATAAGCCAAGGCGTCAGCGATCGCGATGAGATTTTGCTCTTGATCATCGCTCTCGAATTTCGCGAATTCTGCTTCGATGAGATCTAGAACCACGCTTATTCGTTCGTGATCCTGTTCCAGACGGTCTAGCACCCAATTCGTCATAAGGTATCTCTGTAGAGGTGCGCCAAGTAGATCCGATGCGCCAAGTCCTGCCTATAAGGGGAATCCGTTATGCACCGATGGTTGGTTGGCGAAACCATTAGTGCAGACTTGGGAGGTTGCGATGGAGCCTCGCTCAAAAATTAGTCAGCTGGCTTCCTAGCGACAATCGTGAAGTTGCAGCTATTGGACTCTGATTTCTTGCCGTTAAAGTCGACGGTCGACTCTACAACGAATCCCGTATTCTCGAGTACGGAGCATAATTGATTACATTCATACCAGCGAATTATCCAATCGCGTTCAACTTGCTGATGTACCTGCTCACCAAGCCGGATCGAATAGCGCAGTCGAGTTATAACTAATTGTTGGGCAGGAAATTCCTCTTGTGCCACAGATTGCACCGAAATAATCGAACCGTCGTCGCGAGTCTTAGACCTTTCTGCGCCTGGTTGCGATTCCATTGTTGGGCGAAAGACAGACAATAAGAAAGTGCCTGTGGACGCGAGGTGTTTATAGACACGACGCACCGTTTCTTGCGCATCTTCAAGCCTGTCCATAAGACAAAATGAAGCGCCAGCGATATAGCAGGATTGGAACTGTTGTTCCAATTCGAGTTCCTGCATTAGCTGGAGGTGAACACTAGGCTGCAATCCTCGGGCCTCAGCTTTCTCTCGACATTGATCCAGCATGTCCTTTGATGAATCGATTCCCCACACGTCATACCCTTGGGCAACCAGATCGAGCATTGGGTGGCCGGCCCCACAGGCTAGTTCCAAGGCGGGCGTGCCAGATTTTCTGACGAACTGTAAGAACGACTCAGGATCTACAAGACTGCCGGCCAACGGTTCGTATAGTTGAGCGACGAGGCCACTATAGAATTCGCTTGCGATATCTGACATTGGTTTTCCTAGGTTGTCTGCCTGCTATTGGCTCCTGAGATGCCCCAACACCCATTCAAGCGCATTGGGGGAACCCATCGCACCGTCACCAGATTTTGGCATATCGCCGGAGGCGTAATCGTGCAATATGTCTTGGCCATCCCTGATATGTTCCGGTAGTGGGGCGCCGTCTATACCTTCTTTTTCTGTCGCAAATAGCGGTGCCGATCTGGCCCAATTGAGCTGAGCGAAATATCCGGCGCCCGCTTCGAAAATTTTCGCCTCAGATTGACACTCCCGGTGCGCTAGCCAAGCGACCATCGCCGAGACTTTCTCGGGCCCCATTCTGTCCAACAACTCTGAGGGTGCGCTTCTCAGTGCAGATTTGCCGTTTGCCACTCGAGTGGCTGAGATGTTGGTGTTCAAATCCTGCACCATGCGGGTATTGGCTTGAGGAATAATGATGTTGCACTTGATATCGAGTTTTAGTTTTTTCGCTTCAAACTGCAGGGAGTTGGCAATGCCAATTACACCGGCCTTACTTGCCGCGTAAGCCGCCACGCCCGCACCATAAATCGCCGGTGATGCGGTGACCACGCATCGACCGTACTGTTGAGCAACCAAAGTCGGCCAGACTGCTTTCATCACGGAGAAAACGCCGGTTAGATTGACATCGATTGTTTTTCGCCAGGATTCCAGCGTAAGTTCGCTCCATGTTTCCGGGGTGACGATACCTGCGTTGTTGAGCACAATATCAATGCGTCCGAACGCATCCTTTGCCGCCTTAACCAAGGTGTCTCCGTCTTCCACAGAATCGTAATTGGCGATCGCCTCACCGCCGTGGTCTATTATTTGATCGACCACTTCGTCAGCGACTTGATGTGTGGCATGACCGGAACCGTCAAAAGCGATGCCAGGGTCATTGACGATGACCTTGCAACCGCGAGAGGCGAGTAACAATGCATGTTCGCGACCAAGACCGCGGCCAGCGCCGGTGATTAAAGCGACTTGCCCGTCATAGCGCAGTTCGTCAGTTGACAACTTTGTATCCTCAGAGTGTTTGCAGTGATTAACTCTGCGTTAAATGGCGGGGTGGGTCCACGAGTTTTAACCGTGCGCTCTTTTTCGTTATGATATCGACACCACAGCGGCACCCAGCGGCAACATGATGTCTTTTGATTACTCGAAATCACCCTTCGCAATCCGACCCGATATCGCCATGGCGTACCGAGAATATTGGCAAAAGCTGGCTAAGCCTGGAAGCTGGTGGACTGGGGAGCAACGTGTTGCTATCGCGGACGAGTCGCGTCGTGCGCTGGATTGTGAGTTCTGCAAAGTTCGCAAAGAGGCGCTTTCACCTTACGGATCCGATGATGGGCATCAACACGGCGGAATCCTCTCGACTGCGGCGGTAGACGCAGTGCATCGTGTTGTGACCGATCAGCATAGAATCACACGGCAGTGGATCGAGAATAATGATGCAGGCGACCTGCAAAAACCAGCCTACGTAGAACTTGTCGGCATCGTTGTTGCGATGTTTAGCATAGATGAGTTCCATCGCGCGCTCGGTTTGGATTTGGAAACGCTGCCTACACCGAAGTCGGGTCATATTTCTCGATACACACCGTCCGTTCTGAGTGAGGATATCGGTTTTGTGCCAACCGTCGCGCCCGAAGGTGCGGTAGGTGAAGAAGCAGATTTATGGGAGGGAGACCTGAGTGCAAATGTCATTCGTGCGCTTACCTTGGTGCCGAACGCCTTGCGTGATTGGCGTGATTTAAGTGGCGCCCAGTATCTCTCCTTCGTAGAGATGAAAAATTTTGTTCAGTCGGAAAACAGATCAATTGATCGCAAGCAAATGGAGCTTATCGCGGGCCGCGTTTCCAGCGTCAACGAGTGTTTCTACTGAACCAATGCGCATGCTTCGATGCTCCGTGTGAGCGCTAAGGTTACGCAAACGGATATTGATCTTGCTGGTATCAACGGGTCGGCAGATGCTGCCGCGCAAGGTATTGAATTTGGCGACCTGCTGATGTCTTTTGCCGAAGCCGTCGCGAGCCGAGCCCCCGATTTAGCAGATTGCCGTGAGGCGTTACTGAACGCTGCAGGTTCAGATGTGTTGGTCGACGCCGCCGGTGTTGCGGCAAACTTTCAACGTATGGTGCGGATAGCCGACTCGATTGGGATTCCGGTGGATGACATGACGACGGAACTCGGCCAGAGCGTGCGTGACGAGCTCGATTTGACCCGTTTCGCAAGTGCTCAAAACACGCTAGCGCACTAACCTTTGGTCAATTGAGGCATCACTTTTGTCCCGAACCGCTCAATAGACTCGGTGACAGGCTCATTTAAAAAACTTGTGGGGGAAATCGCTCGTTGCGGATAGGCCCCATTTAGGCGGGCGTTTTTCGAGGAACGAGACGACGCCTTCCACCGAATCTGATTGCTGCGCTACCCAATCAAAAAGTGGCTCTTCTACCGCACGCATATCTGCCAAACCCATGCTCTCCCAAAGCAAGCGTTTTGAAATAGCCATAGATACGGGTGCGCTGGATACGGCCATTTCTTGCGCTCGTTCAACTGCTAAATCGAGGACCAGTTCAGCATCGACACAGGCAGATGCAAGCCCCAGACTGGTTGCTTCTTCGCCTTGCACGGCTCGCCCACTGAGGAGTAAGTCGGATGCATTCGAAAGACCAACAACGCGCGGTAAAATAGCGTGGGAACCCAATTCCGGTAGCATGCCTCGGCGTGCAAAAACAAATGCCAATTTCGCAGTACGAGCGATAATTCTTATGTCGCAGGCCAGTGCGTAAGTCGCGCCTACACCCACAGCGTGTCCGTTGATTGCAGCGATGACGGGCTTTGGTACATCCCATGGCAGGAACTTTGGCGTGCGCGCATTCACATCATCATCAGATGAACGTGCCGACCCACCGTCTACGAAGGTATCGCCGCCACCACTTAGGTCTGCCCCTGCGCAGAACGCTCTTCCGACACCCGTGATAACCACTGCGCCAACTTTGTCATCGTCACTGGCCCATTTAAGTGCGTCATCCAGCGCCTGGCACATAGGACCGTTCCAGGCGTTAAGCGCATCAGGGCGATTAAGAGAAATGATCGCGACTTGGTCTCGCATCTCGGTGAGAACTGAGTCCACCATAGGGCCGGCCTTCCTTTTAAATGAGGTTGTCTAGTGCCCTGCAAAATTGCCTAGTCGATTTGAGTACCTATCTCGAAGTCGATAAGACGCTTGGCACTTGGGTAGTCTATGCCTGCTTTCAGCGCGAGCGCCTGCACGTCGTCGTGCTCACTTTTCCAGCGTGTTTGACCGTTGGGTTGAACCACCCGTTTGACCCTCACTTCACCAAGGGTTGTCGTTAGCGTCAAAGCTTCGCGTTCGAGTACGGTTTTGTCGAAGGGAAATGTTCGCAGACCAATGGTGCTCGAGTGATTGAGCAGGGCGGCTGATACTTTTGATTGTAAATGCTCTGCACACAGCGCTGAAACCATCTGTGCTGGACGACCTTTTTTCATCACTATGGGTGTGAAGTAAACGTCTACCGCCCCCGCCTGGAACAGTGCTTCAGCCAAAGGCTCGAAAGCTTCGGGCGTCATATCATCGATGTTGGCTTCGATTTTTACATGTTTCTCTGTTGCTGAAGATGTGCTGGTCGTAATTGGCTGGTACTCGCCCAAGGCCACTCTAAAAACGTTCGGTATCTCGAAATCTTTGTGACCAATCCCGTAGCCGATCTTTTCAGGGCTAAAGGCCCCCTTGGGTAGGAATTCGGTAACGTTGACGGCAACTATTGCAGCACCCGTGGGCGTTGTTGATTCGCCAGTAACGGTGCCGTAGGTGCAAGGTACGCCACTGAGTAATTCTTGTGTGGCGGGCGCCGGTACTGGAAAACGACCGTGTGCGCAGTCGACGTAGCCGGAGCCCACTTCCACAGCACTGCAGAGAATATGGTCGGGTTGGAAGTACTCTATGGCAAGTGCGGCAGCAGTGATGTCGATAATGGAGTCAATTGCGCCCACTTCATGGAAATGAACGGCTTCAATGTCGATGTCGTGAATTTTTGCCTCGGCCACTGCAATGGCATGAAACATAGCCAGCGCGCGGCGTTCTACGCCGGATTCCAGGTTAGCTTTTTGTAATAAACTGACAATGGTGCTGTGGTGGCGGTGGTCGTGCTGATCTTTGGCGTGGACACGGGCTTTGGTGCCAGCGATGCCCATTTTTTTCTCAGCACTAAGCTCTATGTTGTATTCACCAGATAAGGTGAGTTTGTTGAGTTGGTCTTGCAGCCAGTCTAGTGGAACCCCAAGGTCCACCAGCGCTGACAAATGCATATCTCCAGAAAGGCCGCAATTCGGCTGATAAAAGAGCGCGTTAGGCAATATCGGAATAGTCCGCTGAGGTTGCTGCCGCAACAAAGTTCTCTTTTAGGTGCAACATGGTTTGCATGTCTGCGTTCACCACATCTAGACCGTTTTCTAGTACGAAGGCATAGCTTTTTTGGAATTCTGACAATTTCGCCTTTAACAGCTTGTTGTCGTAGAACTCGTTAAAGGCATCCGGGTTACCCCAACCGAGCCATTGGCGACCCGCTAGGAAGCGACCGGCTTTCATTCCCACCAGACCCATACCTGATTCGCGTGCGCGATCCAGTAGTGGCCGAAGGTCCTTCATCTTTGGCGTACCTTCGAGAATAGACTTGTCTTCCCAGTCGTACCAACCACCAGGTGTAATGGCGATCATTGCCAGACTAAACCAACCGGTATCTACGGCTGCAGACAAAACGTTGGCTGCATTTTGGTGGGTGGACAATCCCAGGTGACTCACCTTGCCAGCAGCTTTGGCATCTTCGAATGCACGGTGAATTTCTTCGTTGGTTATCACCGAAACATTATTTGATGCCATGTAGTAGTACGCATCGACATGTTCGATTTGCATGCCCTTGAGGCTGCGATCGAGGAAGCCACTCCAGCCTTTCGCGGCTTCTTTGGCCTGGCCTAGTGTGATGGTCTCATCCCAGTCGATGTCGACCGGAACGTAAGCTTTAGAGATGAGGAAAACGTCGTCGCCGCGCTTTTTCAAGAATGGGGCAAGGTGTCTTTCAGCATCTGAGTAGTAGTCTTCGAAGCCGACATCGAAGGTGTTAACGCCAGCATCGAACGCGGCGTCTAGTAAGTCGTCATGGGGTTCACCAGAAAGAGTGGCGCCGCAACCGAAGACCAGACGCGATGAATTGTGCCCGGTGCGTCCTAGTTTTCTATACTGCATTTCAGGCCAAGCAGCGGCTAATCCTGCCTTCTCTTTGCCATCTGCGACACCCGCTCGTAAGCTGCCTGTGTGCAATAGCGTTTGTGCACCTACGCCAACCAATGTGCCGTATTGGACGAACTTACGTCGTGTACCACTTAAAAAGTTTGCCATCCCTCGATACCTCAAATGGTGAGAGGAGCTATCTTACGCGCAAAAAGTCCGTTTAAATAGGGTAGGCAAAGAACGAGGGGATGGCTTGAAACAACTAAATTGGCTTCCACGGTTGAGCATTGCAGTTTGCATGGGTGTGACAGCACTAAATGCGGCAGCTGAGCTTGATTTACGCAATATTGAGTCAGACGTGTGGAGTGAGTTACATGCTCGACACCTGGCTTCGCGCGCAGGATTTGGTGCCAGCTCCGAGGAAATGGAGCGGTTGGCGCGCATGTCCCCAAAGAAGGCGGTCGCGTCTTTTTATCCTGCAGGTCGAACAAAGCTAGAGCCATTTCCGCACTCAGGAATATTCGATGAGGGCTTAGATCCATTTCCACCGTCTCGCCCGGCGACAACTGCGCTTGCCAAACAGCAAGGACACGCCCTGGGTGTACAGGTGAAACCCGCCGGTAACCGGCCGCTGCAAGGCGTGGTGAACAAGTTTTTCTATTGGCTTCGTGCTAGCCGTCTGGAGACCGATCGAGTCGCCTATTGGTGGGCTGAACAAATGCTGAATTCGCAAGCTCCGTTGCAGGAGAAGATGGCGCTCTTTTGGCATGGCCACTTTGCAACCAACGAAGACAAAGTACGTGACTATCGGAAAATGTTGATACAACTACAGCTTTTCCGAGGCGAAGGTTTAGGTGACTTCGACGAATTACTACATCGCGTTGCCAAAGATCCAGCGATGTTGGTTTTCTTGGATGCAGGTGTGAATACCAAAGACTCTCCCAATGAAAACTTTGCTCGCGAGATTATGGAGCTTTTTACCATGGGGGTAGGTCACTACACAGAGCGTGATGTGCAGGAAGCAGCCCGTGCGTTTACCGGGTGGAATGTTGATCAAATGAAGTTCAAGGTGGTCTCTGCTGATCATGACGGTGACGAGAAAGAATTTCTTGGCGAGCGTGGACGATTCGCAGGTGAGGACGTCATCGACATTATTATGCAAAGGCCGGCGACCCATCAGCACATTGCAGCGAAGTTGTACCGCTACTTTGTTAACGAGGATTTGGATGATGCTGATGTGCCTCAGCTAGGTCGATTTTTCGCTGAACACGATTTTAATATTGGCGACTATTTGCAGGGCTTGTTTTTGAGTCGAGATTTTTATCAACCGGTGAACGTCGGATCACGTATCAAGGGTCCCGTAGAACTGGTGATTTCAACCTATCGCCAAATGGAGCTGGCAGACGTGCCTGGTGTGCCAGACTTCAATGTTGTGAGTGGTTCGCTGGGCCAGCGTTTGTTACATCCACCAACGGTGGCTGGTTGGAGCCGAGGGCGCAGTTGGATTACACCCAGTTTGTTGTTTGAGCGTGGCAACTTTGTCTTGGATGTGTTGTTTCCTGACATCGGTTTTGTGCCGCCAGATCGCTACCCGTTTACCGGTGAGGTCGTCAATGTTCAAGATCGACTACGCCAAGGAATGTCAATTTCTGCTGCGACCAAACCCACCGGTGTGGCAGGCGCTATGTCTGCATCCAATATGTTGGCGGATCGTGATGAAGACTTTAATACTCGACTAGGCAGCATGCGTGGCTGGCAAATGGCCATAGAACGAGTCGTGCCAATTCCAAGAGATACAGTGCAGTTGAGTTTATATTCACAAATCACTCGACATGAGCTTGCAACGCCAGAGGAGGTCGTCGACTTTTGGCAAGAACAGTACTTTTCGGTACGACTTCAAAAATCTGACAAGGCTGCATTGGCGAATCGACTCCGCGAAGAGCTCGGCACCCGTGATATTCAATCTGCAGCAAGCTATGCCGAAGAAGGGTTACGCAAAGTGTTACACCTAATGTTGAGCTTGCCTGAGTACCAATTGGGCTGATGATGAAGAAGGTCAGAATATAGTGAGAACAATATGAATCGACGCAAACTCATAAAATCCACGGCTTCACTGGTCGGCTTAAACATGCTGCCACACGGGGCATGGGCGAAACACCCTGACGGTGACCAACCGATATTGGTGGTGGTGGAACTCTCTGGTGGCAACGACGGACTCAACTCCGTTGTGCCTTACGCGGATGACGCGTACTACCAAGCAAGACCGACCATTGGCATTATACCTCAGGATTTGCTGAGTCTTGATGACCACTACGGCATGAACCCAGGCATGCTTGGCTTGCAGCGACTGTGGCAAGACAACAATCTCGCCATAGTTCATGGTTGTGGATACGAACGTCCCTCGTATTCTCATTTCACTTCCATGGCCTATTGGCATACCGGCGTACCGCACCGCGGAAACGAATTTGGTTGGTTAGGGCGAGTGGCAGATGAGCTGGCCCATGAACGTCGTGATGACATGTTAGTGAACATAGGCTCTCAGCAATCACTGGCCGTTAAGAGTCGTCACCATACCCCTCTAGTATTTGATGACCCAAGTCGGTTTCAACGTAGCCGGTGGATGGGTAATGAGTTAGGTGAGCAGGGTGGTGACAACACTCCCGGATCCCCAAATCATACCTATCTAACCAACGTAGACCGCAGTGCGCAAGTCTCTGCGGCGCGCATCCGTCAAGCTTGGGATGGTTACAAAACAGACATCGACTATGGCGTAGCACCCATGGATTTACCGAAAGTGGCCGCCTGCATTGATGCCGGTATGGACACGCAGCTGTACCACGTGTCGTTTAGAAATAATTCCTTCGATACGCACGTGCAACAGCCTGCCTTGCATCGACGGTTGTTAAGTTACGCCTGTGATGGCATCCACGGTTTCATTAAAGATCTAGAAAAGCGTGGACACGCACAGCGAGTTGCTGTGTTGGTGTTTTCAGAATTCGGCCGACGAGTGCCAGAGAACGCAAACTTAGGCACAGACCATGGCTCAGCCAACGTTATGTTTGTCGCTGGCCACCCGGTTACCGGTGGACACTTTGGCAAAGCACCTAGCTTAACGGAACTGGTCGACGGGGATAATCTGGCCTACACCACTGATTTCCGCCAAGTTTACGCGACGCTTATCGAAGACTGGCTAGGGGTTCAATCGGCCAATGTCTTGGGTCAGCCGTTTGATCGACTTGGATTATTCAGCTAGTTCTAACTCACTGGAGCTCACTCGAACTAGAGATTCTGTTCCTGTAATATGCCTGCTTTAGTGAGGCTGGTGATCTCCTGATCATCTAGCCCTAACACTTCTCTGCAGATGCGCCGATTATCTGCGCCGCGCAGATAGGAGCCACTGCGAGGTCCTGTGGGGCCTTCGCTGAATCGTGTCGGTGATCTAGGTACTCGGCGAGTCGCGCCGTTAACATCTACATCAACAAACACGCCACGTTCTTGAGTCCATGGCTCGTCTGGTATGTCGGCTAGGGCTTTGACGACGCCGAGCGGGATTCGAGCGCTATCTAGGGCGGCTTCGAAACTTGCTACGTCGGTATATTCGCTTGCCCATGCCTGCATAAGGGTGCGGATGTCTTCCTCTTGCCCTTGGGTGTCTGCCGGTGTTAGCCAGCCTCGTTGTTGCATCTCATCATCTTTGCCTAGGGCTTTAGCGACACCGAATATCCATGTCGTTGGGTTTCCAGGTACCTGCACGAACGTACCGTCCCCCAACTGTAGAAGCGCTGCGCGGCCGGGGCGAAAGGGAGATATCTCGTCGCCGATGCCGCCGTTTATCTCGATGCCGGTAAATTCATTAACGGCGAGCATGGTTTCTGCCATGGAGACATCAATGTACTGGCCTCGTCCACTGCGTTCGCGATGATAGAGGGCGGCTAGAATCGCGCCTGCGGCCTGTGCGCCTACTGCGAAGTCTGCATGACTTACTGATTCTGGCATGGGTTCGGTGCCTCGTTCGCGGGCGTTGAGGTGTAGTAAACCCAACTCGGCGTGAATGACAGGTGCATAGGCGCGACGATTGGCTGCTGAACCGGATTGTCCGTAGCCCGTAATTGAGCAGTAGACAATATTTGGGTTGGTTGCCTTAACCTGTTCATATCCGAGGCCAAGGCGTTTGGCTACGCCAGGTCGGTAATTCTCAACCACAACGTCAGCTTGATCAGCGAGTTTACCCACCAAGGCCTGGCCTCGATCTTGTGACAGGTCAACGCACATATGCGCCTTGCCTACGTTTTGTTGAGCAAACCCTATGGCTACGCCGTTGGCTTTAGGGACACCTCGGCGCATAAGGTCGCCGTCCGGTGGCTCAATTTTCCATACCTCGGCGCCATAGTCTGCCAACGTTCTAGTACACGCCGGTCCGGCAACTACGCGTGTGAGATCCAAAACTTTTAATCCGTCCAATATCATTCTTGGCGCCTACTTGATTACTTCCGTTCATAGTGCGTGATTATGCCACGTGCGATTGCATGCTACGGGGATAAAAGTAATGAGGCCCGTTTGACACAGAGGCTGCGTGGCCTTTTCGAAGGCTGCTGACCTCAAACCCTTATATCAGATCTCCTGCTGATGGCCCCGACCTCGTCTTCCGCGGAAGACGGCGGAGCTGGTTCTATCGGCCGCCCGTCAGGTCGCGCAAAGTAGAACCTGCCGTTGGCAGGTTTGAGCTGGAAGCCCCCTTCATGCATCAACGTGTGGTGGTGGGTACACAGTAGCAGTAGGTTATCGAGCTTGGTCTCGCCACCGTCACACCAGTGTTTGATGTGATGTGCATCTAGGTAACGTGTGTAATGACACCCCGGAAACTGACATTGTCGGTCACGGGCAGCGAGGGCGCGCTTCAGCTTGGTAGGCACAATACGTTGATTACGACCGACGTTAAGTACTTCATCGCCATTTTTAAGGATCGGCAAGACTTCTCCAGAACAGCATAGCCGTTTGACTGTCGGCAGTGGGTAGTCGGACTCACCGCCATCACCGTTCAAGGCAGATGCGTCAACATGGACCATCACTTAATGGGTTGAGGCAGAGACATCTGAGTCGCCACTGCCGCTCAATACCTGCTTTGCCACACACACCAACGCATCAGCCCTTGCAGCAAAGTAGCCTCTATTCGTGTCTTCCGGTAGGGCATCTACAAGCTGCTCTAAAGCTTGCTGCACAATCGCAAGCTCTGCTGGCGGTAGCTGTACCGTGAGCGCGCCGTCTTCGACGGCCAGGTGCAGTGCTCTGTTCTCATGTTGCCGCCTCGCTTCACGTTCGCTGTCTTGGGCATCTCCCTTGCGCAGGCGCTGACAGTATTTTTCCAAATTGCAGGCAGTGGTGGTGAGCGCGCGATCCACTAAATCCGACTCATTTTCCCGCGTTGCTACCCGAGTGAGCGCCCGAACCTGAGAATAGGAAAGCGTACCTTCTTTAAACCCAGCATCAACTTTCGGTAAAAACCACAACGCCTTGGTAACACGTACTTTTTCCAGAGCTGTTTTGCGAGAGATCTTCAATTTAAAGTCCATCCACTCCGCGCAGTCATTGCATCCGTAGGCGCGCCAACCTTGGCGCATCTCAAACTCACGCAGCAACACCAGAAACCGATAAGTGGCTTGGGTGACGCTTAACCAACTGTCTGCAAGCGCTGTTTCTAGGTCATCAATGGACCCTAATCGAACCACGGGTGACAAGGGAGAATCGTGGCGTATCGATTGCAGTTCTTGCAGCGGGATTGGTTGATAGTGGTTCATGGTTCTTATCCTTCGAATGGTCGGTGTGCGTTAGTAAGAGGTATCTCAAAACACCTCTTATACTGTATATATATACAGCTCTAACTATACCACTGAGACGTGCAAAAAACGTTGGAAAGTATGAGAAAAGTGGGATTTTTTACTGCACGAAGTCGGCTGTTCGATGCCGCCGTCTAAACTTTAGTTGCTGATCAGCCAGCATCTGTGTGCCTGCAGGCTTGCACCGGACGTCCAAAAAGCAGAGATTGGGGATTTTCTAGGGAGAATTTCACATGTATAGCAATGACCTCCACTACGCTCGGATTACCGATATCGCCGGACTAATTGAGCGCCGGGAGCTTTCGCCGGTAGAGTTAACTGGGTATATGCTGGAGCGTATTTCGGCTCTGGATGGCCAGCTCAACAGTTATCAGACAGTGCTGGCAGAGCAGGCAATGGCGGCGGCGGCGAAAGCCGAGTCGGAGATCGTGTCAGGTCACTACCGCGGAGCGTTGCACGGCATTCCAGTCGCGGTAAAAGATCTCTGTTTTACACGCGGGGTGCCTACAAGGGGCGGATTGGCAGTGCTCAGGGATTTCATCCCGGACTATGATGCGACCGTTGTTCAGCGCCTTGAATCCGCAGGTGCCATCCTGCTTGGCAAACTCAACCTGACCGAGGGGGCGATGGTGGGCTACCACCCGGATTTTAAGATCCCGGTGAACCCCTGGGGCAGCGATCTATGGTCAGGTGCTTCGTCCAGTGGTTCCGGTGTTGCTACCGCTGCGGGCTTGTGCTTCGCCGCTCTGGGATCGGATACGGGCGGATCCATTCGTTTTCCCGCTATGGCGAATGGCGTGGTGGGTCTCAAGCCCACGTACGGCAGGGTAAGTCGTCACGGTGTGCTGGAGCTTGGGGAAACACTCGATCATGTCGGGCCCCTTACCCGCGGCGTCGAGGATGCGGGCCTGGTTCTGGCGGCCATTTCAGGTCAGGATAAAGCTGATCCGACCTCGCTGCTGGCACCAATGCCGGACCTTTCGGATATCAGCGCCGGCGTCGCGGGTCTGCGGATCGGTTACGACTCCGGGTTCGCCAGACAGGGTACCGATCCCGAGCTTCTTGCATCCATTGAAGCCGCATTGGCACTGCTAGAATCCCTTGGTGCCAGTGTTGTGAACCTGGAGGTTCCGTCCGAGATACTTACCATCGGAGAACTCTGGTTCCCGATCTGCACCTATGAAGCCCACAAGGCTCATGCGTCCAACTATCCCTCCCGGCGCGAGGAGTATGGCAACTACTTTAGAGAATTCCTTGAAATTGGTGCGTCTGTTACTGACGCACAATATATCGATGCCATGGCTGCACGACGCAACTTCAGTGAGCGTTATGAAACGGTATTGGCCACGGTAGATGCAATGCTGTGCCCGGCCGGCGGGGTGACACTGCCTATTCCTGCAGATCAATACGGTGGAGCGGAAACCATGGCACCTCTGTTTGACAAGGTACAGATGCATTTCAC
>JBNMMV010000066.1:0-14748 GCA_051270205.1 Limisphaerales bacterium
TGTGCGAAGGACGTTCTGAGATCCGCGAACTGGATTTGTTCTTTGCGATATGCATTGAGTTTATTGGAAAGATTCTCGACCTGGATAGTAATGGTCTGGTTCAGCGTAAGCACTTTGTTAGCATCGCTTTTGGCAGGGGCATCGGCATCCTGCCAGTTGAGTATGCTTAAGCCAATCCATCGAGCGTTGTTTAGTAAACCGCTCGGTTTGTAAAGGTGATTTAAACCGGACTCGAGTGCATGTGTGCCGGAAGCAAGCGCGGTGTCTAAGTCGGTAAATGCTTGAGCCTCAGCCCCTTGTGTAGATTGGGTTGAGATCGTTGTGGCTGAATCGGCAGCGCTAATAGCCCGGTCCAGATAATTCAGGTGCGAGTCTGCTTGGCGTAGGTGTTCCGTGAACGGCGTTGTGGCCACGAGCAACAACAAACCAATCGTCGCAATGGCGGTAATGACGCTGAATAGTAAGAAAACAACGCGTGGTGAAGACATACGTTTATCTTGCCCGGAACTGTCAGACAAATGAGAATAGCTTCCTAAAAATGAATGCACTGTGCGCTGCATCACATGAAAAAACGTGGCCAGAATGGACGGTGCAGCCGACGGTTGATTGGAAGGTGCAAAGTCCTACAACTTTGAAAACTGTATATGGTCAACCTGCAGTACTTAGACCTACTGCCCTATGGCCGTCAAGACGATAAGTATCCAGACTCGCCCAGACGTGCATAGAGAGACGAGCATAGAGCGCTTAATCGGTTTTTTTGATTTCTGTGTAAGCCAGAGAAAGAGCGGCAATTGTTAGAGCGTTGGCAACCAGCTGCAGAATAGCGACCAAGGGACCTGTGTAGGCCACCATTGAAAGCGCGCCCACGGGTAGCGAAATAGCGATGGGAAATAGCCAGACACAGACCACCAGCGGAAAGATATTTCCCTGGGCAAGATCCCAAGCTGCCTTAAACGTCAAAGGTTGTTCTACGGCAATGGAAGGAAAGACCAAGGAAACACAGCTCACAACCACAATGGCAATTGAAATGGCCAGGGCGATGCCTACTGGTTGCGGAAGGATGAGGCCCAAGGAGACCAGCATGACGACACCGAAACCCATTGACAGTAAGTAGAGAAGAAACTGTGTTTCTCGCATGGACCAACGAGTTAGCCCCCAAGTAGAGACGCTGTCTGGTCCGAGAATGATGATGCGGTGGGTGGTCACTGCAACGATGGTATGCATGGTGAGGGTAATGAGCCCTGTGAGCATGAATATCGGAGCCGTGATTTCCTCTTGTGTTTGCACAAAGCTCAATGCAACGAATACAACTGCTGGAATCGCCAGTGCGTAAGCTAAGCGCGGAGCAGCGGTAAGTACCGTTGCCAGTGCTCCGGTAAGAATGCGACGAATATTGACTTTGTGCATTTAACCGAGCAGCACTTTTAGATCGGCGTCAGCATCGGCCAATATAGTCGTGTCGATAGATTTGTTAATAAGCTGTTTGCAGATCATGAATTCCTTCGGGCTGTTAACCGCATCCGCCGCAACCACTACATCGCCTTTGAGATAAAACACCGCAAACTGATTGCTTGCCATATCACCACGGACAATCTGAGAATCACCGTCGGCGGAAAAGCCGACCATCTGTAGCTTCAATTCATATTGATCGGACCAGAACCAAGGGATTGATGCATAGGTTTTGTCGCCACCCAGCATATTAGCGGCGCATGTTCGCGCTTGTTCCATAGCGTTAGGCACAGATTCGAGTCTCAGCCGACGATTCAGCAGCGAATTGGGATGATTGGTACAATCGCCAGCTGCGTAAATGTCAGGATCGGAGGTTTGACAGTGGTCGTTTACAAGGATGCCGTTGTCGCATTCGATTCCGGCTTCGTCTGCCAGTTCGACGTTGGCTATAATGCCGATGCCGACGATTACCAGGTCTGCGTCGAACGAAACATCGTTGTTGCACAACACGTGCTCAACTCGATCTGTACCAGAGAAGCCGGTTACGCCCGTACTCGTGTGAACGTTAACACCACGTCCCGTATGAAGCTGGTCATAGTAGGCTGACATTTCTGGGGTCGTTACGCGTTGTAGGATGCGTTCTTCCATTTCTAGGACGTGAACATTTAACCCCAGTTCGACGCCGACAGAAGCCACTTCCAAGCCAATGTAACCACCGCCGACAATGACTAAGTTTTTGCCTTCACCCATTTCTGCGCGAATCGCATCTACATCGGCGATGGTGCGGAGATAATGGATGCCGGGCAGCTCCGAGCCTTCTATAGATAGGCGTCGTGGGCGGCTGCCAGTGCTGATGATGAGTTTGTCGTATTCCAGCTGCTCGCCGTTGTCGAGCGCAACGGTTTTTGCGTCTCGGTTTATAGCGCTTGCCCGCGTATTCAATTTCAGCGTTATGTCTTTATCCGCATAAAACTTCTCTGGGCGAAGGTAGACCCGATCTATGGCTTGAGCACCAGATAGATACTGCTTTGACAAAGGTGGCCGCTGGTAGGGCACATGGGGTTCATCACCGATGATAGTAATGGGACCTTCGTACTTTTCTTGACGTAGGCTTGCTGCAGCTTGTCCGGCTGCGTGGCCTGCGCCAATAATGACCATACCTGTCACTTCTGTCATGTGGGAGAACTCCTAGAAACAAAAGCGTAGTTTACCCATCGTGATAAACTTGGTCAGTTAGAATTTTGAGGAAATGGGGGAAAAAGGGAAATGAAACTGCCACAGTTTTTGACTTTGCATGAAATTGTTCGCCAGGCGAAAAGAAACCTTGATCAAGGCGCTTGGGACTACTTAGTAGGGGGCGCCGACAGTGAAAGTGCCCTTCGGCGTAATCGGGCGGGCGTCGACTCGTGGGTCTTTAAACCGCGCATCTTGAATGACGTCAGTAACGTCCAAACTGCTACTGAATTGTTGGGTGTGCCGTTGCGGATACCTGTTGTTTTACCGCCCATCGGTTCGATTCAAGTATTTGAAGAAGGTGGTGGCGAAAGCGTTGCAAAAGCCGCGCAAGAGTTTGGCACACTGCAGATATTGAGTTCTGTGTGTGATCCGGACTTTGAAACGCTTGCACAGAGGGTTCCTGGACCTCGCATTTACCAACTTTATCTCTTGAAAGACGAAGCCTGGATGGATGACATTATTGAACGCGCCGTCGCGGCAGGTTACACGGCTTTCTGCCTGACGGCCGATACTCAAACCTATTCTCGACGCGAACGTGACATCTTGAAGCGTTATGTACCTTTGTCGGGACGCCGTGCAGCAGGCAGTGGCAGCGGATTTGGTGCCCAATCAACCATGAGCTGGGACACGGTCGCGCATATAAAGGACAAGTTCGACATTCCTCTGGTGGTTAAAGGGGTGGCCGTCGCTGAGGATGCCGCTCGATGTGTCGATGCCGGTGTCGATGTTATTTATGTCAGTAATCATGGTGGCCGACAGCTGGACCACACCCGAGCCTGTATTGACGCACTACCTGAAGTGGTGGCCGCCGTAGACGGGCGCCGACCGGTAGTGGTCGATGGTGGATTTATGCGCGGCGCAGATGTTGTGAAGGCGCTCTGTTTAGGGGCAACCGCCGTAGGAATGGGCCGTTTCGAAGCGTTAGCCATGGCCGCCGGCGGTAAAGATGCGTTGGTGACAGCCCTTGAAATTCTTGAGCATGAAATCAAAACAACCATGGCTTTGGCTGGAGCACCTACGCTTGCAGACCTCACACCTGAACTGGTTTGTCGCGATCAGCCAATCACCCCCCCGCATGTCTTGAGTGCCTTTCCTTTCATAGAGGAAGGCTATTAAGAGGAAGGGAATTAGGGTAAATGCGCATACCTCATGAGCCTAGCGCGATTGCGCATCTCCGCGAACCAACGCCTGATGATCCCTGGCGCAGAGGCCATGACTCTCTTCGCCAAGCAGAAGCAAGTCGACCTAGCGATCCTCATGGGCATGAGCGGTGCCTGCGCGACGCAGGTGATCTCGGATGGTGCTCGATTCCGCGGACCGTGCTTACAGGATGGGGGTTGGAGTTGCTGCTGCGAACCTTCTCCGCGCCGGAAGCCCTCGATCACCACGAGACGCTGTGGTATCGCAATTGCTTTGAATTGGACTGATGCATTGGGGTCGAACCGAGAGTTTCGCCTTTCCGCGACCTTATTTTAATTGCTCTCATAATTACTAGCTGTATTACTTCGCCTATGAGTCAAATTCTCTCAGTTGACCTGATTCACATCGGCGGGATTTCGCAGGGTATTGCTGTGTCAGGGAATCCTGCGAAGCCAGCCTTGTTAATCTTACATGGAGGCGGATTGCCGCTACCTGGAGTCGCGTCGAAAAATGACTATTCGGTGTTATCCGAAAATTTCCTGGTCGTATATTGGGACCAACGAGGAGCGGGTAGATCAGCTCAGGGCGGACTCAATGTTAACAATATGAAAATCGATAATTTCCTCGCAGATGTACAAGAAATTTCTGAATACATAAAAATGGAATACGACAAAGAAAAGCTCTATTTGCTCGGTCACTCATGGGGTTCAATGCTGGGTATGCGCAGTGTTTTAGAACATCCAGAGAATTATTATGCTTATGTTGGAGTCTCCCAGCAGCTTAAAGTCACCAGTAGTGACGAACTGGTTTATCGGGACTTGCGCACTATAGCAATGAGTCAAAACAACAAGTCCTTATCGCGCAAACTCGAAAAACTCGGCCCGCCTCCTTATCAATTGGACGACTGGATGCTGTTAAGAGCGTTAGTGGCACGTAGCAACGGACTGGTATCCGGCGAAGGAGAGATTGGTTTATTCGGCATGTTAAGGAAGATGTTCGGCAGTTACTTAGGTAATCGTGATTACGGCCTATTTGAAGTGTTTCGCGTACAGCGCAATATGAATACCGTTTTGTCCTATATCTACAACGATATGCTTGCTTACGATATGACGAAAGTGTCCTCCTTGGAGGTGCCTGTGCTTCTATTTCAGGGGAAACACGATCTGAATTCACATCCTGATATCTCGCGTATGTGGTTTGATGGTTTGGATTCATCAGACAAAACCTGGATTAGCTTTGATGACTCTGCACACATGCCTATGTGGGAGGAGCCGGAAAAGTTTCAATTAGAATTGGTACGACTTCTCCAGTTTGATTAGAGCGGCTGGTTTGGCTAGCTGAATCACCAAATAATTTTCACATAGTACCGAGACCCAATGCAGACCGTTGACTACTGACACACGGGTGTCAGGAGGCGTAGGGTAAGCTGAACATCTTTGGGTTTAGAGGGTGATAAGCATGCACATTCCGATACGTTGCGAGTGCGGCAATCTGCAAGGCAGCCTCACGGCAATACAACCAAAAAGTGCTAGTCGATTGCTTTGCTATTGCGACGATTGCCAGGCGTTCGCACATTTTCTTGGGTGCGCGCAATCGATGATGGATGTTCACGGCGGGACGGACATTGTTCAGATGGCGCCGTCCCATGTTACGTTCTCCGCGGGTCATGAGCATTTAGCCTGCATGCGCATGTCAGAAAAAGGCATCTACCGGTGGTTTGCTTCGTGCTGTAATACGGCTATTGGCAACACTAGCTGGGGGCACCGATGCACTGTTCGGTCCAATCAAAGCCCGAGTACAGACTCGGTTCGCTCAGGGTGAAGTTGCGCCACTTGGGTCGGTGTTTGGATCTATTTACCATTTCGCTTCGATACTCCTAAAAGGCAAGCTGACTAGGGTGCAAAAGCGCTCACCCTTTTTTGATGCCCATACAGGTCAGCCTGTTGCGGAACCACAGGTGTTGTCTGCAGAGGAACGATCACTGCTGAGCAGTAAAATCTTAAGGCAGCAATTCCCGTAATGCAGCAACGAGACGCGAGTATTCTTCCTCGGTGTTGTAAATTTGCGCCGAGACTCTAAGAAGGCGCCGCGGACTCTTGGAAAAATTGAACACTGGCACGTCTATTCCGTAGTCTGCCGAGAGGCTTGCTTCCAGAGCATCCACCTGGGTAGGCGATTGAACGGTGTGCTCGCTGTCGGGGAGAATTATCGTAGCCAGCGAACCAATCATGCTGTCGGGAGCGGCGGGTGAGTTTCCCAGCGCCTCACAGAGTAGCCGTCGGGCGCCGAGGACTAGAGCATGGTTGTGGGCGCGTAGCGCAGGCCACCCACCTTCGACCAGATTCTTCAGGGTGCGAATTGCGGTTGGAACGCATAGGTATGGCGACGGGTCGATAGTGCCAGTCCAGCCGAACTCTAGGCGAAAGCGATTTGGATGATAGAAAGGCGATTTTGCCCCGCTGATGCTTAGAGGGCTTAAACCCTCCTGCCGATCACTGCGTACCCAGAGGAACGCTGAACCCTTGGGCGCGCATAGCCATTTGTGACAGTTGCCGGTGTAATAAGCTGCGCCCAGCTTTTCCAGTTGAAGCGGGAGCATGCCTACTGCGTGGGCCCCATCAACCAGCGTATCCACCCCTCGCTCAGACAGCTCGGCTACCAGGCGTTCTATCGGAAAGACCAATCCTGTGGGGCTGGTGACATGATCGATGATGACCAGTCGTGTCCGTGCGTTCACCGCACCGAGGACGGCCTCGAGAACAGCATCAGGTTCGTGGATGGGGAAGGGTACATCAACGACTCGTTTTATTGCTCCGCTGCGCTGCGCCACAAAATCGATGGCAGTGTCGACGGCCTTGTATCTGTGGTTGGTGATGAGTAACTCATCGCCAGGCGCAAACAAAAGCGAGCGGAGTACCGTGTTCACGCCGGAAGTGACATTCGGCAGAAAGGCTAGATCCTCTGCTCGGTGCGCGCCAATGAAGTCAGCGAGCTGCTCGCGAGCGTCGTCGAGAAGAGCCGGTAGCTCTCCCTCGAAGAATCGCACTGGATTGGCTTCCATGCGATGGCGGAGATCGGTCTGAGCTTGCAAGACCGGACGTGGGCATGCGCCGAAGGTACCGTGATTCAGGAACGTAAACCCTGGTTGTAGCGCCCAATGGCTCTTTAGCAACTCGCCGTTGATCGTCATATCGCACTGTTTCCTTATTCATACGATTCTGATGGGTTCTGCGTATGTGAAAGCTAGCATGAGTTTGGTGCTTCGTCCGCACGCTGGCGTACATTGGTGCTGCATTGGAATCGTCCGCTAATGACCTAAGTAGAAAGGCACCCAGGTCTGGTCCTGGGTGCCTTTTGCTGCTTTGCTTTGAATCTCAGCAGGTCAGTCTCAACTGACGAAGGGGAGGAAGTAAGGAGAGTTGCCCTGCTTGTGATTTTCTAACTAGGCAGCGTGTGGTATAGAAATGTCATCACCTCCTTTGGTTGGGGTTTGATTGGGAGAAGTTTTTGGGTTAACCGCTTCTGCAGTATCCCCATTTTGAAGTTCTTCGTGTACGCGCGCTAAGCGACGTCGAATGCAGGCAGTCGCCTGGACGACATCGCTGCCATAAGAAAATCGAATTGGAGCCAGAAAATCTACCCGTGCTGTGCCTTGTTGCACATGTCGTTGGCCCTTAGCTTGAACTTTTTCAAGCCCACTTAAGTGAATTGGTATGATGGGCACGGAATTTTCTAATGCCAAGAGCGTGGCCCCTGCTTTAAATGCACCCAATTCACCGTCTATGGCCCTGGTACCTTCGGGAAATAACAATACATGTTGGCCTTTTTTGATAAGCCAGTGGGCATAGCTCAACGCTTCAGATCCGCCGCCACGGCGAATTGGGAAATTACCGAGAGCGAGGGACTGGTACCAAGGTTCAAGTGCTAGTTTACGTTTGCCGTCTTTACGACGGCCCTTTACAAACCACCTGTCGGCCGCTGCGCCAAAAAATAGGGATTTTCGAATATGCGCCGGGAGACTCTCGTTGATCAAAATTGTGTCTAGATGACTTTGATGGTTTGCAATAAAAACGCACGGTCCGTCGAGATCTTCGAGGTGTTCCAATCCGAAGATGGAAACGTCGTTAAAGGCTTGGTCAAACCAGCGTGTATAGGCACGCTTGCGCCATTGTCCACGGATGAACTTAGCCATCCGATTGATTTGCCAGCGGTGAGGAGCCGCGTACTTACGAGCGTCGGTCTCGTATAGTTTGTGTACCACTTTGCTAATTGGTTGGGAGACCTGTGATTCAATTGAACTGATTGGATTGGTTGGCGACATTTTTAATACCTTTCAAGTGGGCTCACTGTAAGAAATGCAAATCGTGTGCCAGGTTTTCATTTCTGCTGTAATCCAACTACGGTGCCGGTGCGCCCGGCTTTCCTCCGATTTTGCTTGCAGTGGCTGTTACTAAATCTGGCGGTGTTGATGCCTTTTGCACCGTTTGGGAGCGAAGTGCGACCAACACGCTCTGTTCTCGAGCATTCACTGCTAGGTCAATTCGAGTCTGAGCAGTGTCGTATCGATGTAACGTGAGATCATCGTGCAGTTTCTGATCATCTCGACTTTAGGCCAGGTAGCCTGTTCTCCTGCGCGGACGAGACGCTCGGTTTCCTCGTTGGTAAGATGTGCAAGCAACTTCGATGGGTGCAGGATGTTGCGCTGCGGAATAATATTGATGTCCGCTGTGTACTCCTGAGTCATCATGCTGAACCAAAAACGAGTGTAGGTGTTCATTGGGTGTAGATCGCGCACAGACTCCATTACCGTCGGATAGATCGCTCGCAGCCATTCTCTCGCGCCTCTATGGTAGATCGCGGTCATGCGCGATATGAGATCGTCATTTAGCTCATCGCTGTTTAGACCCCACAAAAACAGGGGATTGGCTTGACTTGAAATGAAGTGATTCACCCCATATTGGCGAGCGATGCGTTTAGCAGGTAAATCGTCTGTTATTGATCCATCTACCCATTTCCGTGACGCAACATAAGGTCGTCGTTTGTTGCCGTCCTTAGCCATTAGAGTTACCGCTGGAAATACACCGGGAATAGCACAAGAAGCGGTTACTGCCTCCCGAATGAAAGCGTTGGGTGCAGTTGCCGCATTCAACATCCGCGATCGTTGGTGAAGCTCCGAGGGTGATACGGAAATGTTGAGGTTAACTCCGGTAATTTCGTAAGCTTCCAAAAATGTCAGATCTGGAATTGTCGCTTCGACCATCCCAATCAGGTCATCACGCTGGACGCGATGTTGTGTGCTGGAAGAGATCTGTGGCGCATCGGGTGCTTCAAAGTCACCACCAATTGTATTTTGGTCAAATACATCTAACAACTCGTTGCGTGGATGAGTACCAATGATCGAAGCGATTAGTGAACCTGCGCTAGCGCCGGAGACAACACGTGGCATTAGATTTTGTTTAGAAAGTTCCTTGGCGACGCCGATATGGAATGCACCGAGTGATCCTGCGCCGCTGAACATCAGCGCTGAGCGGCCAAAACAAATCGAGGCGCGTTTAAAATATGCCAACTTCTCGCTGCTAGAAACTTCTTTATCGTTAGCGTGCGCTAGATCTTCGAGCGCTAGGCTCAATTCTGCCAGGTAGTCTGTGATTAGGTTTTTCGTGCCAAGCTTCGTTTTGCCATACAACTTGGGCGTACCCATGCCCCCCATGTTGCCGTGTAAACCCTCGTTTAAGTAATACAACAACTGCACCGGGTTACCGGCACGCCTTATTTTCACGAGTTCGTCGTACCGATATTGGATAACCCTGTGATCGTAATGCGCAGATCGTTCATCCGATCGCCATGTGTCAGCACCTGTTTGTCTATCGTATTCCCTGGCCGCTTTTTGCCACTGTTCAAAGGTGCCTATTTCCATGGCAAGTTAACAATCACCCGAGGGTATTGCGTCTACGAAACCGCGCCAGGCATTATATTGAGCGCTCATACACCAGTCCGCTTCGCCTAAATTCCAAAGATGCGACCAGTACAAAAAGCTTGCCAAGTAAAACATCGAAAACACCTCCATTTGGCCTGAGTTAGAGCCGATAGCGGCAAACCGGAATTCGCCTCTTCCGCCTCAAATTGGTCTAAGCCACGTGGCTTAGGTCTGACTGAATCATTTTGGCTTGATCGATCTGTCGATCATGGATGTCACCGCGTTTGGAAGCCCAAAATGTCCCTCGAACTTTGTTTAACTGTTCATTTCTGGTGCGAATAGCGAGCTGCCTTGCCAATGCATCACCGTATCGTTTGACCGAAAACGATTGGCAGGCACTCTCTGACTCAGCGGTTGGCCAATTGGCTTCCCAATACCAGTTGTCGCGAGCCGTTCCGTCCCTAGATATGTAAGATTTATTGTATTTGTATACACCCGTAATGCCGGTTTTGTTGTTGCGTCGTTTTGCGTTACTAAATTGTTTACGCGAGATAGGTGGGTAGTCTCGAATGATTTCGTCTCGGTGTCTGATCGCCTTTGTTAAGGCAGCTTCCGAACCTCCGTATTTCTTGTCTGGAAAATTTTTGACTAGCCTCTTCCCATGACGCAGTAAGCTCACCCGCCAAGCATGCGAGCGTTGTTTCTCGTCATCGATGCGGCTGATGCCGTACATGTGAGCGGGTTTATCGTTCGTGTTTTCCATCATCGCGCCTTAGCTAATACCTCTTCTGCCTTTCCCCTTGGCGCTGCAAATATCGTGCCCGTTAAGAACTTAGCCCTAGCGCCGGAATGTAGAGGGCGTAATAGGGGAGGTTGCAGGGACCGTTTGGAGGCAAGCGCACTGAAAGTGAGCGTGATGCCTTGATTTGGCGCACGCTGTGATCAATGACCACTCATGCCGACATGTGACATGAGTTAGGATATATTCACCTAGAGTAGATAACTGATTTTCTATTAGCATCGCAGAGATGCCTTTATAAAAAGGAAATTCAACATGACAGATACATCTCCCGTTAACTCAGAAGCCTTGCGAGAGGAAGTTAAAGCTAAATACCGTGAGGTTGCGACGGAACCGAATGGGCAGTATCACTTCCACACCGGCCGGCCACTCACTGCTCGCCTTGGATATGACACGGCGCTAGTAGATGCACTTCCAGACGCCGCTGTTGAGTCGTTCGCAGGTGTTGCTAACCCATTCGTAATGCGCACCCTAGACCCTGGTGAGAAGATCGTCGACGCGGGTTCAGGCGCCGGATTTGACTGCTTTATGGCCGCAGCCCAGGTTGGCTCTGAAGGTCGAGTCGTGGGTGTCGACATGCTGTCGGAGATGCTCGCAAAATCTGCGAATACTGCCGCAAGTATTGGGTTGGAAAATGTCGAATTCCGAGAGGGTTTACTTGAGGACCTTCCCGTAGAAGATGATTGGGCTGACGTCGTTATTAGTAACGGCGTTTTTAATTTATGTGTCGATAAAAAACTCGCGTTTAGCGAAGTTTGGCGAGTACTACGCCCCGGCGGGCGGCTCCAGTTCAGCGATATAGCCAACGGTAAACCCGTACCTGAGTCTGCAATACGAGACATCGATCTTTGGACGGCCTGAATCGCCGGTGGCCTTCCGTGTGAAGGCTGGACGTCGATGCTCGAAGAGATTGGCTTCACCAATATTCAGGTCAGTGCACCGTACGACACCTTCGGAGGCGCGGATGGAGAAAAAAATGCCCAGGCATTTGATGTTCACGGCTACACCTTTATGGCACTTAAACCAACCTGAAAAACAGGCTTGGTCTAGCGTTCGAAGTCGCCCAAGCCAGGCTTGTTCTCGGACATAATTCGCATCAGCTATGCATGCAAGCTCTCGCCGAGTGAATTTTCAGAATTGGCAGAATCTCCGCCTGTATTCCGCTGGTGTAAGGCTGGTATTTTTCTTGAAAAGCCTTCGGAAAAAACTGACGTTTTCATAACCTGAGCTCAGAGATATTTCTTCGAAAGGTAGATTTGTATTAACCAGTTCCACCTTTGCCGCATCGACTCTTACCAACTGCAAATACTTGGTTACAGTTTCGCCAGTCGCTGACTTAAACCGTCTATTAAAATGGCGAAGGCTCAGACCTGCATCTTTTGCCATGGCTTCCATACTGATTTTGTCCTTGAGATTATTCTCCATCCATTGCTGGGCTTCCAAAATCTTGTTATCAGTATGATTTTTTTCAGGACTAAACATCGCAAACGGCGATTGGCTAATACGATCCAGGTCGACCAAAGTGCATCGAGCACTCTGCAGCGCGATTTCCCGGCCACAATATTTCCTAATAAGGTACAGCGATAGGTTTAGATCAGCGGTAATGCCGCCGCCACAGAACAAGCGATCTTCGTCCGTTACGAGCAGGTCGGTTCTCAAGTTGACCTCCGGGAAGTCCTTTGCAAATTGTTTTGCCATGCCCCAGTGAGTTGTCGCGGTTTTACCATTAAGCAATCCCGTGGATGCCAGAGTGAACGCACCAGCACAAACACTTGCCAGATCGGAACCCTTTTCATACCAAGTCTTGAGCCATTCGATTCTGTCGGAATGATCCTTATCCTGCGGATTAAAAAGGAATCCCTGAGAGGGAATAATAATCACGTCTGCATCTTCGATATCGTACATAGCACAGGCAGGAATGATTGGAACTTGATTGAGCGCCATAACCGGACCGCCATCCGATGTGACGATTTTTACATCAAATTCGGGTGTAGGCTGCTCTCCCATCGTCACATTCCACAAGACACCCGCCTGCAGGAACATATCCATAGGTGAAGCGATGGTAGACAGTATCGTGTTCTCTGCAGCAAGAATGACAACGTTATTCATAGCTCAAGTGTCCCGATCAGACTGTTATCGTCACTTATGACGCTTACGTGGCTGCATGTCACGGCATATTGTTCGTTGCATACCAAAAATAGAGATCAAAACGACATGACACCAGAGATTACAATGCTATTGGCGGTTCTAGGGTTGCTGTTTGTACTCACTGCAATCCAGGTACTGATGACCATGAAACAGTATGGAAATATAAGTGCACTTTCTGGGCGAGATGACATCCCCCATCTGCAGCCAGGACTGGGAGGGCGAATGCATAGAGCAATTGCAAACCTTAAGGAAAGTCTTCATATATTTACACCGTTGGTGCTCCTTACAGCAATTCTTGGCGTTTCCAATGGCTACACTGTGCTTGGGGCACAAATTTATCTTGTCGCACGTGTGCTTCATGCGCCTTTGTATTTATCCGGAATAGCTGGCCTTCGAACGGGCGCCTTTGCTATTGGCGTGATCGGGTTGTCGTTACTTGCCTGGGGCCTATTTAGCGGATAGGCGTTCCTCAGTCGCGCACGGTGGACCAGGCCCACGGTCCAATCGCGTTGATGAAGTCTGGATGGCCGCCATAAATCAATGCGGAGGGCGACAACATGCTGTGCTCGACACCAGGAATCACGCGTACATCTATATTGCTAGCCTTTAAACTCTGCAGGTATTCTACGGATGCGACCGTCGGCACATTCCGGTCGTTCTCTGCAAAAATATAGAGCATCGGAATGTCGGTCTGTGCAATGAATGGTTGAGGGTCGTAACCAATAGCCCGTGGCCATCTTTTCCAGAAAGCGGCTGTATTAGCCAAACTTCCGAACCGGAAAGCTTCCTGTTTCATCCAAGCCTCATCATTTCCATAGGATGTGTTGAAGGCTTCAATGTCGGCCTCGATCTGCTGCCACACTTCCGACTCAATCAACGTCTGGTCCACATTTGACTCAACCAAAAACCTTAGAATCCGACCGCGCAATTCAATAGCCTGTTCCACCAGATGATCTGAGACGCCACTGTCCACAAGACGGTGTCTCTTTTCCCAAAGGTTGGTTTCGATCCAGGATAGCGGGGGGCCTGCTCGATTGACGATAAAAGCGATTGGGCCTGTTCTTAATGCGATCTCCGGCGCAAACCACCCACCTTCGCTACTACCCAGTAAGCCAATCGCAGTTGTCTCGACGTCGTCTCTCGACTGTAAATATCCAACAGCGTGGATGGTGTCCTCAATAAAAGCGTCATAGTCATTATGGTTGAATGTTCCGCCTGAAATACCGACCCCACGCTTGTCGTAGGTCAGAACGCTGATCCCTACTCGTAGAAAGGCATTGGCGAAAGTGTGTACCACCGGATGGTCGCCGCTGAGCGGTCCAGACCCGTGTAGTAAAATCACGGCCGGATGCGGGTCAGGAGTATCCGGCTTGATAAACCAGCCGCGCATTGTGACGCCAGGGCTGCTTTGAAAAGCAATTTCTTCAGCGTTGCCCTGGTATCGAATATGAGCGACATACATATATGAGGCCCAGATCAAAAGAATCACCCCTAGACCACAGAGGAGACAAAGCCCATATTTTAGCGAGCGTGCCATCGGCTAGATCCCTGATGGTGCAGATGGTTTAGTTTACGCGGATCACCAATCGAGTTTTGAAACAGTTCAAAGTATGTTTTGCAGCCCTGGCTCGAATAAGCCTGGCGAGGTTTCGGGGCCCCTATGGGAAAATAGACCAATAGCCGGCATTTTTCATATAAAAGTAAGCTAGGCACCACCCCCGAGGGAACCGATTGCGAAAGCGAAAGGAGGAGAACGTGGATTTTTGTTATGGAAAGCCTGCAAAAGGGTGTTTTGCATCGCTTCTCGCAAACTAGAACATCTAGCAACCCCAATTGCACTTTATGTGAGCCTGAAATGACGAAAAAAATTTCTGATCTGATCGAAAATCGGTTTGGTGCGCAGACCAACACCGGTGCTGAGTTACCCGCCGTAGGGTCCGTGGCGGCGTTGCTTGAACGCCGAACACATCGTCAATATACCGAGCAACCGATCGAGGATGAATTGCTCGATGTGTTGTTGGCGTGTGGGTTATCTGCCAGTTCCAAATCTGACTTACAG
>JBNMMV010000067.1:0-14730 GCA_051270205.1 Limisphaerales bacterium
ATATAAACCCTGTGGGATATCTATAGTGTCCACAATAGGTAGTTTGCTCACGGGGAAAGGACAGGGATCGATGACTTGGCTCTCAAGGTTGTTTAGTGGTGGTGAAAAACAGCGCAAGAAGAAACAACGCAGTAAAAACCAGCGTAGTAAAAAAACGAAGGCCCCCACTCGCGTGCGCCGCTTTCAAGGGGTGTCGATTCACGGCACAAACGCTCATTGTGATGCCGCTGAGCGCATCAAACACCAACGTTTTTTAGCCTCTTACGCGCCACAGTTGCCGCTAGGCGGGTGCGACAATCCACAAACATGTAGTTGTAAATATCGCTATTTTTCCGACCGCCGAGTAGGGCCACGCCGCGACTCCGACATAGGATTGCCTAATTCCACTTCCCAACGTTCCGACCGTAGATATCGTCGAGAGCGACGTCGGGCTAGTTAGCCTAGTGTCCGTGCCGAAAAGATAGAATTTGAGTTTATGCTATTCGATTCGGCATTTGAGCAGGTGTTAAACATTGCACCAACCCTGCGCCGCTCCGCGGTGCCCGCACTACGAAAACAAGCCCAGGCGAGGACGCCGGGTCTTTTTTCTTCGTTCGGCTGGGGTGATAGGTGCAATGTTTAACACCTGCTCAAATACCTTTGCGATTCCACAAGCTTGATTCCATATCCGGACAGACACTTGCTAGCTTCTGCCTGTTCACGCAATTGACATTTATGTTTATAGTGGCAAACAACAACCCATTTGGACGCGCACCAAGGAAACCCTATGAGCGAACAAAACACGCCACCAACAACGCCGGTTGATCGTGCGGAGATTTTTTCTATGTCCAACGAAGAGCTACTCGCTCAGTGGGCAATTGACACCAGTGTCGATCCCTATTCACTACCCCTGCCGATGCTTGATCCTGCTCACCCGAACCTGTTCGAAGATAACAAACAGATGGAGTACTTCGCTCGGCTGCGCGAAGAGGAACCGGTCCACTACACCGAAACCAGCCAGTTCGGTCCTTATTGGTCGGTCACGAAGTTCGATGACATAAAAGCGGTGGACAGTAATCACGAAGTCTTCTCATCAGACTTTCGCAAGGGTGGCATCGCTTTGGGTGGCGCCAATCAACCCGAGGGTGCGGATCAATTCGATCTGCCCATGTTCATCCAGGAAGATCCGCCTAAGCACGATCAACAGAGAAAGGTAGTGGCCCCTGCCTTTACCGCTGCGAAGCTTCAAAACCTGGAACAGGAGATCCGCGTACGAGCGGGTGAAATTCTCGACAATCTGCCTCGGAACGAAGAATTTAATTGGGTGAAGGAAGTATCAGTAGAGCTCACCGGGCAAATGCTCGCTACATTGTTCGGCATACCTCAGGAAGACCGTGGAAAGCTCATCTATTGGTCAGACAGCGTTCAAAACCTCAGCAACCCTGAACACTTCAACAGCATTGAAGAAGGTTTTGCAGAATTGTGGAAGTGCTACGAGTACTTCGCTGCTGTCTGGCAAGAAAGACTCGCTCAGGATGGACCCGGTGACGATCTGATATCCATGTTGGTCCATGGCGAATCTACGACTGATATGCCACCCAACGAATACCTTGGCAACATTCTATTGTTGATAGTCGGCGGCAACGACACCACCCGCAACTCCATATCCGGCGGGGTGCTCGCGCTTAATCAATTTCAAGACGAGTACGCGAAGCTGAGAGCAGACCCCCGCCTTATCAACGGCATGGTCCCTGAAATTGTTCGATGGCAGAGTCCGGTGGCGCATATGGCGCGCACCGCGCTCGTTGACACAACCATTGGCGACAAAGACATCAAAGCTGGCGACCGCGTTGCGATGTGGTATCTGTCAGGTAACCGTGATGAGTCTGTAATTGAACGCGCCAACGAATTCGTTATCGACCGTGGCAATCCGCGTCAACACCTCTCCTTCGGCTTTGGCATACATCGCTGTGTGGGCAATCGCCTCGGTGAGATGCAGCTGCGCGTACTCTGGGAAGAAATTACCAAACGCTTCGACAACGTTGAAGTCACTGGCGAACCCGTTTACTTAAAGTCGAGCTTCATCAACGGTATTCGCGAGCTGCCGGTTACTATTTCCGCCTAGTTAATCGAAAGTAAAGAGCGGAGACAGATCTAAGGATCTGTCTCCTGACTGAGAGGCGACGATTTACTCGAGACGAGTGATGTCGGCAGCCAAACCTGTGCTGCCCTTGGTCACGCCGCTGACCTTAGAATCGCGAGCAGAATTACGCGGGAACCTGCGCGACAACTCTGGACCGGCCGCAGTTAAGCCGCCATCTACAACGATATGTTCGCCAGTGACAAAGCGAGAATCTTCGCTGGCCAAAAATAATGCGGCACCTGCAATGTGGTCGCCGTCACCGAATTCAGGCCAAGGCTGAGCATTCTGAAAACGCTCTCGGGTTCGATCTAATTCCGGACCTCCAGCCAAGGGCGTAGCAATAAAACCCGGGCAAATAGCATTCACGCGAATGTGGTCTCGTGCCAGTTCGACAGCAGACGATTGGGTGAGGCTGATAACAGCAGCTTTGCCGGCCGAATAGACTTGCGGGCCAGCATCGCCACTTAAGCCTGCGATACTTGCGGTGTTTATAATCGAGCCGCCGCCTTGTGGAATCATAATCCGGGCTGCATGTTTGATGCCTAGGAAAACGCCTTTGGCGATAACATCCATGGTGTAATCCCAGGACTCCACGGTAGTTTCGGTCAGCGGTCCAATTGCGCCGCCAACACCGGCGTTGTTAAAGACTATATTCAGTTGGCCGAACTCAGACACCGCCAACGCCATCATCGCCTCAACGTCAGCTTCACAGGCGACGTCGGTCTTGATAAACCGCACTTTATCGCCAAACCCCTGCTCGACGGCAAGGGCAACCGTGTCTGCTCCAGTTGACTCATTGAAGTCCGCAATGACGACTTGCGCACCTTCTTGCAAAAACTTTAGGACCGTCGCTCGACCCATACCGCTGGCACCGCCGGTTATCACCGCAACTTTGTCTGCTAAACGCATTTTCTACCTCTCAATCTATGATGTTTTTGATTTCTTCTTTGCACATTAGTGCTGCACCACCGACCCACCATCAACGTTATAGGCTTGTCCGGTAATCCAATTTCCCTGCTCGCTGCACAGGTAAACCGCCATGTTGGCGATATCCTCACCCTGGCCCGCTCTACCCATGGGTATAGAGCGCAACATACCTTGCCACTGGTCTCCACGACCGATCTCGTCCATTCGGTAAGTATCGATAATGCCAGGGCAAATGGAATTAACGCGAATATTGTGTCGTCCCACCTCTCGGGCCATGGATGCCGAGAGGGCTTGAATACCGGCCTTACTGGCGGCATAAGCTGCGGTATTGGGCGGCAGTGCTTTACCTGCAATTGAAGAAATATTCACAATCGCACCCCCTTCATTTTGCTGCACCAACGCTTGCCCAAAGGCGCGGCTCATATAAAACGTACCGTTCAAATTTACGTTCATGACTTTGTGCCAGTCTTCAATGGCAAGATCTACCACCGGTACTCGATCACTGCCACGCGCAGCTCCGGCATTATTAATAACGAAATCTACACGACCGTAGTGAGACAATGTTTCGGCAACCAACGCATCTACCGCCTCTGGATCGGCGACATTGCTGACCAGCTCGATAGCCTCGCTACCAGCGGCACGAACTTCTTCGGCGACAGAAGCGATATCAGCCCAACCAGAGGTTTGCTCGTCTTCTGGATAGGCCTCAGGTGCACGACCCGTACCTGTTAACACAATCCGACACCCAGCCTGCGCCAGCGCCACTGCAATAGGCCGACCAATGCTACGCATCCGTCCAGCACCTGTGACAACTGCAATCTTCCCTTCTAGCCCTGTTAACGCAAATCCAGACATTCCCTCACCCTTTTGATTATAACAAATCATCCCTTCATTACTTTTACAGCAACACCCTGTGCGCGCCAAGCAAAATGCATTTAGACCTCCAATTTCTGTGAAAAAGTAGGTATCTTGGGGTAGGCACAAATTGGGAGAACGACTATGCATAAAGTCGCAGATTTAATAGAGAAGGTAACCAGGGAGCCCGTTTGGATAGAACCACTGGCTTCAGTTTTCGATGCGCTCGGAGTAATGAACAAGAACAATATTGGCGCGCTTCTCGTCCAAATTGAAGGCTACCTGGTTGGCATCGTTTCGGAGCGAGACTATGTTCGCAAGGTGATACTTGACCATCATACGTCAAAGCTCACCAAGGTCTCTGAAATTATGACGCGTGACGTCATCACAGTGAGCCCCGAAGATACGGTAGTACATTGCATCGCATTGATGAAGAAGCACCACGTGCGTCATCTGCCTGTGGTCGTTCAAGGTCAGCCAGTAGGCATGCTTTCTTTACGGGATCTATTTTTGGATGTAATCCACGAGAAGTTTGAAGAACACAATATCCAACTAGAAGATGACTAAGCCTTAGTCGCAGGAGCACCAAAGCACGTGATTGACTTACATTACTGGCCAACGCCCAACGGGTGGAAGGTCTCCATCATGCTAGAAGAGTGCGAACTCCCCTACCAGGTAATCCCGGTAGACATTGGCGGTGGCGATCAGTTTAAAGCGGAATTTTTACAACTGAGCCCCAACAACCGCATGCCGGCAATCGTCGACCACGATCCAATAGGCGGCGGTGCCCCGATAGGAATATTCGAGTCAGGCGCAATTCTTGAGTATCTTGCCGAGAAGACCGGCAAGTTTTTAGCCATCGATCCGACCGAAAAATACCAAACTCTTCAGTGGGTGCATTGGCAGATGGCCAACTTAGGACCCATGATGGGCAACGCCAACCACTTTAAGAACTACGGCAAAAACATCGCCAAGGACCCCAAGCAGCTAGAATACGGTACACAACGATTCGTAGGAGAAGTTGATCGACTAAGCGGTGTTATGGATGCACAACTTTCTGTGAATCAATATCTCGCGGGTGCAAGCTACAGCATCGCCGACATAATCACTTGGCCCTGGGCTTTTTTAATCGGACGACTTATCGATGAGGACATTTGGGATGAATTCCCTCACCTCAAACGTTGGGTTGACGAAATCGGTGAACGACCGGCTGTTTACAAGGGTCGCAAAGTGGGCGCAGAACTGGGCAAACGTGAATTGACGCAAGCCGAAGAAGAATCACGCCGCGAGCTATTGTTCAACCAAACCAATGACAAGGTACGTAAGGCTCGCGCAGAAGCTGCCGCGGCTCGAACGAGCTAGCCCCGTCCCATAAGCTAGCCCCGTCCCATAAGATAGAACTCATCATTCGGTCTCATACCAGAAAGGTTGGCTAGACGGTTACTTTGCGCGAAAAACGCAACAATAGCGCCAATATCCCAGACATCATCCAAGCTGAAACCCGTTTCGGTCATCTCATCTATGTCTGCTTGCTCGACACTCGCACTATCTAGGGCTACTTGCATGGCAAAATCCAGCATCACCCGTTGACGCGATGTGAGATCTGCCTTCAAATAGTTGATCGCAATTTGATCAGCAAGCATCGGTGCTTTCGCACGGATTCTCAAGATAGCCCCATGTGCTATAACACAATAATGACAGGCATTGGCAGACGAGGTCGCTACAACAATCATCTCTCGCTCTGCTTTGGACAGGCCACTGTCTTTATCCATTAACGCATCATGATGCGCAAAAAAAGCGCGGAACTCATCAGGACGGTGCGCCAATGCAAGAAATACGTTAGGAATAAAACCGGACTTTTCTTGTACTGCCACGATGCGTTCGCGAATATCCTCAGGCATTGCGTCGAGTTCGGGTACAGGAAATCTGCTGATACCCACTGCGGTCATCTTAGGCTCACTTCTCGTTCCAAAAATTCTGCAAACGGATAGCCACCCATATTCATCTGCTTACCTATCGCGACGGCATCATCGACACTCACGCCTTGATGCGCGACCAGATAGGCTGCCCACATATGGGATGCCCGCCAGGCCACCGTACAATGGAGCAATATATTGCCTTCAGCAGAACCCAGCGCATCCGCTACTTGTTGCAGCGCAGCTGGCGAATAAGGTGTATCCGGACCACCTTGAGGGATATGCACATAATCTATGCCTAGCTCAGCAAGAGTCTGGGCTTCATCAAATGGCACCACCTGACGATTGTCCATTTCTTGGCTAGTTCGCAAATTAATGACAGTCGCCACACCCATATTCTTCAGTTCAGTAAAAGCGGCGGCATTCGGTTGGCCTGATACCCAAACTCGAGGTGCGACTTGGGCAAAAAAGTCCTGAACACCCGACAACTCACCCTTTTGTGGTGTATCGTAGGGCTTGATTTCAGCAACGCTCGTGACTGCAAACAAGCAACAAAGTACTAGTGCACTAATTCGCATTTTCAGCTCCATTTTGTGTGACGTGCCACAATAGCAGATTGACTCAGCAAGGTTTAATATTAGGTATGGCGAAACCATCAAAGAATCATCCTTGGAAACTTGGCCTATCAGGCCCGGTATCTTACGCAGGCAAATCCAATTCAACTTGGCGGGGTTTCTATCGACCGCCAGAAGAAGCCAGCACTGTAAAAACACTTAGCGAATCAGAAATCGAAGAGCTTGGGCTGCAATTGGTACTCCCTGTCCATGAAATCCTCGAAGCCCGACGTATGTGCCAATTGCATCATCCTGACCGTGGCGGAGATCCAGAAGTATTCCAGATGTGGAAAGAAAAACTCGATCGACTAAAACGTAAAGTTCGCACGCGCTAGTCCGACAACAGGAACGCGCAGTCTAGGGGGGAGTAAATGCGTAGTTTTCATATCCGGCTTCATATCCAGCTTCGTTTTCGACTTCTGGGGTTGCTTTTTTTGTCCATCTGCAGTTCGCTGATCTTCGTGCAAAACAGCCATGCTGTTGAGCCGTTCAGTGATGCTGGCCAAAGCACCATCGACTACAGTGAAGGCAAAATCAATGCCGCGATTCGCTGCAAAGATCTCATCGCGCAAAGTGATTTTCAATTCAGCGTAATCAGTGCAGATCTCATACCAAACGATGGGGAGGTCCCAGCCCATTGTCGCGTCGCTGGTGTGATACCCAACGAAGTACGCTTTGAAACCAACCTGCCAGTGGCATGGAATGGCCGGCTCTTCATGTATGGCAACGGTGGCTTGGCGGGAACCCCAGCGAATGACCCCGGTAAACAAACAAGCCGCAACCAAGCATTAAGCCACCACTTTCTAACCACCTATACCGATACCGGTCACGATCGACGCGTGCACGGCGGCGGTACGTTCGCGCACAACAATCTTCACAAGCTGGTTGATTACGGCTTTCGCGCCGTACACCTAACCGTCAATGCTGCAAAGTCCTTAGCCATTGCCTATTACAACCAAAGTGTCGCAACCAGTTACTGGGCTGGCTGTTCAACAGGTGGCCGTCAGGGCATGATAAACGCTCAACGCTTTCCCGAAGACTTTGATGGCATTCTCGCTGGCGCACCGGCAGCCGACTATTCAGGTCTGAAGTTCTCGCAGGCTTGGCGGGTTTCAGCCATTTCAAAGTCCGATCTAGACGAAGCTGAAATCAACGAACTAGCAGATCACATCTACAAGCGTTGCGATGCCTTGGATGGCGAGCACGACGGTTTACTCAGCGATCCTCGCACTTGTGACTTCGACAGCCAAAAACACCTACCAAAATGTAGCGGCAAAGATACGACCGAGTGTTTTTCCAAGCAAGAACTGGCCGCGCTGGCTCAATACTACGCGCCAGTAATTTTGGCCGGAGAAGAAGTTTATCCGGCAATGCCAGTCGGCAGCGAGGTAACTGGGCTTTCTAACACAGGTGAGGGCAGAACCGGCTGGTACCCGTGGCTGTTTAATGACAATGGTCCTGTTCTTCTTGACCTTCTCGGCTCAGATTTTTTTCGCTATATGGTTTTCATAAAAGACCAACCCAGTTTCGACTGGACACAATTTACTTTCACCGAAGCACCAGACAATCTCGCTGAATTTCAGGCGATTGTAGATGCCGTAGATCCAGATTTATCTGCGTTCAAAGCGCGCGGCGGAAAATTGCTCAGCTTCTTTGGCTGGGCAGACCCAGACATTAATCCTCTAACGGCAATCGCTTATCGCGACCAAGTGCAATCATTAGATGAACAGGTCGACGACTATTACCGTCTCTTCATGATGCCTGGCATGTTCCATTGCGGCAGTGGCGCAGGTCCCGACCAGTTCGACCCAATGACACCGTTGATAAACTGGGTTGAGGGCGGGCAAGCACCAGAGTCCTTCGATACCTGGCATCGAGACCCAACGCTGGGTAGAACGATGGTACGTCCCACTTGCGCGCACCCAAAGCGTGCGCATAAAGTGAGTGACGGCTACGCTTGCCGCTAACAAGCGGCTTAGTTCTATCTTAGGAGACGCGCAATGTCATTAATCGTCAAAATTTCCACCGCAGCTTTGATCTTTCTCAGCGCTAGCGTTTCCCACGCTGAGCTTTGGGATGAGGTTACCCACCACTACGCAGACAACAACGGCGTAAAAATCCACTACGTGGCAGCGGGTGAAGGCCCTACTGTGGTCATGATTCATGGTTTTCCAGATTTTTGGTACACCTGGCGTCACCAGATGAACGGGCTGAAGAACGATTTCCGCGTCATCGCCATCGACCAACGCAGCTACAACAAAAGTGATAAGCCCGAAGGCGTCGAAAACTACGCCATGCGCAACTTGGTCGCTGACGTGGCGGCAGTCATAAAACACTCAGGTGCCGAGAAAGCTACCATCGTAGGTCATGACTGGGGCGGCGCTGTGGCTTGGCAATTCGCCTTCGCATTACCTCAGATGACCGAGCGCTTGATCGTACTCAACTTACCTCATCCGTTAGGTATGGCGCGCGAACTCAAGAGCAATCCAGATCAAATTAAAAACAGCGGTTACGCCCGCCGTTTTCGCGAAGGCCGTGCCAGCGACCCAGACATTATGTTCGGCGGTCCCATGACAGTTAACTCGCTCTCAGGCTGGGTTAAAGACGAGCAAGCCCGGACACACTACAAAGTGGCATTCGAACAATCTTATTTCGACGGTATGCTCAATTTCTATAAGGCAAACTATCCAGCCACCCCTCAGCCAGGTGCACCAACCCCATCACCACCGCCTGAGTTGACCATGCCCGTCTTAGTTTTCCACGGCCTGCAGGACACCGCCCTCCATAGTGACGGCCTTAATAACACCTGGGATTGGATCGATGCCGATCTCACCCTTGTCACCGCGCCCCAGGCATCGCATTTCGTTCAGCAAGATGCTGCAGAATTGGTCACCAATACTATGCATTGGTGGCTTAAAGCCCGACTTTAGGAGATAGATAATGTCCAGAGAGAATATCGAACTACCTACCGATGAATGCCTCGCCTATGTCGAGGACAATGTCGCCGTAATTACACTCAACCGACCTGAAGCGCGTAACGCCATGTCTGCCGGTATGACCCAGGGCTTAGAACGCGCCTTGTCGTTTGCAGAAACTTCACCCGATGTACGAGTTGTAGTGCTCACAGGCGCCGGAGGTGCGTTTTGCGCTGGCGGTGACGTCAAGGGTATGGCCGCAGCATCCGGAGGCTCTGGCCGCTCAGCAACCCTCGACGAACGCATTCACAGTCAACGACTGAATCAGCGAAATACCGCGGGGCGCATGCACTTGATGCCAAAACCCGTGCTTGCAAGTTTGCCAGGACCAGCCGCAGGCGCCGGTCTTTCCTTAGCGTTAGCCGCAGATCTACGAATCATGTCCGACAGTGCATTCATCACCAGTGCCTTTGCTAAAGTTGGTTTCAGCGGCGACTACGGCGGCACCTACTTCCTCAGTCAGCTGGTCGGTCAAGGCAAAGCCCGGGAAATATATTATCTCTCAGACCGGGTTAGCGCCGAAGAATGTCTGAGCCTAGGCATCGCGAATCAAGTGGTACCCGCAGAAGATCTTGAATCAGCAACCATGGCGCTTGCTAGACGCCTGGCTGCCGGTCCGCCGGTGGCTTATCGCTATATGAAAGAAAACTTCAATCGTGTCGCTCAAGGCGCTGACGCCATCGAGTGCCTAGATCTTGAAGCGACCCACCACGTACATGCAGGTCTAACAGACGACCATAAAAATGCAGCTCGTGCATTCGTTGAAAAAACCGTACCGGTTTTCGAAGGTCGATAAAAAACCAGGACGAAAGACAGGGGACAGAACTACGTTCTGTCCCCAACAATTAGCTAACACCAAAAACCCGGGGAAAGAACGCAGTTCTGTCCCCTAAAATAACCACAACTAGGAGATAAATATGAAATTAGGCATGTTAGGAGGCGGCATTGGCGCCCGAGTGAACATCAATATGAAAGCCATTAAGCACGCAGAATCTCTGGGCTACGATTCGGTTTGGACTGCAGAAGCTTGGGGTGGCGACGCCGTTACACCGGCTGCTTGGATTCTGGCTCAGACCGATACCATCAAGGTCGGCACGGCCATCATGCAAATGCCAGCCAGAACACCGGCAATGGCGGCGATGACAGCGATGAGCCTAGCGGAACTTTCAGGTGGCAGGTTCATATGTGGCCTGGGCGCGTCCGGACCACAAGTTGTTGAAGGATGGCACGGCTTGCCCTATGGCAAACCCATAACCCGCTTGAAGGAATATGTCGAAATCATGAAGGCTATCTTCGCACGCGAGGAAAAAGTCTCATATGACGGGAAAGTGTACCAAATGCCCTACACTGGCGAAGGCTCAACAGGTCTGGGCAAACCCCTGAAGAGTATTTTGCATTGCGACGAAGATATTCCAATATTTGCGGCAACCATAACGCCTGCTGGTGTTGCTGCAGCAGCAGAAGTGTGTGACGGCTTTTTCCCAATTTGGATGGACCCTGAAAAGTACTCAGTTTTCCAACCCGATATCGACAAAGGTTTCGCCAAGGCGGGCGATAAAAATTTGACTCAATTCGAAGTATCACCCTTCGTAACCGTGATTATCGGCGATGATGTTGAGAAGTGTATGCAACCCATTCGCTCCAGCATGGCGCTCTACATTGGCGGCATGGGCGCGCGCGACAAAAACTTCTACAACAACTACGCCAAGGCGTTGGGGTTCGAAGAAGCCGCAGTGAAAATACAGGACCTGTTCCTTTCAGGTAAGAAAGACGAGGCCGCCGCGGCAGTACCCGCCGAACTTATCGACGCCGTTCACCTGGTGGGACCTGCAGACCGAATTAGGGATCGTTTGTCTCGTTGGAAAGAGGCAGGCAGCAACGGTCACGTTGGCGCCATGCTACTCGGTGCACAACAACCCGAAGCGTTGTCCTTAATTGCAGAAGAAATGCTCTAAAATGGGCTGATTACGAAATCACGTAAAGGAGAACCAGTTCACAGAGAACAGTTCTCCTTCACTTAATATCTTCCTAACGGTTTAACCGAAAATTGTTAACTGACAAAGGGAAGTGTGATATGAGTGATTATGACAATCAGCAAGAAACAGAAGATCTGTACGAGTTAATGGAAGACGATTTCAACCCAGAAAGGTTTTACACTGCATTGAGCAATGCGCTGCAACAGCTAGAAAATTACAACGAACAAGCAGCCTAAGACGGTACGCTTCAAGTCATCAAAAACCCGCTACCTAAGCGGGTTTTTTTTGCCTACTAAAACTTCAAAACTCTTTGTGAAGCGGGCCTGGCTCGATATCGATCATCCCAATCTTTGAGTAGCTTACGCTCACTGATTAAATCCACTTTTCCAAAGCGCGCGAACTGACACCCCGATTGTAAGGTGATGTCGGCTAGTGAGACTTGATCGCCCATGAGATAGGGCCGACCGTCCGCTAAAAATCGTTCCAAGTAGTCAAACGCCAAGGGTAAACTCGCCTCGATTTCTGCAGCAGCCTTTGGATCAGCAGGTAGACCAAACGGTGAATTGGTAACGTGAACATACCGCGACAACGGACCCGCGACCTTTTGCTCAACGATGCGTTCCAGGTCACGCGCTTGTCCTCGCGTTAAGGGGTCAGTGCCGAGTAGGCTCCCATCTGGAAACAAATCTTCCAAATATTGAATAATAGCAAGCGATTCAGTTAAATACTCACCCTCAGATACTTCAAGCACAGGCACCGTACCGAAAGGATTGCGGGCTAAATATTCTGGCGCCTTATGCTCGCCTTTCAACGTGTTAACCAATACCGTTTCAATTCCCAAGTCCGTACCCAACTCCGCACGCTCCGCGATGTAGAGCATTACTTTGGTTGGGTTAGGTGCCGCAGGTACCATATAGAGCTTCATATATTTTCCGCCTCTCTTATACAGAGCGTTAGGTGATGTGCTCGGTCATCCAGTTTGGAAAAGAGTCGAGTTCACTTTGATCCATACCCAACAGGTGCGCCAAAACGTTTCCGGCAAGACCGAAACCAATTGCAGCACTGCCAACCAACAGAATCAGATTCTGTAGATCTTTTTCATCGCGCGCCTCAACCAGAGTTTTCATCGACAACAACAACTTTTTAAAACCTTCAGCAACTGCGTCGGATTGTCCACTCTCGCGTCCGCCTTCCACTGCAAGCCAGGCGATTAACTTCGCATGGCCACCCGCGGACAGTGCGTGAAAGACATTCTGGGTCATGTCGACTTGCGACATTTTTCCGTCGAACGAAGACACAAGGTCTTGGACCAGATCGAGGGTCATTTTGTCTGCAAGCGCTTCGCGCATGCCACCACTTGAGCCAAAATGGTGGATTAGCGTGGCGTGTGAGATACCAGCCTCCTGAGACACACCGGTAATATTCAGGCCTTCCAGGCCATATTCGGCGAGCCGTTTGGCTGCTACCTGCAAAATAAGAGCCCGTGATTCTTCCGCGGTTCGCCTACGCCTAACTGTCAATATCGTATCCTCTGGTAATCGGGCCATGATGCCCCATTCAGACACTAAGTCGCAAAATAGAATTAAGGCTATTGACATTAATGTTAATAAGGTTATTATCTACATCAATGTTGATAACCAGATAAAGGATTGAGTATGCAAACCCAACGCATGCAGCCACTCGTCGCATGGCGAGCCCTTAGAAGACTCATTGCCGACCCGTCTCAGACACCTGAAGTCTTTACCGTTATTCGAGCACTCTCTGGTCCTGCTCTGCAAAATGGGCTGGCAAAATTTCGAAAAACCGAAACCGGACAAGCGGTGCTCTGCGAGGAACGCGATTTGTTGACAACCCTGATTGATCGCGAGAAGTTGGCCAGCTTAGGTCCAAATTCACTGGGACGACACTATCTGAACTTTGTAACCAGCGAAAATATCTCCGCCGAGGGCTTAGTAGACGCCAGCGAAGAAGACGGCGAATTCCAATATATGGCAGGCGACCTCTCCCGCTTTGGAATGCGCCAACGAGATATGCATGATTTGTGGCACACCCTCACCCAGTATGGTCGCGACGAACTGGGTGAAGTCTGTCTGCTCGCCTTCACCTACGCCCAAACTAAAAACCGTGGCGTTGGCGTTATATGCCTAGCCGGCATGCAAAAGTTGCGCAACTACTATGGCAATGATGTCGTTCGTGCCGCATGGCGCGCTTACAGCGATGGCAAACGAGCAGCCTGGTTGCCAGGTCAAGACTGGGAAACATTGTTAACACTTCCCATTGATGAAGTCCGCGACCAGCTAAACATCACCCAGCCAGCGCTTTACTTCGACGCTCAAGCCTTACCTGCGTAAGTTCCGTGGTAAACTGCCGCCCGCTTGAAATAGGCCATGCGGGGGGCACGTGCAACAGGAATTTGATTACATCATAGTAGGGGCTGGAACAGCCGGATGCGTTCTCGCGAACCGTCTTTCCAGCGATCCAAGCAAGTCAGTTTTACTCCTCGAGGCGGGCAAAGACGACAACTATTTCTGGATCAATATCCCGGTGGGTTATCTCTACACCATAGGTAATCCGCGCACCGATTGGTGCTTCCAAACAACAGAAGACCCCGGCCTAAACGGCCGCTCCATCGGCTACGCACGTGGCAAGGTTATTGGCGGGTGCTCCTCGATCAATGCCATGATTTATATGCGCGGACAGCGCAGCGACTACGATCATTGGGCAGATCTTGGTAACAAAGGTTGGGGGTGGGACGACGTCTTGCCCGTATTCAAACAATCTGAATCTTATCAGCACGGCGCTGATGAATTTCACGGAGACTCTGGGGAGTTACGCGTAGAAGAACGTCGCGTCAACTGGGAGATTTTGGACGCATGGCGTGATGGCGCCGCCCAAGCCGGTATTCCGAAGATTGATGAGTTCAACACCGGAGACAATTTCGGCAATTCTTATTTTCAAATGAACCAAAAGAATGGCCGTCGCTGGAGTGCAGCACACGCCTTCTTAGACCCTATACGTAAAAGACCCAACTTAACTGTCGTTACCGAAGCCCAAGTTACCGCATTGAATTTCAGTGAAGACAAAAAGACTGTGACCGGGGTTCAAGTGCGCACACCCAAAACCTCTTTCAACGTCCAAGCGCGCACCGAAACAATTCTCGCAGCAGGTTCAATCGCGTCTCCACAACTGCTGAACGTCTCAGGCATAGGGGCCGCAGGAGAACTTAGCGAACTTGGCATTGCCTGCCACCACGCACTACCGGGCGTGGGTAAGAATCTACACGATCATCTGCAGATTCGGACTATCTACAAGGTCGATAACACAGTCACCCTCAACCAACGGGCG
>JBNMMV010000068.1:0-14678 GCA_051270205.1 Limisphaerales bacterium
CTGACGCCAATGGGGCAGACGCAAAAGAGGCAGACGCGGGGGTCGCCGCTAGTGTTGCAACTGGCGCGAGTAAGGTGCCGGGATGCCCTCCTCGCAGAGCGCCCCCTACTTCATGCTGGAACTTAAAGACCGATTGATTTGAGTTCCATCCCGGGGACCAGGTATAAGGCATGGCCGCTGGACCTTCATCTACTCCGGCGCCCTCCATCGAGTACGCAAAGGGTGAGTCAATATCTTCGGCCGCCTTCGGCTCGTGCATCGTTTCGTTTGCATACATCGCAGTACGACCGCTGTAACGGTGACTTTGACGTGGGATGGGTCGCCCGGTTCGGGTCGTTTCCCCATCTAGCTCGAGTAGTTGCCCAAAGCCGTCGACCTTCGCAAGATCCTTTCGCACATCATTCGCTGTCTGCCACACACACTCGTTGCGCCCAATTGTCTCGGCGACAGCCGTTATCCACTGCCAAATGGGGCGTATATCATCTACTGGCTGGAATACTTGATAACTAAGCTGCGCACGGCCTTCGTAGTTGACGAGTGTGCCGCTTGATTCAATTACCGTGGCCGCCGGTAAAACCAAGTCAGCTCTGTCTGCGGTGGCGTTGTCGAGACTATCAAGCACAATGATGTGATCAACCGCGCTGATGGCTTTGGTCACCTGTTCTTTCGAGGCACGCCTAAAAAGGTCGTTGGCTGCGATCACTAACGTCTTCACTTCGCCGCGAGCCGCAGTGTCCAAAACCTGCTCCAAATTCAGTCCGCCCAGTCGATGCACGCCAAAGCTGTTGGCTTCGTTCGCTGTGATTGCCAGATTTGGGGTTCGATCTCCATCATCGAGAGCGCGGGTAATGCGCGCCGCAGCATTGATCAGTTCAGGCGACGCGCATGTCATGCCGGTCACGATCAGCGGCTGTTTGGCACCACGAAGAGCATCAATAACGTTGGCCTGAAAGGGATCTGACGTACCACCACCAATGCCTTCCAATGCAGAGGCAATAGCCGTCGCGGTTCGCACTAAATCATCGGGCGATGCGTAACATGTGTCGGTCGCTATGTCATCAAGGCGGGTCGGTAGCATGGTGGCGCTATAAACTGAGTTAACTGCATCCTGCGCATGGCCGCGTACGCCAGCATCCTGCCAAAGTGGAATGCCAGCATCTTGCGCCATATCATACGACACGTTGCGTGTAGCCTGGCGCAGCGCCAAAGCCACTCTGGGTGCTGTATTGAGTAGGTCTTCGCCGAGGATCAGCACAACATCGGCAGATTCCATTGTCGCTAGGGAAGGTGAGTTTAGGCCTGTTGCGACGGCGGCATCCAGACACGCTGCCTCGCGAGTATCTAGGCCTGGGCTGAAATTATCGGCACCCACTAGCATGCGTAGCGCAGCGTTGTCTTCTAAAGAAGCGCGCGGGCTACCGATACCGATCACGGACCCGTTCGCCAGCATACCGGCAACCTGGGTAATGGCGGTCTGCGGTTCTATTTGGCGAAAAAGGCTTTCACCAATACGTTCTCCAGTGTGGCGAATACGCGAGGCGCTGTTCACATAGCCCATGCCAAAGCGGCCTCGATCACAAATGAAATAGCGATTCAGTTCCGGGTGATAACGATTGTGGATACGTTTTAGCTGGCCATAGCGCTCACTGGCGTGCAGATTGCAGCCAACTGAACAGCCCGTGCAAACAACAGGTGCAGACTGCAGATCCCACTTGCGCGTATAGGTTTCGCTAAACGGCTTATCAGTGAACACACCGGTTGGACAGACCTCGATCAAGTTGCCGCTGAACTCACTTTCCAGCACACCGGGCTCGGCGCGGCCGAAATACATGCGACTGCGCGATCCAAAGGCGGCCAAATCTGTACCGCCTGCATAGTCTTGATAAAACCTCACGCATCGATAACAGGTAATACATCGATTCATCTCGTGATTAATGTGCGGTCCGAGATATTGGTTTTCGAAGGTTCGCTTCAAGCCACGGTAACGGCGCGTGGCATGGCCTGTCATGACGGTCATGTCTTGCAGGTGGCACTCGCCACCCTCCTCGCAGACTGGGCAGTCGTGGGGATGGTTTTCCATTAGCCATTCAATGACAGATGCACGAAAGTCGACGGCGTTTGGTGCACTTATTGCGATTCGATCACCGTCTTTTGCCGGCGTCATGCACGCCATGGTGAGACTTCCCTGTTGGTCTTCCTCGTCTCGATATTTCACTACCGCGCACTGACGACAGGCACCCACTGAATCCATGGCAGGATGCCAGCAGAAATAGGGCAGATCTAAGCCATGAGACAAACAGGCGGACAGCAAGTTATCACCCTCATGCACCTCGTAATCCTGGCCGTCGATGTTGATGGTTGTCATGCTGGGGGTTCCTCCTGGCCATTAGCGCCAGAGTGCCAGGGGCACGCGCCGTCACGGATGTGCACTTCGAAATCTTCTCGGAAATACTTCAACGCACTTGCCAGCGGTTCAATCGCACCCGTGGCATGTAGACAAAAGGTATTGCCGGGCGCGCCGATGTAGGCGGCGTTGTGCTCTAACAGCTCAAGGTCGCCAGCGCGACCGTCGCCAGATTCGATGTCGGCCAGCAGCTGCTCGATCCAGGGCAAACCTTCACGGCAAGGTGTGCAAAAGCCACAAGATTCCTGGGCGAAGAAGTGTTGTAGATTGCGCGCCATGGCCACAGGGCAGACGGAATCGTCCATCAAGATCATGGTGCCCGTGCCCATGCGACTACCCGCAGCCGCAATGGTGCCGTAGTCCATGGCCAGGTCTAGATGTTCCTCGGTAAGAAAATCAGTGGAGGCGCCACCCGGTAAGATTCCACGCAACCGATAACCTTCGCACATACCCCCTGCATGGGTTTCAATGATTTCGCGGATGCTGGTACCAATGGGTAGCTCCCACAAACCGGGACGATTGACGCGCCCGGATACGCCGTAAAGTTTGGTGCCAGAGTCTTCACCAAGACCAAGATTTTTATACCACTCGGCTCCTTCGCGCAGGATGGCTGGGACGTTACAGAGCGTCTCGACGTTGTTTACAATGGTGGGTCGTCCCCAAGCGCCACTGGCAGGCGGGAATGGAGGCTTGGTTCGGGGTTGCCCACGTTTGCCTTCCAGAGCGTTCAATAGCGCGGTCTCTTCACCACAGATATAGCGCCCCCCCGACCTGTGGATAGATAAGTCTAGTGCGTAGTCTGAACCGAACACAGATTCACCGAGATAGCCTTTTTGCTGTGCACTCTCTATGGCGGCAGTAAGCTTGTGATAAGCCTCGTGATATTCACCGCGCATAAATATGTAGGCTTGGTCCGCACCGATGGCGTAGGCACCGATCACCATGCCTTCTATCAACAGGTGTGGGTCGTTTTCCATCAGGTAACGGTCTTTAAAGGTGCCAGGTTCCATCTCATCAGCGTTACACACCAAGTAGGTATGCCCCGGTGTGGACGCTTCTGCACCAGGCACAAATCCCCACTTAAGCCCGGTAGGAAAACCGGCGCCACCCCGGCCTCGTAAGTGAGCAGCCTTAACAAGTTCGCGAACTTCCTCGGGTGTCATGGTCGTGACCGCTTGTCGAGCACCAAGATAGCCCTGTGCCGCTTCGTAGCTTGCAAAATCGACGAAGCCTCCGGCCGCGTCAATTCGTTGAGTAAGTGGTCGATGGTCCATCACGCGAATTTTCCAATTATTGCTTCGAGATCGTCTGTTTCGCCGACGCCAAATAATTGCTGGTCAATCATCATCACAGGTGCGCGGTCGCAAGCGCCCAAGCAGACTATTGGCAGTAGCGTGAAACGGTTATCGTCTGTGGTCTCGCCCATGCCGATGCCAAGGCAGCTTTGTACCCGAGCACGCAGGTTTTCGCCGTTCATGACAAAACAACTGACGCTGTCGCAAACCATTACCACATGGCGACCTACAGGGCGGCGATGAATGAGGTTGTAAAAAGTCGCGATGCTGTCTAGTTGGGCGGCTGACATACCCAGCAAACTGGCTGCAGCGTGAACACTTTCGTCCGACACCCAACCGCGCGCACGTTGAATAATTTGCAAAGCTTCGATAGCAGCCGACTGCCGATCTGGCAGGTGGCTGATCTCAGCTTCGATGGCTTGCACTTCCTCGATAGAAAGCGCGCTGATGGTGTCAGCCCCGACGCTCATGGCGTGCCCGTCCTCATCGGTCCACGTCCGCCATGACGAAATCGATACTGGCGATAATGGCGATTAGATCAGCAATCATGAATCCGCGACTGATCAACGGGATCATTTGCAGGTGTGCGAAACTGGGGGCACGTATTCGGGTGCGGTAAGACATGCCGCCACCATCGGAAACTAGGGTATAGCCGTTCAGTCCCTTGGTCGCTTCCACCATCATTGAACATTCCCCAGGAGGTACCACGGGTCCCCAACTGACATTCAAGAAATGATGAATGAGGGTTTCGATGTCGTGCATAGTCCGCTCTTTCACGGGCGGTGTGGTCTGGGGGTGGTCCGACTTGTAAGCCCCACCTGGCATGTTGTCTAGGCACTGTCGGATGATGCGTAAGCTTTGGCGTATCTCTTCTACTCTCACTACCGCACGGTCGTAGGTATCGCCATGTTCAGCCGTCGGCACGTCAAATTCGAATTGATCATAGCCACCGTAGGGCAGAACTTTGCGTAGATCCCAGTCGAAACCGGTGGCACGCAGCCCAGGTCCGGTAATGCCCCAATCAAGTGCCTCGGCGGTATCGTAAGCGCCGACACCAATGGCACGTCGCTTCAAAATACCGTTGTCCATGGACATCTTTTGGTAGTGATCTAGTCGCTTTGGCATGTAGTCAATGAAATCGCGAATCATGACATCCCAGCCTTGTGGTAAATCCTGAGCAACACCGCCGATGCGGAACCACGCAGGATGCATACGCCCGCCGGTGATCGCTTCGATAATGGTAAAAAGCCGCTCCCGATCCGCGAACATGTAAAACACCGGGGAGAGCTGACCTACGTCTTGGGCGAAGGTGCCGTAGAACACCAGGTGACTTGAGATGCGGAACAATTCAGCCAGCATAATGCGAATTATTTGAGCGCGAGGCGGCACCTTGATGCCCGCCATCTGTTCGACGGCCATGACGTAGGGAAGGTTGTTCATCACACCGCCGAGATAGTCGATGCGGTCTGTGTAGGGGATATAGGTATGCCAAGATTGACGTTCGCCCATCTTTTCGGCACCACGATGGTGATAGCCAATATCGGGGACGGCTTCGACGATAATCTCGCCATCTAGCTGCAGTGCAATGCGAAAAACTCCGTGTACGCTCGGGTGATTAGGACCGAGGTTCAAGAACATAAAGTCGGTGTGCTTGGCTTCCAGGCTCATCCCCCAATCCTCGGGCACGAAGCGGAGACTTTCCTGCTGGCTTTTGTGGAACTCAGGTGTCATGCGGAACGGATCCATCTCCGTCGCCCGTGCAGGGTGTTCTTTGCGCAATGGATGACCTTGCCAATCCGCCGGTGTGATGATGCGCGAAAGGTTGGGATGGCCAGCAAAGTCGATGCCAAACATGTCGAAGACTTCGCGTTCATACCAATTCGCATTGGGCCAGACAGCGACTACCGAAGGCGCCACTAGGTAGCGGTTAGATAACGCCACCTTGATGCGGATTTCTGCGTTGCGCGTCTTTCCATTACGAGACAGTGAGAGGAGGTGGTAGAAGACGGTAAAATCAGCTGCGGGTTGTCCATCACGATGGCTGCGAGCACGCTCATCAATGGCGGAAAGGTCGAAGAGCATCTGGTAGGCGCAGTCAGGATGTTCTTTTAGATGGCGTAGTATGTCGATCAGTCGTTCGCGTTGTACCCAGACTGTAGGTATGCAATCAATCGTCGTTTGCACCTGGATCTCGGACCCAAACCGGTCCTGAAGGTGGTGGATAACCTCCGGCAGTGCTTCAGGTGCTTCGAGAACAACATCAGACATGGTATGTAGTTCCTACGTCACTTATTTTCCCTCGCCTTCCCTAACAAATCCTTTGAGGTAGGTGCATCGCCTACCGTATCTGGCGAAGCCAGGTCCTTCACACGCATGCGTTGCGCGGTGTGTAGATCTCGTTGACTGGGTTGCGTTTCTGGTAGAGTTTGCTCGCCTGCTACCCGTGCTAAGGGACGGGGGTGTGCAGCAATAGTTTCTTGCAACATCACCAATCCTTGCATTAAGGCTTCAGGGCGAGGCGGGCAACCTGGTACATAGACATCCACAGGCAGAAACTTATCAACTCCCTGGACAACGGAGTAGATGTCGTACATGCCGCCGGAGTTTGCGCAAGAGCCCATGGAAATAACCCATTTTGGCTCTAACAATTGTTCGTACAAATGTTGGATTACTGGGGCCATCTTGCGAAAGACGGTGCCAGAGATAACGATCAAGTCAGCCTGGCGTGGAGTCGCTCGGATCACTTCAGAACCAAACCGTGCTATATCGTGTCGCGATGTAAACGATGTCGCCATTTCGACATAACAACAGGATAATCCGAAATTAAAAGGCCAGACCGAGTGTGCACGACCCCATGCCACTAGGTCTTCAAGTCGGGCCATGAGGAATCCTTCGCTTACCTGGTCATTGTAAGCGGTTTCCGATGCGCTCATCGATTCACCAGGTTTCACATCGATGAGTTCCCAGCGCATCAGCTGACCTCGACCGATGCGGATTCGTTATCGTTACTTGCGTAAGCGCCACGCCCGCGTCTACGTAGCATTCCCCAATCTAGCGCTCCGGTACGCCATTCATAGACCAGCGCGACCAGTAGAATGATGATAAATAGACTGGCACCGAAATAGCCGCGCCAGCCGAGCTCGAAAAATGCCACCGCCCAGGCAAAGATGAAAATAGTCTCTAGATCGAAGATGACAAAGAACATTGCGATCAAATAAAACTCTATGGTGAGGCGCGTTTGATCGGCGCTGCCTACTGGGACTACGCCAGATTCGAAGGGCAGGTCGGTGGCTTCGGTGTGATGTGTCCGATCACTAATCGCGCGCGCAACTAGCAATGTCACAGCCAGCAAAGTGGCGACTGAGAGCGCATAAATAAGGAATGGCCAGAGATTCTGGCTTGCATCTAAATTTGCATTCAGATGAGTAATTGAGGCGGCCTGAACTGCACCGTCGTTTACTCCAATTGCCATATCACCCCCCTAGAAGGATAAGCTCGCTGTGAGAACGACTGCGTGTCTTGTTACTGGTTTACGCCTTCTTTTAGAAAAAAACAAGTACTACTCGATCAGCTTATCGATCTCAGAGGGCGTCGAGAACCTCGCTCGGGTACCCGAGTAAGTGCTGCATCGACCGAGAGAGAGCCGCTTTTGAGTACTCGCTTTTTTTGCTGAGCGCGGTGAGGAGGGTCTGGAATGCGATATCTTGGGCCGCCAGTTCTTGGTGTAGTTGATGCAGTATGAGCACTGCTGCTGCGGTATCAGCACCTTTCGACGGGTCGGTCAGTTTGCCGCCATCCTTGGCAACCCATTGTCCAAGCTTCTCTAGGGTTCCATTCATGCGTTCAAGTGATATCCCACCCGCGCGCTGTAAGGCGAGCAAGCCAATGTATTCTGCCAAACCTTCAACCAACCAATCAGACCCTGTTTCAGCAGAATGCACACCGCTGATGTGCACCAGTTCATGAAGTAGGGTTGAAGTGCTGTTTTCGCTAACCAATGGGCGCTCATTGTGAATGTAGAGAGAACCAGGTGCAGAGAGACCACCGCGCCACATTGAGCTGGGCGCACCAACAATAAGAAGACGCTCGGGTAAGGTTGGAATAAGTTTCTGCAATTCTGGCAGAACCAAGCGCAGAAATACCAGCGTGTCCATCCGACGATAAGCAGTACCAGTTGGTGCACTAACTGCGACCTTGATACCACTGATGATATCTCGGCGAGTGCCAAGTTCCCCTGCAATCAGCCAACCTTCCGGGCGATTGAACGCCCGTTCGCCCGCAGGCAACATTTTTGGTTGCTTGAGGGATCCGTAGCCACTCTCGAACGACCAAGTGTGCGGTCCGCGCAATTCGACCTTCGTCGTGTTGGACGCGCCTTTTAAGGTGCGAACTTTGGCGCGAGGAAATAGATCGCCTAATCGCAGGATCGCCCAAGTATTGGTGTGTTTGGAATCTTGTCGATCTTTGGCGTGCTCATTTATCGCAAATGAGTAGCGAAACACGCCACCGGTGGCGGGTGGGTTCCAGCGTATGCGCTGATCCGTTTCGACTACGTTGCCGTCAGCGGAGAGGAGTTTGTAGGATCCGCTTGGCGCATCGAAGTCAAATTCCAGTGCGACCGCGCTGTCTTGAGTGAGGTGAATTGCCACTTCAGCGAAAGGTTTTGAGCTAGAAAATGTTGCGGTGAAAGTGGTTTGGTAAGTTGGTGACCCCGGCTCTGTTGCAGTCGCGACTTTGCTACATGACGCTAAAAGTACCAGCACAGTCCAAACGCACAGATGTTTAATCGTCGACTCGCAGTTAGGCATGTGCGGCTACCGGTTCTATTCCAAGACTACTCAATGATGATCAAGTGATTAGCCAATTCGTTCTTTTGTTCGGTGGCAGGTAGGTGTGTCGAGAGGATTCCCCCGCACTGATTTATTGCGCCTAGAAAGCCGTTTAGCGTTTGCTTGTCATGTAGCTTTTCTGTGAATTCATCAACGATGGTCTGCCACGCGGCAGGGTCAACATGTCGGTCAATGCCTCTGTCAGCCAAAATTTCAACGTAGCGTTCGGTTTCAGCGACGAAGATCAAGAGGCCAGATTCTCCCTTGGTGTGGTGTAAATTGTTTTCTAAAAAACACCGTCTTGCCATGTTAGAGGCACGCCAACGTTTCACTGATTTTGGAATGATTCGTCTCAATACAGCAGGAATACGCAAAAACAAGGCAGACGCAATGAAGGTGGTTAGCTGTAAGAGGAGAATATCTGCGACATCTAGCCAAAATGGGGTGATTAACAAAATACCTGGGCTGACTAAAGCGAGCAGCGCGGCCCACAGTGTTGGAATGTAGAGGTAGTCGTCGGCTTGTTTAGCAAGCACTGTTACAAGCTCCGCATCGGTGTGCGTTTCGACTTGCGTAATGGCGTCTGCTACCTGACTTGCTTGGCTTTCAGTTAATAGGGTCATTACCAGCCTCCACTTGCGCCGCCGCCACCGAAACCGCCACCGCCGCCACCGAAGCCGCCACCGCCAAATCCACCGCCGCCGCCAGAAGAACGACCAATACTACTGCCAAGAATGCTGCCGAGCAGCATTCCGCCAAAAAACCTGCGTCTACCAAACATGCCTGGCATGATGAAGAAGAAAACGATAAATGCCAAAAGCTTCCATAGAGAAGACCCTTGCCCTTCATTCCGCTGTTGGCTTTGTACCATTTGGTATTGGCCACCGAGTGCGGCGATTATCGCTTCGGTTCCTGCGACGATACCTTGATCGAATTGGGCGCGTTTGAAACGGGGTGTAATCACGGCATTGATGATGTTGCTTGCGATCGCATCCGTTAGCTCGCCTTCCAAACCGTAACCGACCTCTATTCGTACTTTGCGTTCAGTTTTAGCGACGACCAATAAAACGCCGTTGTTTTTGTCCTTTTGGCCTATGCCCCAGTCCCGCCCGAGTTGGTAGCCAAACTCTTCAATAGAGTAGCCTTGCAGATCTGTAAACGTTGCCACCACGACCTGATTGGTGGTGGCTTTTTGATGGGCTGCACTTAGTGAAGCTATGTGACCTTCTGCGTTGGCTGAAAGCATGTTGGCTTCGTCGACCACGCGACCGCTAAGGGGCGGGAAGGTCGCTGCCGCATTGGTCGCCACTGGCAGCAAGAAGACAATTAAGACAAGTACTCGCATTGGATCCATTAGAATTTCACTGCTGGCGCCGAATCAGCATTTTCAGCAGTGGCTTCATAAACTTCTCGCATCGCGAGATCGCTGTACATCATTGAGTGCCAGAGGCGTCCTGGAAAGGTGCGAATCTCAGTGTTAAAGATTTCGACCGCGCCAATATAGTCTCGTCGAGCTACACTAATTCTGTTTTCTGTGCCCTCTAACTGAGATTGTAACGCTAGGAAGTTCTGATTGGACTTGAGGTCGGGGTAACGTTCGACCACAACCATGAGGCGGCTGAGCGCGCCAGAAAGTTGCTGTTGAGCGGCTTCAAATTTTTGTAGTTGTTCGGGGTTGTTGATCAGTTCTGGTGAGACTTGCATAGAGGAGACTTTCGATCGTGCTTCAACCACAGCTGTTAATGTGTCTTTCTCTTGAGCGGCAAAACCCTTAACCGTTTCTACCAGATTGGGAATCAAATCGGCGCGACGTTGATATTGATTTTGTACTTGTCCCCAAGCTGACTTTACCTTTTCGTCGTAGGTTGGGATGTCATTGATTCCGCACCCGCCCATCGCTGCAATCAGCAAGATGGCGACCAATAGTTTTATCCGCATTTGCACATCCGATCTCCGAAAATTCAGCCGTAGAGTGTATCACGTGGTAGTAAATTTCATGTTTGAAGAGCACTCTCATTGGTAAACGAGTCCCGCGGAGGTGGTTAGAATGGTTGATATCAACGGAATTGCGCATATTCAGCTAACTGTCAGTGACATGGCGCGTTCGATACCGTTCTATCGGCGCCTGTTTACTGAATTCGGCATGACCCTTGTATCGGATACACCCACAAGCCTTTACGGTGTTGGTGGTCGAACGGGCATCGTTATATCTCCGGCAAGCCCTGAGTACGCTGAAGAATCCTTCAAACAACGCCATCCTGGGCTGCACCACTTTTGCATAAGAGTACGAAGCTACGAGGACGTCGATGAGGTGTTCGTGATTGCTAAGGATCTTGGTGCAAAAATCGTCCACGCACCCGATGTAGATGGGTTTGCGCCTGGATACTACTCAGTCCTATTTGAAGACCCTGATGGAATACGGATCGAAGTGAACCATGTTCCCGGGCAAGGACTATTAGCGCCTGGAATCGGCCAGGTCGGGTCGAAAGACAAGTCGTGGATTTAAAATGTGAAAGCTATTTTTGAAATTGACTAACGACATCCGTGGAGAATCGTTGTAGCGCTTCCAAATTATTAAACATTAAGAAAAGCGTGTCGGCACCCACTTCTTCGAGCTTGGTAATGTTTTCCACCAACAATTCTGCTCCGCCGATTATCCCCGGGTGTCCCTTGACAGTTGGGGCGCCCGCGTCTTGCCATGCACGATTCGCGTCTTCGTTTGAAGCACCGATAAAGACACGATCAAGCAACGTTACTTCGATATCGTCCAAGGTTTTTGTGGTGAGCTCCAAGATATCTTCAAATTGGGCGATCAAAATCTTAAGCTCGGTCGAATCTGTGAATGCGAAATTACAAGCAGATGCTCGGTGTGCGGCGATCCGGAGAACCGGTTTACTTTTACCAGCGATGAGCAATCTCGGCTCACCAAGCGGTGGAGGTGAACTCGTGTAGCAATCCAGACTATGCCACCGTCCTTGATATGAAGTTTCCCCACCGGTCCAGAGCATCCTAAGAATGTCTGCACGTTCGTCTAGTCGAGCGATTCGTTCTTTTTGCGAGCGGCGATTAATACCTAACGCACTATCATCTGCTTCATAACCACCCGCCCCCAAACCCAGCATCATGCGACCTTGGCTAATGATGTCTAATGTGGATGCCTGTTTTGCGAGGCGAGTTGGATGAGAGATGGAAGCATTGCTGACAAGGGTAAGTAGCGTGACGCTTTTAGTTTGAGTTGCGAAAGCGGTAAGAAGTTGCCACGGGTCGAACAGAGGGGTGTCGATTGGCTTGAAATTTGGCCCGAAATTTGGCCCGAAATTTGGCCCGAAATTTGGCCCGAAATTTGGCCCGAAATTTGGAAAGGGTACAAGATGATCGACAACACTTACGTAATCGAACCCAGATGCGTCTGCAATGGAGACGAGTTTCTGCCACTGAGAAATTATTGAGGTGGCGCTACGATTGATTGATGCATCTAAGTGTAATCCGAATTTCACGGGTAAATATTAATCCTTCCGAATACCAAGTGTTTTCGAACCATACGAGAGGACTGTTGGTTCTACAAGGACATCAACTCTGATCGTCGCGTTGTTGCACCAGCACAATTCAAGTAACTTCAAACCTTTGCCGTCTCAGTTGGATAGGAAGTGGTCTATGTATCGTGCCCTGGTGTTGTTCTCTCTTACAATTTGCATCTCGACCATTTCACACGCGCAATCGCAGAATCGTGAGGAAGCTGAGAGGCAAGCACGCGAAGTTATCTCGAACTTCTTTGAAGCATTTAATACTGAAAATCACACAAGGCTTGCGTCGTTGTCGCACTATCCAAGCGTTCTATTGGGGGATGGCGGTGGAATGCGTGTAAACAATGAACCTTTCGAGATCGATTTCGATAGCTTGAGAAAACGAGAAGATTGGAAGCATAGCGAATTGGATACGATGAATTCGGTTTTCACTCTCACTGATAAAGTCCACATGTTAGTCCGCTTTACTAGATACAATTCTAGCGGAGAAGGTTATAGCCAGATCGACGGTCTATGGATACTGACAAAACAGAACGGAAAGTGGGGCGTCTCGGCTCGAAGTTATTAGTCTGCCTCTGTCTGATCGAGCCGATACCGTGAATGTCTTAAGAGAGCCACTATGAAACGTATTTGGTTACTTCGGCTTGTGCCAACAGGAAGATTCGGCCGTTGGTGGTGCGCGCTTTATCTGTTCCTATTCGTGGCCGCACTAATTTGGTTACCTGATTATCTCAAACCACAGGACTTCCAGATATTTTCCTGGCCCATCGGCTTATTCTTCTGCGTCATCATCAGTTACATTATTCCCGTGTTTCATTTTGTTAGTAGCCGCACCGAAGAATCTTTGCGGGAGCTGATACAGACGCTACGCATAAGCGACGATCGCGCTGATTATCTTTGCCTGGCCATAACCCACAAATCAACCAGATGGCGTACCACGGCAGTACTCATCGGGTTTGCCTTCTGGGTTTTGCAAACCTGGATTATTACCGGCAGTGCGGATTTTCTAATCGGTTTTATCAACAACGGTATCGGCTATGTGCTGACAACGATCGTGCCGCTTTTGGTATGGATCACCACCATTGTTGTGATCACCTGCCTCACTGACAACGCCCGTTTGTTCAGAACACTGTCACGTGATGTAGAGGTCGACCTCTTCAACACTACTATTTTGAATCCATTTGGCCGCATGGCCGTCAGCTCTACCTTGGTTGTCATCGGTGCGCAGGCATCCTTTTCGATTATGTGGTTAGACAGCAGCGCGGACCCTTGGACAACGATACCGGGCTTGGTCGCCACCACTGTCGCAATGATATTTATGTTTTTCCCAGCGGTTTGGCCAATCCACAAGGCTTTGAAAACGGCAAAACAAGCTGAACTTCGACACGTACAGCAGCAGATTGACGAGCTGCGCTACAATAGTAGTTCAGATGACTACGCTCCCCTTGCGCCCTTGCTTGCTGTGCGCAGGGAAGTAGCAAGTATTAGGGAGTGGCCTTTCGACATTAGCATGATGGCTAGGCTTAGCCTTTACTTGATCATCGTGCCGTTGACCTGGATCGGTGCTGCGTTGATCGAAAATCTAGTTGATCTTTTTGTTTCCTAGACCGAACGACCCGCCGTGGTCGTAGCGGCTATCGGATTATCACAGCTATGTTGGACGCACGCGATATGCGCTACTAATGATTAGAATTCGATCCGCATCACCAGACGATGCTCCGGCGATGGCTCGCGTCATCGTCGATACTTGGTTTGTTGCGCACAAAGGACATGTCTCTGACGAAGCTTTTCAACAACGTCGAGATGGGTGGGGATACGCGGAGTCCGAAAAAGGCTGGCGTCGGACGATTCGGGAGGCGGACGGTGGGTCGGCTCAGATACTCGTAGCAACTGATGAAGACCAGGTCATAGCGGTTGCAGCGAGTGAGATCACGGCGACTAACTGCGCCGAAGTGGGGTCGCTATACGTCGATGTCTCCTATCAACGTTCAGGAATAGGGCACAGGTTGGTTAAAGCGGCGATTGACCACTATCGTAACCTTGGTATTTCTACACTGCACATTGCTGTATTGGCCGCCAACGGACCAGCTAGGCGATTCTATGAGAGCTTGGGTGGTCGGAACTGGGGTACCCGCGACGACCCCGATGGCTTGGAGATCGTGTACGCGTTGGACCTCACTATCGTCGAGTGAGCGGGTAGCGAGCCAACTTCCTAATGCAGCATTTCAACCATCACTACGAATCGTCCTTTGTCACTATTGCTACCCATGAAAAAGCCTCGCCAACCGACATAGATTCACTCTCGATCACCCGGAATTTCAGGAAGCAATTATCAGATTCGTACAGATCATCGATGAATAAGTTTGGCGATCTCTAGGCTTTTGCTCGGACTTTCTTGGTCGGAGTTTTCTTGGCCGGAGTTTTCTTGGCGGGTTTTCTCCGTTGCATCGCTTTGAACGCCTTAATGAGCTGTCTGCCGGTATCACGCTCTTCGCTAATAAACCGCCCCATCAACTCACCAGTGCGTGGGTCGATCGTCTTGTCAGCTAGAATCTGCAGCAGACCATCGGTACCGTCACCTTCGCTGTTCTCTTTTTGACCCACTCCAAACGATGCGAATTTTTCC
>JBNMMV010000069.1:0-14645 GCA_051270205.1 Limisphaerales bacterium
CCCGCCACATACTCGTTTTCACCAAATGCTTTGTCGAGTCGCTGGTAGTACTCGTGCGTAAGGCCATCGCTACGATCTTTGGCTTGCGGTATTTGCACAATCTGGCCTTCAAATAGCTTTCCAACTATCGGGCCGTTCACCCAGGAGGTGCCGACTTGCGAAAAAAGCTCAAGTTCAATGTGTCGGTGATGCATTTCAATTATCGCAGCCTCAACAGCTGTAGAACCAAACAAATTTGGCTCCGGACATATCGCCTCCAGGTATCTGCAAATTGCAATAGATTCACCAATGCAGGTGCCGTCATCGAGTTCTAAAACTGGTATTTTGCCACTCGGATTTTTAGCGATGAAGTCGTCTGTTTTGTGTTCTCGCTTACCCATGTCGGTTTGAACGAGGTCAAGCTCAATACCTTTTTCAGCTGCGAAGATTTTTACCCGACGTGGGTTTGGGGCTCCAGCATAGTCATATAGCTTCATCTCTACTTCGTCCTCTAATTTAACGTGTCTATGGAAATCGTTGTTGTCCGCACTCTGGGTAGCGCTTCACTGGTGTCCGTCCAGGCGAACACTAAGCTGTCCCTATTTTGCACCATCTGCGGAAACCCAGCGCCTCTGTGGGTTGCCATTTTCGCAATGGCGATAGGTTTACCGGTCTCACCATCTTGCTGAACCCGGGCTACATTGAGTGCGCCTGAGCCCATTTCGAGCCAACTGACCAGGGCGTCGCCTGCCGCGGTGACCAAAACGTCTACTCGACCAACAGGTCGGTTATTCGAAACTAATACCTTTGCTCCAAACGATCGACCGCCGTCTAACGAAAATGCCAAGTACACTCGATCCTCAGGATGCGCGGTAAACCAGGCGACAGCCATGACGCCTTCCTCAGCATCAATTGCCGGACCATTCACCGGACAGCCGTTTATCTGCCAACCGTCTTCAGCCACCGCTGAAGAGTGCCAAAGCCCATCGTCGAATCGAGCGATGCTAATGTCCCTGATTTCTAGATCACCACGGTTACGATAAACCACGACTGGCGCGCCATCATAGACTGTGACATCTGTCTGGCAGCAGTCACACACCCGACCATCAACTATCAATTCCTCTACTTTAGACAGCGCTTGTGAGAACACAGCACTACGGAGTTGCATCTGTGGGTCTTCAAGTCCAGCACCATACTCACTACCATCAAGCCATACAGCGCCAATGGCACCCGCATCGGTGGAATACAAGCTAACGAAACCGTGCTCACTTGACGAAACATCGTCATGAATCATCACTGATGTGCCCCAGGTGTTACCCGCATCATTTGAACGCGCGAGCATTGCTTGGTACGCATAACCCTCGCCTGGCATTCGTTCAAGCCAATGCGCTACCCAAAGGTCCTCTGATACAGGTACGACGGACGGGAAATCTGCCCAGTTCACTAACAGGTTTTCTTTCTCGACTATGGTGCCGCCCAGTTGCCATTCGCCATGGTCAAACAAAGCATGTCTCAATGAAGTTGTGTTGTTTGCTTCGACTAGGTAGCTCAGTACCACACTACCGTCCGTGGTAACTGCAAGATTTGGGGTCTGCCCACGTAGATTGAGCTCTGCCAAGCTCGGATCTTTACACCCGGAGAATGTCAGACACGCAAAAATAAAAATAAAACAACGCATCAACTGGCGATGTCTTGCTCATCCCAACCAACCAAGCGCAGTTGGTTTGCATTCAGCTCAGGTACCTTTGGCCAAATGTACTGATCGCGATTCTCAGCGGCCAATATTTGTGGGAATTGATCTGCGTCAGTGAAGCGATCACTCCAGTTGGTGGTCGAGGTGCGGTTCTCGATTGCAGCCTTACGTTGCGCGATAACTTGCGGATTCGATTTTGCTTTAGGCATCATGCAAATCAAGCTCGCTGCGCGTAAAATACCTTGGGGCGATGAACCTACACTGCCCGCTGCACTACAGTGGATTGTGCGTGAATCCCACAACATCAAATCTCCGGGCTCCATGTGCGCGACTATCGGTTGGTATTCACCGAGCAAAGGGTCGTTACTTGGAAATCTAAAATGGTCGATGCTCGGATGAATCCTACCCAGCCTTTCTTCATAGAGCTGAGGAATTTTTTCGAACAATCGATGACTACCTGGCACCACCATATTACCGCCAATACCGGCATCAGTTGGCAATAGATTGACTAGCCCTTGCACACAATGCTTACCGGGCCTGCCAATGGGGTGTTGGTCGATGTGCATCCAAGTTAAGCCTTCGTTGGTGCGCCACTGCTCATTCTCAGCCCAGGGCCGCCATAAACTGACACCGTCAAAACTAACCAGCAATTCTTCATCATCCCAGACTTGACTGAAGCAGCGCTTAACATTGGCTACATCACGAATAAACCATTGCGCAGCGCAATGGCCAATACCAATGCTTGGTAAAATCGCACCATGCACAGCCGTGGGCCAGCGGTCATCATCCCAGGTGTTTGAATTGTTTCTATCGACCCCTGTGCCGAGCTCTTCTAGGTAATCCCACAGCATCGACATGGCTTGATCAGCCTCACCAGATGAAAGTGCATTCGCGAACACCACAAAACCCTGCTCATCCAAATACGACATGGCCTCGGCATCACCTGGTGCAAAACGAGGCACTTGTTGATAAGTAATATCGATGAAAACTCTCCCAGAAAATAATCGGCTCTACGTTACCAGACCCAGATAAATCTCTCCATTCGCTCAATCAGTAGGCGCGGAAAGGTCGCGAATAGATTTTTTACCAAACCCTAGAAACATCAAAAGGCAAACGTAAATTGTCAGGCTCACCATAAGCGCCTGAGCCGTACCTAATGGTTGTGCCAGCGAGCCAGTTAGGAGCGCGCCCATTGGCATCAAGCTATAAGTAATGCCGTGGATACCCATTACCCGGCCCCGCAATTCATCTGGCACTTGAGACTGAAGCGCTGTGGTTGAGAATATCAAGAATACCGAGGTCGCAGCTGCGGCCAACATGACAACAGCTAGCCCTAGCCCATAGTTCGGTAATAAGGCGGTTGCTGCGAATGCGAAAAGAAAAACCGTGCCTGCCAACGCTGCAAACAACATGACGCTGCCATAGTGCCGACCAACTTTGAATCCACCCGCGATTGCAGTACCGGTAATTGAGCCAACGCCAGTTGCCGACATCAATACCCCAAAGCCTGCAGGCCCTGCTTCAAAAAGACCGGCGAACGCTGGCATCAGTTGCATGTAGGCGCTCAAGAAAAACATGGTGGCATAGGACAAGAGAATTAAATTCCGAAACAGCGGCGTTTGCAAAATGAAACGAACGCCTTCCCGGGTCTGCTCCAACACCGACTGTGTAACGGATCCTGGTAGATGCAGGCGAATCCCAAAGATCACCCACAACATGATGCCATACCCCAATGCTGCGAGCATAAAGACATAACCCGCTTGAAGCCAAGCCAGCATGACGCCGCCTAAAGCGGGTAATACCATACGCGTTGACTGCCATAGGACAGAATTCAGAGCCACCGCCGATAAAAGTGCTGGTTTTTCGATTAAATGAGGGAAAAAGGACTGCCGCGTAGGCCAATCGACACCACTGACAATGGAAATCGCAGCCGCGATAAGCCAGATATGCCAAACAGTGACGACGCCACTGAATTCGAGCACCGCCAGTACACATAACAACACAACGTTAAGCGCCGTTGTAACAATGAGCACGGCTCTCTTCTCGAATCGATCTGCAATAACGCCACCGGCAATCGTCAGAATAATCGCAGGTAGGGCGGTAGCTGCACCCAACACACCTAAATCAAAAGCCGAGCCTGAAAGCTCGAATACCAGCCAACCCATCGCAATGGCGGAAATTTGCCATCCACCTACAGATGCCAGTGATGCAAGCCAATAGCGCCGATACAGGGGATAGCTCAACGCAGGATAACGACTAAGAATATTTAAACTCAGTTTCGCCTACCCTCAAAACCCAACCCGCCCAGCATGGCTATGCCTCACAAAAAATAATCTACCCGACCACTATACCTCCAAAGTTGACCACCATCCGCGCATAATAGGCACTCAGTACTTGCGAGATTTCGACGTGCAAATCCGAACCCTACCAAAGTTGCAAAAACAAATTGTGGCACTAAGCCTTTTTGCAGTCTCAACATGCCCTGTTTATGCAGACAGCCTATCGAGCCACGAGCTCAAAGCGGTAGAAATCTTTCGCGAACTAATCGAAATCAATACCACTCAATCCGTTGGCGACAACACAAAAGCGGCACAAGCAATGGCAGACCGGCTTCTTAATGCTGGTTTTCCGAAAGGAGATGTCCATGTCGTCATTCCTGCACCCAACAAAGGCAACCTTGTCGCCAGGTTACGCAGCCCAGCACCAACCGCTAAACCCATTCTGTTTCTAGCCCACATCGATGTGGTGGAAGCGAATCCTGCAGATTGGTCCGTCGACCCCTTCACTTTTCTTGAAAGAGAAGGCTATTTTTACGGTCGCGGTACCCTCGACGACAAGGATGAGGCGGCAATCGCTGTTGCGAACCTCATCAAGCTCTTCAAAGAAGGCTATCGGCCAAACCGCGATATTATTATTGCCCTCACCGCAGACGAGGAAGGTGGACCAGTCAACGGCGTACAACATTTATTGGCGGAGCACCGCGAACTCGTCGACGCTGAATTCGTCATCAATGAAGGCGGCGGTGGCGGCATATTTGCGGGTAAGCCACTTATTAATTCGGTGCAGGCAGCAGAAAAGGTATACCAGTCCTATACCCTCGAAGTTACCAATAAAGGTGGCCATAGCTCCCTGCCCCGCAAAGACAATGCAATTTACGAGCTAGTGCAGGCCTTAACAGCGATTCAACAACATGACTTTCCTGTTCAATTGAACGAAGTGACCCGTGCATACTTTCGGCAGTCCGCACAAACTTTACCGACAGAACAAAGCGACGCCATGAATCAGCTACTCGCTGACCCTACAGATAGCTCGGCGGTTGCAATTTTAGCGCGCGAACCCAGCTTTAACGCCCGTATGCGTACCACTTGCGTGGCAACTCAACTAGACGCTGGACACGCTGAAAACGCCCTGCCTCAACGCGCCCAAGCCACGGTTAACTGCCGTATTCTTCCAGGTGTAGATCCAGCATCCGTGCATGCCAAGTTGGCAAACGTCATTAACAATCCAGGCGTCTCGATTACGCCAGTCAAACCGCCAAACATCAGCCCTCCATCACCGCTAACCGAAGAAATCATGGCCCCGATTCTCGCCATCACAGAAAACCTGTGGCCCGGCGTTACTGTGGTACCGGTAATGAGCACTGGTGCGACTGATGGCCTGTTCTTCCGACAAGCAGGTATTCCTGTTTACGGAGTAGCTGGGATTATGGTCGACGTTACTGACATACGAGCCCACGGACGCGACGAACGGATCCGCGTCCAGTCATTTTTTGAAGGGTTGGCATTTCAAGAAGCCTTAATGCGCGCATACACTGGCGACAAATAGAAAGGCGTAACGATGTCCGGCGACAATTTGTTTTTTACAGTTTTCAGCTGCGTTGCGTGTATGGCGGTCGTCGCACTGATTTCCTACCTGAAAACACGGGGTACCGCTGGCACTCAAGATGGTTATTTCTTAGCTGGCCGCGGTCTGACCGGCACATTTATCGCGGGCTCCTTGCTGTTGACCAACTTGTCTGCAGAGCAGTTGATTGGGCTCAACGGTTCGGCCTATGGCTTCAATATGACCGCCATGGCGTGGGAGGTGACCGCCGGTATTGCGATTATCGTCATGGCCTTAGTTTTCTTACCCAAATATCTTCGTGGCGCTTTCACCACCCTACCGCAGTTTCTTGAGGATCGGTTCGATCCCAGCGTGCGACGTTTGTCGGCGATTCTTTTCCTTTTAGGATACGGTCTGGTGACTATTCCATCTGTGCTGTACTCCGGCTCACTCGCAGTTCTAAAGCTCTTCGACATACCTTCACTGCTAGCGGTGAGCTATCAAGCCGGGTTGGTGATCACGATTTTGACTATAGGTGTCGTTGGTGGCATATACGCGGTGTTTGGCGGCCTGCGTGCAGTAGCCGTTTCTGACACCATCAATGGCGTCGGTCTGTTGATTATCGGTGCACTGGTGCCTTTGCTCGGTTTGTATGCGCTGGGCGATGGCAGCATAGCTGCGGGCTGGCAATATGTAGTCAGTCACGAACCACAAAAACTGAACGCCATCGGTTCAGCGGACGACCCGGTGCCAATCGCCACCTTGTTCACCGGCATGATTCTCGCCAACCTATTTTATTGGGGTACCAACCAATACGTAATCCAACGCACCTTAGGGGCTAAAAATCTCGCCGAAGGTCAACGTGGGGTTCTGCTTTCTGGTTTTTTCAAACTTCTTATCCCGTTCTTTATGATGCTTCCCGGCATAATTGCCTTCCATCTCTTTGGCGGGCAACTAGAACATATAGACCTTGCCTACCCAACACTGGTGGCAACTGTTCTGCCGAGCTATCTGGCTGGATTCTTTCTGGCGGTGCTGCTGGGTGCAGTTTTTAGCTCTTTTAATTCCTTACTGAACAGCGCGGCGACACTATTTTGCTTGGATATTTACCAACCATTGATCAAGCGAAAAATCGCTGATCGAGAACTCGTGCGTATCGCCAAAATTACAAGCATTGTCATTGCTGTGTTCTCTTTTCTGGCGGCACCGCTACTGCAGTATGCTCCGGAAGGCCTCTGGCAAATCATTCGTATTTTTACCGGGTTCTACAACATTCCCGTTATCGCTTTGGTGCTGGTTGGACTCTTTACCAAACGCGTACCTGCCAATGCCGCCAAGGTCGCGGTCGCATTTCACCTAATCGCTTACGCCGCATTACAATTTGGCATAGATACCGGCATTCACTTTATCCATCTATACGCGATTCTTTTTGTCATCGAGGTGGGCATCATGCTCGTCTGGGGCAAATTTAAACCGGCTCAACAACTGTGGGAATTCAGCAACAACGCTGTGGTAGACATGACGCCGTGGCGATATGCATACCCGACGGCAGGCTTGCTTGTGGTGTGTATTGTCCTACTCTACTTTGTCTTCTCGCCGGCTGGCCTTGCTGCCACCTGAGCCGCCACCTGAGCCACCCACTGGACTAACTACCCGTAAACTCAGGCTTACGTTTTTCCAAGAACGCCTTAATCGCTTCAGAGGCATCCTTGGTCTGAAACGAACGAATGGTGAATTCTGCTTCCTGATCAAGTACCGACTGCAAATCGCTGGTAGCAGCCTTATTTATGTTTCGTTTCATAAACCGAATCGCAGTAGTTGGGCCATGAGCAATGCGTTTCGCGAATGCAGTAGCATCGGCACGAAAGGTTTCGTCATCGAATACCCGATTGAAAATACCGAGATCTAACGCCTCTTCAGCACTGAGTCGATCACCGAGGAAATACAGTTCTTTGGCCTTAGCCACACCTACCAATTGGGTTAGATTCCAGCTACCCCCATAATCGCCAGAAATTCCTATATTTCGGAATGCAGTGGTCACGAAAGCGCTGCGAGCAGCGACTCGCAAGTCGCAGGCTAAGGCGATACTAAAGCCGGCACCCGCGGCTGCTCCGGGTAAGGCGGCAACTATTGGTTTTTCAAGTTGCTGCATGCGCAGGGTCAATGTGTTTTGTCCATGTTGCAGCGATCTGACCTTGTCAGCTTGTGTAGGCTTTACGGCCTCATCGCTGGCACTACTGCTCATGCCACTCACATCGCCGCCACTACAAAAAGCGTTTCCCGCACCAGTAATCATTATGCAGCGAACATCGGGGCGCAATTCTAGCTCATGCAAGCCTGTTCTTAACGCGGGGGTTAACTCGTTCGATAACGCATTTTTCTTTTCTGGTCGGTTTAAGGTGAATGTCGCAACACCATCATCGATGTCGCATAACAACTGTTCAGTACCTGTTTTATAACTCACACTAAGCCTATATCGTGTTGATGAATTTCGCAGTTTCTTGAACCGACGCGCGCCCAACCCTCGCCTCGTTTGCGGGCACACTTTTGTCCTCGTAGCCAAAGCTAATGCCAAACAAGATATTAATCTCTGGCGCCAACCCAAATACATCACGGACATAGTCCGGATAATTGCGCAGCGTCCCTTGAGGGCAGGATGCGACTCCGTGGGCATGCATGGCGAGCATTAGGGTCTGAGCATACATACCGACATCACAGGCCGTTTGTGTGCCAAAAACCTCATGCATACCCAGAAAGACTACGTGGGGTGCATCAAAGAAATCATAATTACGAAGGTAAGCCGCGTTGCGACCTGCTCGGTCTTCCCACTCGACACCCATGGCACCCCACAACTCTTTGGCACAATCACGCTTGCGGTCCTTAAAGGGAGAACCTACTTTGCCGTCGGGCTCGTGATCTGTCTTGATAGGGTCGCCGCGATTCACCCGTTCAATAAAAGTATCCCTTATTTCCTGACAAGCCGCACCTGACGCCACGCAAATTTCCCACGGCTGCACATTTGTTCCAGAGGGCGCCCATCGGGCAGTTTCGAAAATTCTGGCCATTAAGTCGTCATCGACCAACTGAGAAGTAAACCCCCGAACCGATCTGCGGGTCTTCACCACGCCTTCAAAACCCTCTATCTGATCTACTGTAAAATCCGACATCTAAGCACTCTTCTCCAAATTGAATCAATTAATAACAAGCGCATCCGCCAGTTCTGTGATGCCTCGCCCTATAACAATTGTAGCTACCCCGCATATGAAGAGAACTATACCCGAACACCCCTCCCCCCTTACAATAGAGGAATGTTTGCAGACCTAAGCCAATTCATCGCGACCAGTGAAATTCGAGAGCTGGTTATTGGTTGGCTAATGAATGTTCCTGGTTTACCCCCCATTTTGCAGTCCATCCATATTCTCAGCGTCGCAGTTATTGTGGCTTCTGCCGGGTTTATACAGCTGCGCATGTTGGGCGTTGGTTTTGGCAGCCAGCAGATTGACGAAATGTTTAAACGCCTCATTCCCTGGTTTGGCGCAGCGCTGGCGACAGCCCTACTGACTGGCATGCCTTTCGTGATCGCAAGGCCAGATCGGTATTTCTACAATCCGATAGCCGGCTGGAAGCTAGTCTTCCTGACAACAGGCTTGTTCATAACCGTGGTCCTGTTCCTGCAAAACCGTCACCGGCCGGGATACTGGCAGCGAAACGCGGTAAACCTATATATCGGCCGAGCATTCTCTGTGATCGCACTCTGTGCTTGGACGGGCACCATCTTCGCAGGCCGCTGGATCGCCTACGTTGACTACCTGTACTGGGAATAAAGACCTTGCTGGATAAGTTGTGGGAAGACATCGCAAATTCAGAACTCGCCTTTCAGATTGGCGCAACCTGGTGGTTTCCGCTGTTAGAGTCTATTCACGTCCTGTGTATCGTCGTGTTGATGGCAGCCATTATCAGTGCCGATCTGAGGATTCTAGGTGTAACCGGACGCGATTATAAAATAGCGAACTTTGTCCCCGAACTGACGCGATGGGCTTGGGTCATGGTTATTCCGGCTGTTCTTACAGGTATGGCGCTTTTTATCACCCGACCTGCAGCATACGCAGCTAACCCAGCCTTCCAGATAAAAATGGGCCTGTTAGTATTCTCTGCAATCAACGTCTTTTTGCTCTACCGCAAGTGGCAACCCGATAAGCCGGCATCCACGGCGGTTCAATTCTCCGCTGCGCTGTCGCTATGTGCATGGGTTGGCATCATCTTCGCTGGACGCTGGGTAGGCCATATTAACTAACGAGTGTCTGTCCCGAAAAGAAATTTTTTGATTATGGGATCCCATAAGGCATTTGATCTGGAGTTAAACATTGCACCACTTAACCTCAGCCGTACGCAGAAAAAAGCCCTAGCGTCTCGCTAGGGCTTCTTTTCGGAGAACGGGCACCGCGGAGCGGCGTAAGGTTGGGTGCAATGTTTAACTCCAGATCAAATGCCGAATCGAATAGCAAAAACATAAAATCTATCTTTTCGGGACAGACACTAACTAGCGACCTCGCCTACTGACGATCGACCCAGCAGTTCCTGCATTCCGTCCCATTCACTCCAGTGATCACAGAGTTTGTCTATGGAACTTTGCCAGGGGTCATAGTCAGCCGGATAGTCAAGATATTGCCCGAAATACCCCCGATCTGGGTGATCGCTGACCCCGTGACCAACCCGGCGACTGCCTTCGTGCGGATTGCCTTGACGTAAACGCCGCACTCGAAAATAGACATTCATACGTGCGTTCGGACCTAAATTTGGCGTCGGCGTATGCGGCAAACTGTGGAGCGCGATGATGCAGTCACCCGGTTCCATCAACACCGGCGACAGTTCAGGCCACGGCCAATTATCTATCTTAGGATTGGCTTTCGCCATTTCCTCAGCACGGGTACGAATGGCATCGGGTAAGCCATTCATAAATGGCCGACCTTGGTCATCAATTTTCATTCGGGGCCAATCAAGCCCTTCTGCACCGATAATCGACCCTGCGTTTCTTTGCCGCTGAAAAGCAGCCTCAACCGCTTCATGAAGGCCTTTTAGAACGCCAAATTGGCCGTTTCCAGGTACCGTTTGATCACTCAAACAAATGCCCACCAGCGCCGTATAGCTGCCACAAGCGATACGTCGCTCTGGATCAATCCAAAGTAACCCATCATTAGCCCCGCGCACCTCGTCATTGTCGCCAAAATACTTGCGTGCATCTTTGGGCCTATGGGTGACTGGATCAATCTCATCTGCGTTTTGCGGTATGGGACCACTCCAGCCCCCGTCTACGTGAGTACCCGGACTACCGCCGAGATCATCGTATCCGGGCGTGACCGCAACTTGGCAGCTAATAACAGGCGGAAAGGGTCCCATTAGCCCCTCCAATAGTTCTGCCACAACGCTTTTGTAAAACAGGCTCATAATGTGAGGATGAGTGGCGAGCTCAGGTGGCACTAGCAAGCGGCGTTCACTTTTTGGTAGCGAATCAGACACCAGCGCGTGCGCAGCATCCACCACTGCTGTGGGAATCGCATTTTTGATGACAATGTAGCCATCCTGTCGAAACTGTATTTTTTCGTCTCGACTCAGCGTTTTTTCCAGACGCGTCATAACTCGTTTCCTTGACTTACCCCACTCGGTTTATACAACAGTCAATCCCGAACGCCAAGCATACGATGTGCCACGCAGCCAAGTCGCTGTTACACTGTTTAGTCGTGGAGGGAGTTGTCGTTTTGAGGTTTACTAAAGAGAAGAATCTGTCAGCAAGGTTCAGCGCAATAGCGTGGTCGCTCGCAATATTCGGTTTCACATTTATGTGTACGAGTGGCGCTCTAGCCCAACCCAATCGAGCGCTCGTTCTGGGTAGCTATCTCAATGATCAATACGCCCAACAACGTCTCGCTGAACTCAAGCAAAGCCTCGACTTACCACTCAGCTTGATCGCGGTTGAAGGTTCCGCCAAGACCCGTTTCAGAGTTGTAATCCCAGCAGAGAGTGCACAAGAACTAACCACAGCGCGAGAAGCCGCCGTGGCCATAGGTATACCAGATGCCTGGGTTACAACGCTGGGTATTAACTCAACACGGACAACAACTGGAGCAATCCAAAAGCCTGACCCTGCAACGTCGTCTATCGCTGTGCAATCTGCTTCTCATCCCCCGACGCCTCAACCCCCAGTGGCCTCTGCATCCACAACTGCTGCAAGCACTGTTATTGCCGTTTCTCCTGTGCCAAAAATTGCCAGCGTTGAACTCTCGACCGAAGGCACTGAAGTTGAAATTCTTGTCCCAGAGCTTGCCGAAGGCCAGTTCGATTTTAAGCTTGACGGCATCCCAGATGAACCGTTTTGGAACACCATTCCTAGCTACGACAACATGTTGGTAACCACGCCCGACACCATGGTAGAGCCACGCTTTAATACCACGATGCGATGGTTTTACACCGACAAGGGCATGTACATAGCCGTGCACATGGAACAACCACCAGAATCGCTACTTGCACGGCTCTCCAGTCGGGACGAATTCCTGAATCGAGACAGTTGGGGTATCACCCTCGACACATCCGGTGAAGGTCTCTACGGCTACTGGTTTACGGTAAATCTCGGCGGTTCAGTAATGGACGGTAAGGTTGCCGCAGAGCGGCAATACAGCAACGAGTGGGACGGACCCTGGGAAAGCGCCACAGCAACAGCAGAAAATGGCTGGACGACAGAGATGTTTTTACCATGGTCGATGATGACGATGCCGGACTCGGCAGACGGCCACCGCAATTTTGGTTTTTTCGTCAATCGCAAAGTCGCCTACTTGGACGAAAGGTGGTCTTGGCCGGCGCTGCCTTTTACCTCAACGGCTTTCATGTCAGTGCTTGGACAGATGCAGACCCCCGGTGTGGAACCCAAGCGACAATTTGAACTTTATCCTAATGTTTCCTACACCCTCGATGAAATAAACAGCGAAGATGAATATCGAGCAGGATTGGACCTTTCCTGGCGCCCGTCTTCAAACATACAGCTTACAGCGACTCTCAATCCAGATTTCGGTGTTGTCGAGTCCGACGACGTGGTCATTAATCTGAGCTCCTTTGAAACTTTTTTCCCCGAGAAACGTCTTTTCTTTCTCGAAGGTCGTGAGGTCTTCCAAACTACGCCGCGCAGCCGTGTTGCGGGACGTGGTCCGTCAGGAACCGGGTCACGACAGACCACCAGCACATTCAATCCTGAGCCCACTACCCTGCTCAATACTCGCCGAATTGGCGGAACGCCTCGAGTAACGATTCCCGATAACGTCGATGTCGCTGGCATAGAACGAGGCAAGCCCTCGGACCTTCTCGGGGCTGTTAAGCTCACTGGGCAAAGCGGACCCTTGAGATATGGGCTTTTATCAGCTTTCGAAGATGACGTTAGATTACCTGGCACATTTAGCGCAGGTCCCAATATTGGCCAGGCCACACGCGTTGAAGCCGAAGGCCGCGACTTTGGAGTGGCTCGCCTGCTGTACGAAACAACCGGCGCTGGCCGACAATCGATCGGCTACTTAGGCACAGTCGTTAGTTACGAAGATTACGACGCCATAGTGCACGGCGTCGATGGTCATTGGCTGTCTCCCAATGGCTTGTGGCAAGTGGATGGGCAGTTCATCAAAAGTGATGTCAACGATGTCACTGGCGACGGCTATTTAGCAGACGTTAAGTACAAGCCTAAACAAGGTGTTGAACACAATTTGACGCTGGACTGGTTAGACGAAAACCTGGACGTCAGAGATTTGGGATTCATCCGTCGCAACGATTCGCGAAACGTAATCTACCGTTACAGCTACACAACCGGCAGGGGCCTCAAACGCCTCAGAGCTAAGAACCGTTCAGCAGTGTTGTCCAGCGAGTGGAATCAAGAAGGGCGCCACGTTCGCGGTGGCCTATTTTTCCGCAACGGCTGGACCTTTAAGAACCTGAACGAAATACGTAGCGAACTCGACTATTTCCCAGCCCGTTGGGACGATCGTAACAGCTTCGGCAATGGCGACTTCAAAGTCGACGATAGAGTCGTGGCAGAGATCGCATTCGGCACTGACACGAGCAAACAGCTTTCCTTTAGCGCACTGGTGGGAATGCGACAAGAAGAACTCAGTGACTGGACTTTGCGGTCGGCCCTGGGCGTCACCTACAAACCAAACGACCGTTTTTCGGTCGATTTTGATCTGAACTATTTTGACCGCAAAGGCTGGCTCCTTCATCAGTTCAGCTATGGACGCGACGACAGCACCATGGACCGCAACATGACAACGTTCGATGGCCAAGAATTCCAGCCACGTCTCACCATGGACCTCTTTCTTTCATCCAAGCAGCAGCTCAGGCTGACATTGCAGTGGGCCGGTATCAATATGAGTGAGTCAGACCACTACCTGATTCCTCTAAACGACGGTGAGCTGATACCGGTGTCACGCACTTTAGGCGAACCTCGTAATGACTTCACTGTATCGCGGATGACAGCACAACTACGCTATCGATGGGAGCTAGGTCCGTTGTCAGATTTGTTTGTGGTATACACGCGCGGTTCAAACTTACCGGACCGGGTAGACGATGAGTTCTCAGACTTGTTCGCAGACGCACTCGATCAGCCGGTTGTGGACCTGTTTGTCATCAAGCTCCGCTACCGGTTTGGATTGTAGTCCGCATCAGGTGACCGGCCTTCAATATTTATATAGGTGCTTTAGCGAGATCTGCCTTGAGGTATTTTGCAGCTCTAATGTAGTGTGCTGCAGCCCACAAGTTAGCTAAGGTGACAATAGCCAAAGCCCAGCGTAAACCTTCGCCCGCACCCATCGATGCACTGAAAACGTCACTTAGAATTCCGGTGAATAACGGTCCTAGTCCTAAGCCGATAAAATTAAGAACTAAGAACAACACGCTTGAGGAGACTGCACGCATGCGAAGCGATACCAACCCGTGGGTCATTGCCAACATAGGACCCAAGTAGCAGGCATTCAGTAACACAGGGACCGCATAGACCAACATGGCAACACGGTAGTCATCGAGGAAGTAGACGGCCAACTGGAACGGTAAGGCCAACAAAATTGCACACGCAGGTATCCATATGTACATCCTCGCATCGTTTTTGCCGTACTTGTCGCAG
>JBNMMV010000070.1:0-14550 GCA_051270205.1 Limisphaerales bacterium
GCCCGTAACTCCATGATTTCGCCAAATAAGGCCTTTTCATCGGGTTGCCGAGCGCCTAACACTACTACCTTTTGCGTCAGCAGCTCGACTTGTTGTTGTAGTTCAAGCGCCTGTGCGGGCGAGTTCTCAACAGGTGGTTCCTGCGCCTGATACACCGAAAATGCCAGTGTAATAGCTATACAGACCACCGCTATGGTGACAATTACGTTAAATACGGTCTGGTTCATGCTGGCCTCCTAAGTTAATGCCTGTGTGTCCGTGTTTTGCACGTGGCGACAGGCTAAATTTAGGGTATCAAGGGTGCTACTGCATGAAGGGTGTGTGAAGTTTGTCTGAAGTTCGCTGTTTTGAGGAGTTTTGTACTAAGAAAATGGGGTAAGGGACCTTACCCTTGGGATATGAGTAAATGAGAGATTATTGGCTCTAGTCACTGGAACTTTACTCCTATTCCTTATTTCCACATCCGCTTTCGCCCAGTCGTTCGTACTCAACAGTGTCAAACTGCTCGCCATTAAATAAGCCCTGGTAGGCTTCGCAGTATTCACTTTGGGAGCTAAAGCTAGTTTCAGCTAGAAATCTGCGTTTCAGATCAGCACGCGTGAGTTGATCGGTCACCATGCGAATCCCTTGATCACTCTGTGTGTCAAATACCATCAACCGAGGTGATTCCGGGTTAGCTACATTCCATGATGACCATGCAGGCATGTTACCGCTGCGCCCCGAGCCAGGGGCGCCGGTATAAGCAAATTGAGACCAGTAGCTACTCATGTGATCCGAAACTGTATTGAATTCCTCCTGCATAGCGGGTGGAAAAATGACCCGCATCGGTTTGATGAACTTGTTGAACACAAAGGGGATCTCTAAGGCATGGGCGGCACCGAGAAGATCCTTTAGATTCACCAGCCCTAAGTCATGCCAGTCGTCTACATCGAACCTGTAGGCGTAAACGTTGTCACCTTGAGCACTAAGAATGGCAGTAGCCAACTCATCTACAGCACGTATTTTCCAGCTATCAGTTGAGTAACCGTTGTCCCGATTGTATGCATCCAGATCCTTAAATCCGGACGGCAAGCCAAATGTTTTGTCGACGTGACTGCTACCGAAAGCTGTAAACAATTTGGTTTCATCCCGATTGGTACCGAGTATGACTGGAACCGCATTGTACAAATTTACGTCTGAGAATATTTCTACGACGCTAAGATCTTGAGGCAGAACGTGGCCGTCAGCGAAAAGGTCGGGATTACCAAGCATGCCGGCGAAAGCGCCGCCATATAAGCCTAGCAACTCAGCTGGAGTTAAGTCACGAAGTGCCTTGGCCAATGTCTGCGGTGCCATTTCCGATTGAATTAGTACGGCTGCCTGGCGATCTGCGGCGAGTCCCTGCTTTATGAGCATGTTGTTAACAATTTCTCGCGAGCTGAGGCGGTGACCCGGTTCAATTGCATCAGAGTAGTTTTCAGCTTCAGCAATGGTAGTGAGATTTAGGCCGCCACTCTGCGAAATCGCCTTTGCGAACAGCCCTTTGGCCAAGGGAGAGGCCATCATGCTCAGTACATCGAAAGCGCCTGCAGATTCACCAAAGATAGTGACGTTTTCTGGGTCTCCACCGAAATATTCAATGTTATTTCGTACCCACTTAAGTGCTTCAACGATGTCCAGCGTGCCGAAATTTCCTGACTGATCTGCTTTGCTGGAGGATCCATCCCGCAGGGCGGGGTGTCTAAACCAACCCATCGGACCCAATCGATATTGAATGCTGACTACGACCAAATCATGGTCACGGCTGAGGTTGTCGCCGTGATAAATAGGCGTGCTTGCATCGCCGACGCTGTTGCCGCCGCCGTGAATCCAAAACATCACGGGACGCTTTTTTTGTTCATCTTTGGCAATGTTTGGTGACCAGACATTTAAGAATAGGCAGTCTTCATTGCCAGTAACTTCTCCTTGGCCTAGTTGTGGACAACCGGTTTCGAATTCCAACGCCTCGAGCCTGCCTTCCCATTTACTAAATGGTTCGGTCGCCCGCCAACGCATATCGCCCACAGGCGCCGTTGCAAATGGAATGCCAAGCCAGGTAGCCACATCTTCGTGTACAAAGCCGATAGTTTCACCAGATTCCAAGCTTCGCAGCGTACGATCATCTGCCGATGGAGCCTCTGAAGAATCAGGCGCCAAGTAGAGGTAGGCACTGCCAACAATGAGTAATCCGGCCAATATAGCGAACAAGATAACGTACGCGACGATTTTCATTCGATCTCCTAATCTCGTAGCAAAAAGTTTCGCAACAAAAGTTTCTTGGTTAACGGCGCCTTCGGTCTACTAGATCACTCTCTAGTACACGCAACCCGCTGTCTCGTAAGGCATGCATGATATAGCCGCGCATGGTCATATTAGAATCAAGTGCTTTACGTGCCAACTCTCGGTGGAGCGATTCGCGCATCTTCAGTGTGAACTGAGACAAAATCTCCACTCGATCTGGTTGACCAGAACTACGTGGTTTTCGCACGTTCTTTGCCGCTGGGGCTTTCGTGGAGCGACTACTTTTGGTAGACGCTGCTTGGGTCATGAGGCCTCCTGGAAATACTCCATGAAGGGCATTAAACCCATATTCGCTATTTCGTCCACCAACAACTGTCCTTGAGCACCCGCTGTTCCTTTGTGGGGCACCTTGCCAGTGAAAGTAAGCTCTTTAAAGGCGACTAAGTGATGGAAACGTGTCTTAAAGGTAGCCAAACCCAACGCTTTGACTTTGTTGCGAACCTTTTTGGCCACTTTGGTTTTTGGTGTGTAGTCCGTGAACAAGAGGCGCGATTGAATCTCTCTTCCAGTCAAGCTGGCAGTACTCTGCACAAGTTCATGCGTTCGTTCTGCTTGAACCACATCGGCTTTTGAAAGTTGTAGAGGAATGATGACTAAGTCTGCGCAACCGATTGCAAAGACCGTCCCTTGAGATTGCGCTCCAGGGGTGTCGATCACGACTAAGTCATGATGCCGATTCATTTTTTTCGCAACCTCTACAATTTTTGATTCTTCCAAAACTGATCTATGATCGATGGCCAAATTGGTGGCGCTACTCAACCAGTTTGAAAGGGTTTGGTTCTCGTCTGTATCTACGACGCCTACGGAATAGCCCCGATGATGCACAGCGCCAATGATCATTTGCGCGACTGTCGTTTTACCAGCGCCACCTTTTGTGGTTGCCATGGTGATGATGCTCATTATCTCTACTCCATAGATTGCTTTTTTGAGAATGCGTTTTCTTTAGATTACGTCTTGATAGATATATAACTATTTATACAGTTAAATAGTCATATATAAAACTGTATTTAGAAAGTTACTCAAATAATTCTGAGAGTCTTTTTAGAATAAATTGTAAAATCGTGTGCTAACGAATTGCTTGGCGTCGAAGACCCTGTGATTTTTCAGTGTGGGAAGACAGGATAGAGGTCGGGCGTGAACACAAACGCAGGTCGAGCATGAAAAGAGTGTGAATTCAGGCTCTAATAGAGAATGTTGGCAAATGGAATTCGCAATCCTCTTGAGGTAGAGCGCTTAGATGATAAAAAAGATCCTATTGGTGATCGGTATTGGCCTTGTGATATTGCTATTGGGCGTATTCATGGCGGCGCACCTTTGGCAAACCCCAGGCGAAGAGCGGACACCGAATGGTCTGCAACGCAACACCTCCTACTATATTGATATGCCTGATGGGGCGCGCATTGCAGCTGATCTATGGGTGCCACCGAACTTGGCAATTGGGCAGCGGGTGCCTACCGTCATTGAGGGCACTCGATATTGGCGGGAGATGGGTTTGACGATGCTCGGGCGCGTTGCAGCATTTCTGGGGGTAGGGCTGCCAGGGGTTGCTCCGTCAAACTACGATTTCTTTTTCCCCGAGCATGGCTACGCGATGCTCACGATTGATGTTCGTGGCACCGGTGCTTCGAGTGGGGTGCACACCACAGAATATTCGTTAGAAGAAAAGGACGACTATCGTCATATCATCGAGTGGGTGACCACACAGCCGTGGTCTTCTGGGGATGTGTTCGCCATGGGGGTCTCCTATTCGGGGACCTCAGCTGAGCTGATGACAACATCACAGCATCCTGCGTTAAAGGCGATTGCACCACTGTATTCGGATTTCGATGCGCAGATGCAATTGGTGACTCCGGGTGGTGTCTATCAGCCGGCGTTCACCGAGGCGTGGAGCGATCTTGTTGGTGCCATGGACGAGAATGAGCTGTGTGGCGTTATCACTGCCAGCAATACCAGTCCTGAACCTGCCGATTGTGATGGACCTGCGTTACTGATTTCGGGAGTGAAACCAGTTAGCGGTGAAGAAGATTTCCTAGCCGCAGCTGTTGCGTCACATGCAAGCCCGGTGGTGAAAGATATGGTAACCCATTTGGTTTATCGCGATAGCACCTGGGGGTCCACTGAGGTTCAGCCTAATGAAAACCTTGTATTCGGCCTCAAGAATGCAATAGAGGCCTCGGCCGTACCGATGTTTGTCGTCACCGGGTGGTTTGACGCGGCAACTACCAATGGTGCATTGGCTCGCTACGCCACGTTTTCGAACCTGCAGGAAGTGTGGGTGGGTGCGTTTAGTCACGGTGGGGGTGAAGATACGGATCCGTTTAAAGAATCCAGTGCAGCCTCGATGTGGTCCCAGGATCAGCAGTTGCAAAACGTGCTCGCGTTTTTTGAGCGTTATCGATCGGATCAAGCTTCCGATGCTATGCAGACCAGCATGCTGAATTACTATGTGAACGGCGCCGGTGTCTTTCGCCAATCGGAAGTCTGGCCACCATCCCACCTTGAATCGAAAAAATTCTATCTTGGCTCAGATAAGGCTCTTGTCACAGCGCTACAAAATAGTAGAGGGTTTGACCGCTATGAGGTGAACACCAAATCGGCCACAGCGACCACGACTCGCTGGGCGACGCAGTTGGCTGGTAGTGATGTGATTTATGATAGGCGTGCTGAAATGACTGAGCATGTCTTGAGTTATTCAACGTCTGCTTTTGAGCAAGACACAGAACTTACCGGCAGTGTCGTACTTGATCTATGGATGACCAGTAACCAGCCGCAAGGGGCATTACATGCCTACTTGGAAGACGTTGCGCCAGATGGGGCAGTGACCTATCTCACCGAAGGTGTTCTTAACTTGATGCATAGGCAGAACGAGAAGAATCCCACCTATCCAATGTTTGGACCATCTCACTCCTATCTGCAAAAAGATGCGCGCTCGATGCCGACTAAGCAGCTTGTTAGTTTTTCCACGACGTTGTACGCGACGTCAGCGTTGATAAGACAAGGTCATAAATTGCGTCTCAGCTTGGCGGGAGGTGATGCTACTTCTTTTGCTCCATTGCCAGCTGACGGACCGCCGCCCAAATGGCACATCTACATGGGTCCGACTAGCCCATCTTCAGTGACCGTCTCGTTGGCTGCGTGGTAGGTGCTGTCGCTAAAGTACATTGGTCGACTAACAGAGCTTGCTAGCAGTTCAGCCCTTGTTAGTTAATCGGCAAATCCTCCTTGGGTCTTTCTTCAACCGGTAAATTCAGCGCGCGCCATTTCGCGAAACCACCGGCTAGTGGCGCCACATCAAATCCTGCCTGTTGGAGTTTCAACGCTACACGAGCGCTGGATGCTTCATTGGGTCACGTGCAAAACAGAACGAGTAATCGATCTTTCGCTAAGCGCTCAACAGATTCATCGAAGATATCTAATGGTACGCGTATCGCTCCGGGGATCGTAAAAGGCTCTGCGTTGAACTCCATGCGTTGCCTGAGGTCTGCGACCTGTACCGGGTCCTTAGCTTTCAGTTTTTCCTGCAAGTCCATGGGGTCAATACGGCGACCGCGTAGCTTACGGATATAGGCTTGTCTATGCGCGATTTTCCATGAGAACCAGAATACAACCAAAGCAATGATCACGGTAAGTGCGATCCCGCCAAACTCTGCGAATACAGCACCTAACTCAGCAAGGTATTCGTGCGCCCAATAGGCCGGAAATAGAAGTGCTACGGCATAAATGAAAGAACCCGCTGTGCTCAACGTGATGAAACGCCTGGGCGTCACACCTAGTAAACCAGCCATGGGTGAAGCAATGCTTTGTAACCCGGGCACGAATTTTGCGAACAGCAAGGAGACAGTTCCATAGCGGTGAAACGCGGATGTTGTGCGGTTAACACAGGCGTCTGTTTCTAGTTCGATCAGACATAAGAGCGTGAGTACTTTGTTGCCGTGATGGATACCCAGCCAGTACCAAAACAAGTTTGGTGGTAGGCAGGCAATGACGACGATGACAACACAGGCGCCTAAGTTTAGGTGTCCCGCTCCGGCGAGCGCGCCTGCTGCTAACACCATCGGCTCTGCCGGGATCGGTAGGCCAAGCTGATCCAGTAGCACCCAGGCAAATAGGATCAGATAGCCATGTTGTAACAATAGATTAGCAACGGTTTCCATGTAACCAACGGTTCCATGCCGGACATAAAATTGCAACTGCCCAATTCGCTCACCGCATTGGGAGCAGTGAACTTGCTCACCAGCGCGATGAGTGCAAAGAGTAGATTACTCGGCTGCGACAACCAGAGTTAAGGTTCCGAGGTATGTGCCGGTTTCAGCTGACATGCTGTCGGCACCGTCGATAGAAACAGAAACTCGTCCTTGGGGTCCGTTTGTACTGCAATCTATATCGTCAGCGGAGGTGCCTAGTGTGCTGGACCGCCTAACGCCTGGCTCAAGCTCGAAATCGCCTTGGTCATTAGAATAGACAACATTAAGATCGATACTTTGCGATCCAAAATTCACGCTGAAGGAATTATCCTGACCACTGCCCAGCGCGTTTAGCTGAAAAGTGTTGCCGCCACTGCTATAAATGCAAACTTCGGATGTTCCGGAAATGTCTTGTCCCTGGGTGGCGTTCAATTCTATGTCTTGTAACCCACTGACCCGTACGGCTGCGCCCAACGTCAACGAAATCTCTAACGAACCATTTGAGGATGCACCAACAGAACCTTGGGTTGCCGCTTGGAGTGTAGGCACCCAAATAGATGTAGACAGAACCGCTAGAAGGACAACTCTCATACCTTTAGGCATAGAGCATGCCGACATTGGTTTGTGCCAAGTTTCTACTGGCAGGCGCAAAAGTGTGAACATCGTCGCACTATAGAGGATGTATCGGGTTGTTTTGTGTGGGTTTGTAAATCCGCATTCGGTATGACAGCGCTGAGACCCCCCATCCTTACTTTGGGCTTTTTTTATGGGTCGAAGCCATGTATAGATAGCCCATGAACACACAAATCCATATTGACGGCACCGTCGCTCCGGGCTTCGAATCTGTTAAAGCGCTGTACGAACGCAATATGCGTACGTTGGCTGAACGCAATACGCAACTGTGCATCTATCACCGTGGTGAGAAAGTTGTCGATCTCTGGGGGTCTGCTGTTGGTGAAACTGACTTTTCACCAGACTCGCTGGTGAATGTATTCAGTAGTGGTAAGTCGCTGGAAACGATTGCCATGGCTTCTCTTGTCAGTGCTGGTTTGCTGGACTATTCCGCCCGCGTCACAGAGTACTGGCCAGAGTTCGCCGGCAACGGCAACGGCAAAGAAGCGACTACCGTCGCGGATTTACTCCGGCACGAAGGTGGCATGGCAGCTCTGGATGTATCAATCAATCCAACAGATCTACTCACTGAGAACATCAAAAAAAATAGCGTAGGTCAGATCATTGAGGCGCACGATCAGAAGTTTAAACCCGATGGTGGACGCCGCGAATACCACGCAGTCTCTCGGGGCTGGTTGCTCAACGAGGTTTATCGCCGTGTTGACCCTGCTGGCCGAACCATGGGGGAGTATTTTCGACAAGACATCAGCGCTCCGTTGGAAGCCGATGTCATTATCGGTGTGACCGATGCTGAAATGCGGCGGCGATGGCCAGTCATGCCATTAAGCCCTGGATTTCAACTAATCGAAAGCTTGAAGCCCGGTCTTCGCAATCGTCGGATGGAGCGTAACATCTTCCAACTTGGCCACGCGTTGTTTGGTCTGTTACCTGTGTTACGCAATCGCTCTCGCCGGAAACCCGCGGTTCCGTTTACGGGAATGCAAGGTATTGCGGCGTTTAACGACCCTGCCATCGCGATGGGCGAAACGCCATCGGCTGCTGCTAGCTGTTCAGCCCGTGGGTTGGCAAAAGTCGCTGCAATGATGGCTATGGGAGGCACATGGCGAGATCAGAAATTTTTAAGCGACCAGGCTTGGAAAGCACTACACGATGAGCCCGTGGTTGGTGATATGGGATTCGTCACGCCCTATTTTACTCAAGGTGGGTTGGCTGCCTTAGGCAGGCTGCCAAATCGACCAACATCACGAGACCTGGGTTTGAATCAAGGTAGAGAGGGGTTTTACGGGTGGATGGGATTAGGCGGTTCAATTTTTCAATGGCACCCTGAACACCAACTTGGTTTTGCCTACGTGCCAACGTCATTGAACGTATTGGATCTAGTTAATGAGCGTGGCAAATCTTATCAATCAGAAGTGCTGAATATACTTCGTTAGTGGCGACATTTATTAGCAGCGACATCCATTAGCGGGGACAGACGCTAAGTCCTTACATTAAGAGGGGCCCCTCTATGGCATAGAAATTGGTTGCCGCACGTTTCAATGAGTCTGCAGAGAGCGTGGGTACGCCGTAAACATCTACTGGGATTTCGTAGCGTTGCCGAATCGTTTCAACCAGTAGATCGAAATCTCCATCACCAGACAACAAAACCACACGTTCCAAAGACGGTGCATTGAATAGCGCATCAATCGTAATGCCAACATCCCAGTCACCTTTGGCAGAACCATCGGCCCTTTGAATGAAAGGCTTGAGTTTTACTTCAAAACCGATGTGCCGCAGCGCGGCTTGGAACTTCTTTTGACTGTCAATTCCGCGATCTGTGGCATAAGCAAAAGCAGTTTCAATATCAGCCTTCTGGCACAAAAGACGCCAAAGTTCACGGTAGTTAAACTGTTTGTTGTACGTATGACGCGTGGTGTAGTAGATATTTTGGACATCGACGAACACGCCTATTTTTTCCATATCAAGCCTCACCTCGTTTGTTCACACTGTTTTCTTTCTAGACATCGTACAGACAGCGGAGCGAGGTTGCTTAAATTTGCAACACGCTACAGTATATTGCGATCGTAAATCTCGATGGGAAGGACAGGAATTTCATGAGTAGTAACCAACCTAACGGTGTCCGTACCATGGACGACGCCTTTGCGGCGATGCTGGCCGCAGACACGTACCCAGAAAATATTTCAGACGCGTTGCGACGCAATTCACCCATGGGGCCGGGTCCATCGCTTGTTCCAGTGGCGCGTTACATAGACCGTAAGTACCACGAATTGGAAAAACAAAATTTGTGGAGCCGTGTCTGGCAGATGGCCGCGCATGAAGACGATTTTGCTGAAGTTGGAGATGTTGTGCCTTACGACATCACTGATAAATCCTATCTGTTGGTCCGAACCGGCGAAGACGAATATAAGGCCTACTACAATGCTTGTTTGCATCGTGGTCGCAAGCTAAGAGAAAGTCGCGGTAAGTCTCTAGACGAAATTCGTTGCCCCTTTCACGGTTGGGCATGGAACTTGGACGGCTCGCTAAAACAGATTCCGTGCGCCTATGATTTTACGGGTCTAGACCGCGAGGAGGAGTCACTGCCAGAGGTGAAGGTAGGACGGTTCGGCCGCTTCATTTTTATTAACCCGGACCCAGACTGCGCACCCTTGGAAAAGCACTTGGGCGATCTGGCCAGTCAATTCCCGGTGCTTCCTTACGAACGCCGCTTCAAGCAAGCCCATGTTGCGAAGGTGATCCGTGCCAATTGGAAAACGGTGCAGGATGCCTTCATGGAGTCCTATCACGTGCTCATGACTCATCCGCAAATACTCACGGGCGGGGCGCATGACTTGTGCACTAAGTACGATGCGTTTGAAAACTATTCTCGGGCGATCCGCTGTGGGGCTTTAGAAACAGAAGGTATGCCCAATTGGGAGCCCGTTGAGGACGAAGATGGTGCTACCTGTTTGCGGCACCCCTTAAATGGTTGGCTGTATCGGCACGTCGGTGACGGGGTTGTAGAGGTGACTACCCCGAAAGGTAAAACTGGAAAGTTCACCACTGATGCCCAGTGGTTAGAGGGGGAATTGACTGATGCCAATCCCCATATGTGTCTTTGGGCCGGTGGCTGTCAGTTACCTGAAGGTGCACCCCAGCCGCGTGTCCGAGACCAGGTGGTCAGCGATACAGTAAGAGAGAAGTTTGGCGACGACGTGCCTCAGCGTGTGTTACAAGCTGAAATGCAGCGCCAGATGTATCGTGATGTCATCCCGAGTGTGGCAGATACTATTCCTGACGTTGAGCTACATTCCTCCATCTACCTAACGGTTTTCCCAAATTGGCACCCTTGGGGTTCATTTAACATGATCAACTACCGCTTTCGTCCTAATGGCGATAATCACGAAGAAGCGATCATGGAATGTATGTTCCTGGCGCCGATTCCTGAAAATGGCGAATACACACCCTGTCGAGAAATTCATTGGCTGGAGCCTGATGAGGATTGGACCAATGCGCCAGAGCTCGGCATGTTGGCTAAAATATTCAATCAGGACCTGCGTAATCTACCGTTTGTGTATCAAGGCATGAAGGCGACTGCCCGCGATAACCTTCGATTGGGGGACTACAACGAACTGAAGCTACGCCACTTCCATGATCACTACACCCGCTGGGTTGAGAATGAACAGGTGGTTTCGCTTGATTAGTTTCGTGAGGCCTCATCGCGCATTTTTGATTCTGTCATTGGGCCTAATTGCGTCGCTTAACAGTCCGATAGGCTGGGCTACCACCTATGCTGAGCAGCTGGGTTGGCCAGAAGGCGCACGAGTGCTCATCGTCCATGTAGATGATGCTGGTATGTCGCATGAATCCAATCAGGGGGCGCTGCAAGCGATCCGTGATGGCGCAGCGAATTCCGTGAGCGTGATGATGCCAACGCCATGGGTGCCAGAGTTTGTTCGAATACTCGAAGCCAATCCCGAAATTGACGCAGGTCTACACCTTACGCTCACGGCAGAGTGGATCGATTATCGTTGGGGACCGCTTTCTGGCAAACCCACCGTTGGAACCTTGGTAGATAAGGAAGGGGCGCTGTGGCCAACAGTTGAAGACGTAGTTCAACACGGCTCAGTGGAGCATGTGGCCGCAGAAATTGGCGCCCAGCTTACTCGGGCGAGAGAGCTGGGATTCGAGCCTACCCACTTCGATTCCCATATGGGGACTTTGTTTGCCACACCTGAATTCTTGGCTACCTACATCGAGTTGGGTGTGCGGCATAAAATTCCGGTAATGTTTCCGGGTGGACACAACTTCTATGCGCAACAAGACTATGGCGAGCGCGCTGCTGCAGAGGCGATTGCCACGGGGCGCTATATTTGGGACCAAGGCCTGCCCGTTTTAGATGACTTACACAACTCAAGCTACGGCTGGGCGCGTGCCGAAAAAGTGGAACGCTATGTGGATGCGATAGTTAATCTCAAGCCGGGTGTCACCATGATGATCATGCATTGCTCTACTGAGTCGGAGAACTTCTCACATATCTCCACTTCCGGACCCACTCGTGTTGGAGATCTTGAAGCCATGCTCTCCGCTGAAGTAGCAGAAGCACTTAAGTCTGAGAACATTGTTTTGACCACCTGGCGTGAACTAATGCTGCGCCGCCAAGCGGTTAAACCCTAGTCGGGTAAACCCCTAGTCAGGTAAACCTAAGACCCGCTTGGCGATAATGTTTAGCTGCACTTCTTTGGTACCCCCCGCGATGGTGAGGGATTTTTGATAGAGCCACTTCTTTATCATGGCAAGTTCTTCGGCATCAGCTGTGTCACCCCAACGCAAGCCTTGGGTGCCTAGAACGCTGACCACTAGTTCATCTCCATCTTGAATGTTCAGTGCGTTGCTTAGTTTTACAGCTGACGAAGTAAAGCCAGGTGCTCGCGACTGCATTTCATCTATGGCCCGTTTCTGAGTTAACTTTTGTGCTGCGGTGTTCATCTCAAAGCTAGTCAGCCAACTGCGCGTGGCAACATCGCTAACTCTATCATTGGCTGTGTCAGCATAGGAAAGTACCAACTCCTTTACATTGTTGTCTGCGTTGCGCCCGCCTTGAGATCCGGAAATATTAATGCCGGCGTGGGTGGAGCGCTCGAACTGCAGTAGTCGTTTGCCCACCGTCCAACCGTTGTCGACTCCGCCGATGAGGTCTTCGACCGGCACAATGGCGTTGTCGAAGTGGGTTTCGCAAAAAGGCGAGGCACCAGAGATGAGCTGAATTGGACTCACCTGAACGCCAGGCTGAGTCATGTCAACAAGCACCAGGCTTATACCTTCGTGTTTGGGTTTTTCCGGCGATGTGCGAACTAACACAAATATATAGTCGCAATAAGTGGCATCGCTGGTCCACATTTTTGACCCGTTGATGACGTAGTTGTCGCCATCTCTCACGGCGCGTGTGGTTAAGCTCGCAAGATCAGAGCCGGCGCCGGGTTCGCTATAACCCATCGCCCAGGCACCATCACCCCGGGCGCAAATAGGTAGCCACTTAGCCTTTTGCTCATCGGTACCGTATTCTAAGATGGTGGGCCCAATGTAGTTGACCCCTCGGCCCGTGAGCGGAGTGCGCGCGCCTATATTTTGTAGTTCAGAAATCAAAATTTGGTATTCATCACGATCAAGCTCGGCACCGCCATATTCTTTCGGCCAAGTAGGCACTGTCCAGCCTTTCTCAGCCATTCGATCCAACCAAAATCGTGTATCGGGTTCGAGTTCAATTGTATGACTGCCAAGAGGTACATAACCTGGACCTCGTGCACCCGCGGGACAATTCTCTTCCAGCCAGGCTCTGGTTGCTGCTTGAAAGTCGGTGAGTTTGGTCATTGGCTGGATCCTTTGCGCAAACAGGTGTCGGGAAATGGCTAACTCGCATTCTGACGCAATGTCGTGGGTTTGTCGTTACTACTTAATCCGCTGCGCGCTCGGCCCGTGCTCTCGTTTCGTAAACCCCAAGCAGTAGCGCGTAGAGTTGTTCGCCGTCTTTAACAAACGGCGCAGCGGTTAACCCTGTTAGCGGGTGGTTGGTTACCAGCGCTTGAAGACAGCATCCTAAAAGTGTAGCTCGAATGTTGGATTATCGAATAACGGCGCTGACCCTCTGCGGGGAGATTTTAAGAATGACCCGCTGTTGACTCTCAAGCCACGTCGGAAGATCAGCGGGTTCTTCCCAGCCGGCATCGGCGATGTTGGCGAATACGCGGCGGGTGTTTTCCAACAAGTTGTCCGTTTCGACAACAGCGGTAGCTTCGATAGTGACGAAGTTAAACGGTTCGCTGTTACTAATAACGCACAGCGTCACCTGCTGATTTCGTTCAATGGTTCTCCGTTTCAGGGTGGTACCAGGCGTGCTAATAATTAGATGATCTTCATCCCGAGCATAGGCCACTACTGAGCTAGACGGTTGGCCGTTGCCACGCATCGTCGTGAGAACAGCCCACCGGTGGGTTGAGATAAACTCATCCCATACTGGGTTGTTACTAATCATGTTTTTCTCCGTTGGGTTTATTGCCAATGGTCTAAATAGCTCAATGAGCCCAAATGTCCTATCTAGCCTAAGTAGCATAGAGGAGTTGAAATAGTGGGTAAATACGTTGACGCTAACGCCACTTGTAAAAGGAACCTGTTTAGATGAGTGAGCAAAAGAAGCCGTGGCTGAGAAGCGTGACCTGCCTAGTTGGCTTGGTAGTGGTGTTGAATTTGGCAATCTCACAGAGTTATGCAGAAACGGTCACCATTCACCGTGATTCTTGGGGCGTTCCTCACGTTTATGGCCCAACCGATGAAAGTGTAGTGTTCGGCTATATTTACGCACAAGCCCAGGACAATTTCTGGCAAATAGAAGACACCATGATCCAAGCGATTGGTCGTTACGCCGAAGTTATGGGTGAAGCCGCCTTGGGTGCGGACTATCTAAATAGGGCACTTAGGGTCGTGGCGGTGTCTAAGCAAGAATGGCAGGCGCTTCCTCCCCAAGCCAAGGCGATTACGGTTGCCGCCGCGAAAGGCTTAAACCAGTATCTTGAAGATACCGGTCACAAACCTCGTCTAATTGAGAAGTTCGAGCCATGGCACTTTTTGGCACATTCGCGCTATTCGCTGTATCAACTGTTCATTTTTAGTCGCGCCCGCATTGCCAATACAGAAATAGCCGCTCGGGCAGAATCCCAACTATTAGCTTCCACGCATTTTAGCCAAGGCAGTTTGGCATTGGCTGATACCAATGCGGTGGCCGATGCCATAGCCCATGCAGGGTCGAACAGTTGGGCTATCGGTCCTGAGCGCAGCCGCACTGGGAAAGCGATGTTGTTTATCAATCCGCATCAACCCTATTTTGGACCCGGCCAATGGTATGAAGGGCATTTACACAGCGATGAGGGGCTTCACTTTA
>JBNMMV010000071.1:0-14509 GCA_051270205.1 Limisphaerales bacterium
GCACCTGGCCAACCAGGAAATGCTGACGTTGCAAGGTTCGCTTTTCGATATGCAACCAGATCTTTCCACCATAAACATGCCAGTGACCATTATCCAAGGCGGCGAAGACCCGCTGGTCGATCCTGATAATCCAAAGTATGCAGAGGCCCATTTCGAAAATGCAGACCTAAATGTTCATCGCTTTCCCACAGACGGACACTTTATAATCTGGGAGCAACCCGAATTTATCGTTTCCCAAATTTTAGGGCTTGTCCGGGCAATGGAACCTTGAGATACAAGCGCGGTCCATACATCAGTTAGGTTGGAGCAAGATTAGTAACATGAAAAAGGTATTCCCATGGTTGTTGGTGGTTTTCATCGCCTTCGTATTCATTCAATCGCTGGTCTTCAAGTTTTCAGGCTCGCAGGAGACGGTAATCATTTTCAACACCGTCGCCGATTGGATGGCGAGCATCGGCTTGCCAGCCGGCCTAGTTGAAGGCTTTCGCAGTTATGGCGGAATCGTCATTGGTGGTGCCGAACTAGTCGCCAGCATTCTATTGTTCGTTCCCAAAACACGAATTTGGGGTGCCTTGTTGGCCATGGGCATCATGAGCGGCGCAATATTCTTCCACCTAGCGACGCCTCTGGGTGTAGACAGAGCCATAGACGCCAGCGGCGCGACAGATGGTGGAGTATTATTTTTCATGGCTTGTGGTGTCTGGATCGCAGCAGCCGTAACCACCTATTTAAATCGCAAATCAATTGGAAATATGCCATGAATTTTGTCTTATTCTGCTTTGCGCTTATCCTTTCGGTTCCCTCTTCTGCTGCGGAAAGCACAGCGGAAGAATGGGAGCTGCGCCGTGACCGTGATGGCATTACAGTCTACACCAGGTCCGTGCCAGGATCGGACTTCAAGGAAGTGCGCTCCGAGATGACCGTTCCAAGCCCGGTCAATGAAATGGTTGGGTTAGTCATGGATACCGATGCCTGCCCAGACTGGGCAGCGCTATGCAAAGAATCTCACGTGGCAGAGTCGGTCTCACCTCAGGAAGCGTTTATTTACACCTACAATGACTTACCCTGGCCTGTCACCGACCGCGATGCAGTAGGTCACGTAAAATGGAGCGTGGCTGATGATCGCACTGTTACCATGCAAGTAGAAATCGTACTAGGCAAGGTGCCAACAAAGCGCCGCGTGATTCGACTCAGCCAGGGCACAACAAGCTGGGCATTCACCCCGACAGCTTCAGGAAATACGAAAATCATAAGCTACGCCCATCTCGATCCAGGTGGCTCAGTGCCCCCTTGGATTACCAACATGTTGTTGGTGGACGCGCCCTTCGACACAATGGAGAACATGCGGGCGGTTGTGGCGACAGGAAAATACAAAAATGCCTCTTTTGACTTTATCACCAACGACGCCACTACCACCGAATGAAGCATTTTGAGTTTTGGCATCCGCGGGTTTTTGAAACGCCCTACTATGGCTATCTGCTCGGCCGCTGCGCGCGCAAAGGTCTTTCTCCTCACGACATTCCTAAAGCAAACTACGCTTTGGACCATGGCGAAATCGGCCTAGGCTCAAAGTACAGCACTCAGATGGCATTCGATCAAGCACGCTTTCCTGCAACCGCCTGTCTCAATCTACCTCAAGACCTCAAAGCTGTAAGCCTATTTGCGCAAGCGCACAGCTACCCTGTCATACTGAAACCACTGATTGGCACTGTTGGAAAAGGTGTGGTTAAAGTCAGTAATAGCATCGGTCTACAAGCCGCGACTCAGGATCTGCAGGGCATCTATCTAGTGCAAAGTTATTGCCCCGATCCCGACGAGTACGGTGTCTTCTACACGCGTAAAAACGGCAAATCACAGATTACCGGCATCAATCAAAAACATTTCCCCTCAGTGATAGGTGATGGTTTCTCAAGTCTTGCAACCTTAGTGAGTATTCATCCTCGGCATACTGAGCATTGGGGCATTTTTCTGCGCTACCTCGACCTTTCGCAAATACCTGAAGCGGGTGAAAGCATAAAATTGTCTTTCATTGGCTCCCACACCCTGGGGTGCAAATTTACCGACGACTCGAACATCAAAACGACGGCTTTAGAAGAGGCAGTGTTCACCGTTTGCGATAGCCAACCGGGTTTCAACTTCGGTAGATTCGATCTGAAGACACCCAGTCGCGAGGCTTTTTTAGACGGGGAGTTTACGATTATTGAGGTGAACGGTATCTCGTCGCTGCCAACGCACATGTTTGATCCGGACAACAGTATCAGACGCGGCTATCAGATATTTTTTGAACATGGACGCCATTTGATCGACATCGCCCACGAGCATCGTCATCGGGAAATGGACATTGATTCGTACCTAACACTTTTAAAACGCGCCAAATCCAATTTATCTGAGCTCAACACGATGCATGATGTGGCTAAACAACGCCCAGCACCGAATGCTGATCTAGAACCTGCTCGCTAGTTCACCGGCGACTGATAGTCTACGTACGCTTCCCAATTCTCGCCGAAATACATCTTCATATACTTCGGCGGAATTTGCGGTGCATTGAGTCTGATGAGTAAGCCAGGTGTGTTGTTAAAACAGGTATCAATGGCCATTTCATGAAAGGTCGCACCGAGCTTGTGGTAGTGACGAATCAGGGCAGGCACATCTTTCTCGTCAGGATCTAACGCTTTAACCATGCGAGAAAGGTCTTTCATGGTAAAGGGGCGCGTTTTCTCTAGAAATTTCTGCCAGGGCTCACCTAAATCTGGGTCATAACGTTCGCCAGCACTCACATCATCGCGCGGTTCTAACAACACATCGCGCATTACCGCCATAGCTTTGCCATCATAAAGTCTGGACATGGAGACCAAACCATAAAGTCGTCGATACTTAGGATGCAATTTCAGATAACGGCTAATTCCACACCACAACAAAAACAAACTGTTGTGGTTTTTCTGGTAGTCAGGTGTCACAAACGAGCGTCCAATCTCGAGCATCGGTGGACCATCGAAAAAATTCTCTTCAAAATTGAAGAACTGCGAAAGGTAGATACCTTCATTGCTCCGTCCCACATTGGGGTCCTGCCGCAGAATGTCTGTTTGACCTAAACGATAAGCACCCACCAAGGCCTTTGCCTCGTTGTCCCACGCGAACAGATGAAGATAGGTTAAGTCAAAATCATCTCGGTCTTCGGCACCACCATTGCCTTCTTGAAAGGCTCGGAAGGTGATTTCACGTAACCGCCCTATCTCACGCAGAACCAACGGTATCTGTTCAGCTGTCGCAAAGTGCACCCTAAATTGGCGATGCTCCATGAGCAGTTGGTCTGCGGGCAGCGCCTGAACTTCAGCGTCCAAGACAGCAGCTGACGATGCTGCAATGACGGGCTCCATGTCTGCTGTACTGGCTACCGCTTTGGGCAGACTAATCTTTAATTCTTTGAGATAGGGCAGTACTTCAAAAAACGACTGCATGCGATCTACGTTGTTGGCATTTTCTTCTCTAGCCATGACTGCTGAACCCCGTCCTCCTTTCTAAACCCAAAATATAAATAAGTGTGTAAGTACTGCCTATTATGAAGCCTGGAACGATTGTCATCAAAATTTCTGGCGTTCCGGCCACATAATTTATCCCATAAGCTGTGCAAAACAGCACCGAACTGATGCAAACCATCAATATTGGAATGCGATATGTTAATTTAATGGCCAACTTGTGGAGCCACTCCGTTATCAGAGTCATAGAAAGGGTCAGAAGAAAGCTATAGCTGCCTTGTACTAGACCACTTTTCCACGCAATGGTTTCGCCATGAGGCCAATTGGCAAAAACGGCCCAACCTCCATATGCGGCAAACCCAGCCAGGCCAGCCCCAATGCTGCGAATGAAACTAAGGGCTAGAGGCGAGTTCAGCATCATCCTGTTGAATTCCAAGTGCATTTTCAAGGCCGCTACGTACCACAGCTTCACATGCCTCAGCGCAGGCCTTGCGCGAAAAGTCTTCAGAGATTCGAGTCGGCTTATGAAAAATTACCTCAACGCGCGCCGGTCCCAGACCCATTCCTTGCAGGAGGTGTTCGACAAACGGGGTATTGTTCACCCCCGGGGCATTCGCCGGGTCTGGCAAATACCAAGCATAATAGTCACGTTGCTCTGCACTCATCCTTTCGCCACGATAATGACTATAGGCCACGGTTACTGGCTGAATAACGACGTCTTCTGTTGCTGCAAAAAGTGAAGAGCGAAAGCGTGCCACGTAATCACCGCTGGTACTCGTCCCTTCCGGGAACATTATCAAATTGCCTTGCTCGGCAAGGCGCTTGCGTACAACGCCAATTTGCTCCCGTGCCTTAACTGCTCTGCGTTCAAGAAAAAGCGTGTTCTGGAGCCCGGCCAATTTCCCAAAAATCGGCCAACCCGCGACCTCTGCTTTGGCCACAAACGCCCCAGGAATCAATTTGCCCAACACGAAAATGTCCATATAGGTGGCGTGATTCGACACAAATAATGTCGGAACATCCGATATCGGCTCACCTTTGACGACAACCTGCAAACCAACCAGTCGACAGATAACACGATGGAACAGCAACGGATAGTTGAGCTGGAGCCACCGAAATCGCAGCAATTTCGCAAGACTCAGGGTGAGCACGGCAGAAACGATACAGGCGACCAAAATTAGGGTGCAGAAGAACTGTTTGATGCGCGAAATCTCAATCGCCGGTTGGGCTTGCGTCATGGTATTGATAAGCTGACTTTCCAAAACGACCATTTTACCCGCAAATCACCGTCATGCAATTTTCACATTTCGATCTCGAATTTACCGCCAACAGTGACGCTGAAGTGCAGCAGCTACAGGCCGCCGTTACAGCCTATCTAAAATCAAGTGCAGACTTACCAGAAAGAATGGCCGAACTGTTAAATGCCAATACGACCCAGGTGGCGTCAGGTATGCCCATGGCAATGATCCTCCAATGTTATCTCATTAAACTCGCGGCTCACCCCAAGCTTGGGACCACCCTCCAAGACCTACTGAGACGAGTCCAGACAAGCGAATGCAATGACCGCGAGCGCAGGCATTTGGCCGCTCTGGACGCCTGGGTCAAAGCCGATGACAGCCAATGCCTCGCGCGACTTGAAGCCATCGTAGATGACTACCCTCAAGACATGATCGCGCTGCGAATCGCCCACTACCTTCACTTTTATAATGGCAACGGTGGCGATATGGCACGCTCTACAAGTCGCGTGCTTGATGACTGGCCTGAGGATCATGCGCACTACAGTTTTTTGTTAGGAATGCATGCATTTGGCTTAGAGGAGCAAGATCAGTACGCTGCAGCCGAGTCTTTCGCAAGCCGTGCACTGAAAATTAACCCAGCAGATTTATGGTCGATTCATGCGATGGACCACATCTTCTATATGCAGAACCGACACCAGAGCGGAATCACGTGGTTGTTAGAACAAGCAGTGCAATCCCAAGGCACTAACAACTTCCGTCACCACCTTGTTTGGCATCGCGCACTCCACCATCTTGCCTCCGCTCAGTTCGACCAGGTACTAGAAATCTATGACCAAGAATTAACCCAGTGCATTGAGGATGACTTTTATCTTGATGTCTGTAACAACAGCGCCCTTCTCTGGTGGTTAGACGAAGCTGGCGTTAGCGTAGGCAATCGCTGGGCGCCGCTGGCAGAAATTGCGAGCCAACACGCAACAGATAAAGAACTGATATTCGCCAGCCTGCACTACCTTCTGCCGCTGTTGAAAACCCAAGCACCAGAGGTGGCCCAGCACTTACAAAACCTCGAAACCTGGTCACACCAAAATAACCATCAAGGTTTGGTCTGCCGTGATGTTGGCCTAAATACCGCCGAGCTTATGCGAGTTCGAGCGCAGGATCGACCAACGGACAAAACCAAATCTATTCCCCAGCTTGAGCGTATCGGTGGCAGTAAAGCTCAACGATCTCTTTTCTCAAGTACCCACTCACACACTCCGATAATCAGAGGTCAGTCATGAGTCATACTCTTAGTTTTGCAGGACAAGTCATTCTTGTTACAGGCTCCAGCCGGGGTTTAGGCCAAGCGTTTGCTCAGTGTCTAGCGTCCCACGGTGCTGAAGTAGTCGTCAACGACAGCCGTGAAAGCGAACGCGGACACGCGACCCTGAGTGCTATTGAAAGTGCTGGGGGTAGCGGTATCTACGTACCAGGCCAAGTCGAGAATGCCCAAGAACTGGTCGAACAGATTGTCGCAAAAAAGGGTCGCATAGATGCCATTGTGCATAACGCAGGGTTTGTCCGCGACAAAACCGTGCGCAAAATGAGCGATGAGTTCTGGGATGAGGTTCAGGATGTCCACCTCAAAGCGGCCTTCAAACTTAGTCAAGCTGCCTGGCCCTTCTTTGAAGCGCAAGGCTGCGGCCGGCTCGTATTTCTCTCCTCTGCCAGCGGTCTATACGGTAACTTCGGTCAAGCCAATTATGCAGCAGCAAAAGCCGGCATGCATGGTCTGGCCCAGAGCATCGAGCTTGAAGGGGCTGCACAAAATATTACCTGCAATTGCGTAGCGCCATTTGGTGCAACCGAAATGAACAGCGCCAATATGCCGGAAGAGATGAAAGCAATCATTAAACCAGAGTACGTCGCACCACTCGTTGCCTACTTAGCTCACCCGAGCTGCAAGGAAAGTGGCAGCCTGTTCGAAGCATCAGCCGGGGTCTACAAAAAATTACGCTGGGAACGCAACCAAGGTCTGAGGCTGGATACCACCAACGGCGTATCGGTTGACGATATTGCTGACAACTGGGACCAACTCACTGATTTTACGAACACCGAGCACCCCACGGAGATGCGCGAAGCATTGCGTGGAATGTGGGAATCCTAGCCGCTCAGCCTACTACCAATTTTCTACCCAAGGTCGCAAGACAAGTTCAAATGCCCAGGTAGATCGGTGTTGGCGATGCAATTCTAAATACGCCTGGGCGATGTAATCTGGGTCTGCCATATTATCTTCCTCTGCAGTTCCCGCCAGCCGATGCGCTCGACTACCGTCCTCCTGAGTCCAGCCAATGGCTGCATCAATGGGAACATGGGCAACATGAATTCCTTGAGGCATTAACTCACGCGCCATACTTTCTGCCAAACCCGCTTTGCCGTGACTGGCTATGGCGAAGGCACCACTTTTTGGATAACCCTTAAAAGCTGCGCTCGCATTGGTATAAATAATGGTGCCCCGTTGTCCATTGTCACCCAATGGTTCTGCCAGCATCACTTTGGCTGCTGCTTGACCCACCAAGAATCCACTAAAGGCCGAGTTTGTTATGGTCCTCAGCACGGCCTCAGGATCAGCCTCAGTTATTGACTTCCTAAATATGTCTGCACTACGGCCATCGATGTTGTGAACAACAAGCTTTGGCACGCCATGGGTTGCACAAACTGACTTAAACAATTCCGCAACAGCTGCAGGATCCTGTGCATCGCAGCCGAAACGAAAGACGCCGTGACTAGCCTCTAGCTTAGTCAACACGTCTTTATCTGGGTTCCGAGCAGCCACACAGACCGTCATACCTTGGTTTGCAAACAAGCGAGCACAACTGGCGCTGATGCCAGGTCCTCCGCCAATGATAAGCGCCACTTCGCGCGCCGCAGTATCGTTCATTTTCTTTATCCTTCGACGACATTCTGCAAGTGCTCATATGCACTCGCAAAATCTTCCATAAAATTCTGCACAACAACCCTCGTAGATAAGGGGTCATTCATCAAACCCACACCCTGGCCTACCCAATAAGTCGCCAACTGTCGTGCACCTGCATGCCCAGTTTCAGCCAATTTATCGATACGGCGCAACGGTGGCCCGCTGACGAGCCCTTGAAGTGGCATGGGCAGAGGTTCGGGGGCTTCATCGGTGGTCCAGGCGTCGGTCCAGGGCGATCGAAGCTGGCGTGTATATTTTCCGGTACGACTCTTCGATCGTACAGTTTGGCGCGAGTTGGCTGACAGCATTTTTTCTTTAATACTCGGTAGAGTTTCAGCCTCATTTGTAGTCAGCCACACCGATCCGGTCCACACGCCTGCGGCGCCCATAGCCATGCACGCGGCCATTTGTCGCCCAGTCACGATACCGCCTGCAGCGAGCACTGGTACATCCATGTCATATTGGCGGAGTGTTTCCAGCACCTCAGGCACCACCACCATGGTGGAAATCTCGCCACAGTGGCCGCCCGCTTCGGTCCCAGATACCACTAAGAAATCGACTCCCGCCTCAACATTCTTCATCGCATGCTCACGAGAGCCTGTTAGCGCACCTACAGCAATGCCTTTCGCTCGAGCAGCATCAACCATGAACTTGGGCGGCGCACCGAGCGCGTTTACGACCGCTTTGATCGGGTGGTTGAGTGCCACCTCCAACTGCAAGCTCGCACCCGCTTCACGTAAGTTATCACCAAAGTTGGCTGGCACCTCGTCGTCCCACAGTCCTTGCGTATCGATTCCGTGTTGGGCAAGAATGTTCTCAACATGCCGTTTATGGGTTTCAGGTACACGTTCTAAAAGTTCATCCGGTCGTAGCGAGCCCTCACGATCCGCCATGCTCGTGGGGACAATCAGATCAACGCCATAAGGCTTGCCCCCAACTTGTTCGTCTATCCAATTAAGTTCTATTTCTAACGACTCAGGTGTATGTCCCGCAGCACCAAGCACACCAAAGCCACCTGCTTTACTCACCTCGGCGATAACGTCGCGACAGTGACTAAAAGCAAACAGCGGAAATTCGCACCCTAAACGATCACAGATATCAGACTTCATAGTTACCCTCTCCTAATATTTTCTCTAATTGTTTTCTAATCATCCAAACCCAATATTTGACGGTTTGTCGATTCACTGACCTCAGCTCCGGCAAAATCGTCGAAGGCCTTGTCAGTCGTTCGAATAATATGTTCATTGATGAAACCGACGCCTTCGCGCGCACCGTCTTCTGGGTGTTTCAAACAGCACTCCCATTCCAACACCGCCCAACCTTGATAGTCGTACTTGGCAAACTGGCTGAAAATTGCTTTGAAATCAATTTGGCCATCTCCTAACGAGCGAAACCGCCCTGGCCGATCTATCCAAGCTTGGTAACCACCATAAACACCACTTTTACCGCTGGGTAAAAACTCAGCGTCTTTAACATGGAACATCTTGATGCGTTCGTGATAGAAATCTATGAACTGCACGTAGTCCATTTGCTGAAGAAGAAAGTGGCTCGGGTCGTACAGTATGTGACATCGTACATGGTTGTCGCAGGCCTCAAGAAAACGTTCGAAAGTTACGCCGTCATGAAGATCCTCACCCGGATGGATTTCATAACACAGGTCAACACCGACATCGTCAAACGCATCTAGAATTGGGCGCCAACGTCCAGCCAGCTCTTTGAAGCCGGTTTCCACCAGCCCCTCGGGACGCTGTGGCCATGGATACATGGTGTGCCAAAGGAGCGCACCAGAAAAGGTAGCATGGGCGTTCAGACCAAGACGCTGACTGGCTTTCGCGGCCAACATAAGCTGCTCGACAGCCCAGGCCTGGCGTGCGCTGGCATTGCCCTGAACCTCTGTCGGTGCAAAACCGTCGAACTGTGTGTCATACGCAGGATGAACGGCTACCAGCTGACCCTGCAAATGGGTCGACAACTCGGTAATTGCGACCCCACCCGCGGCACAAATTCCGGCCAGCTCATCGCAGTAGACCTGACTTTCTGCGGCCAACTTCAAGTCTATGAGTGCCGTTTCCCATGAGGGAATTTGTACGCCCTTGTAGCCTAGATCACCTGCCCACTTCGACAGATTAGCTAGATTATCCATCGGTGCCTCTGCACCGATAAATTGTGCCAAAAAAACTCCGGGACCTTGCATTTGACTCATCACCTAATCTCTAAATTTTTCAGCATAATTCAGTTTAAATCATGCCACTTCGTGTCTGACGCACTTGCAGTCACAGCCGCTTCAATGAACGCCATGCCGCGCACTGCATCTTCAATTCCTGGGATATCCAACAGCGCATCTTCCCCTCGCAACGTTTGCACAAATGCCAAATATAGATTCGCGAACGCTTCAATGTATCCCTCTGGATGTCCCATGGGCGTGCGCGTGCCGGCTACAGCCCGCGGACTCAAATAACCAGCCCCCGCACGCAGTATCTGAGTGGGTTGATCGACAAACTTTAGCAACAGTGTGTTGGGCTCTTGTTGCTGCCACTCCAGACCACCCTTGTCACCATAAATCCTTAGTCGAATGTTATTTTCCTCGCCGACACTCACTTGGCTTGCCGATAAAACACCTTTCGCACCACCGTTGAAACGCAGCAAAATCGAACCATCATCATCAAGTACCCGATCGTCAACGAAGCTTGTGAGGTCGGCACAGATCGATTGAATGAACTGCCCAGAAACGTACTCAGCCAGATGTGCCGCATGCACGCCAATGTCTCCCATTGCAGAGCTTACCCCTGCTTGAGCCGGATCTAGTCGCCAGGTCGCTTGTTTGTTCTCTTCTGAGGCTTGCGAACTCGCCAGCCAACCTTGACTGTACTCGACCATTACTTTTTTGATGGTCCCTAAGTGTCCCTGCGCTACTCTTGTTTGAGCTTCCTTTATCATCGGATAACCCACATAGGTGTGGGTCAAACCATAGTGCAGCCCAGTTCTTGCGACCTCCTCTGCTAACGCTCTAGCTTCACCTAAACTCAATGTTGCAGGCTTGTCTGAAAGCACATGAAAGCCCTGCGCTAGCGCCGCCATGGCAATCGGGAAGTGAAGGTGGTTGGGTGTGACGATAACAACAAAGTCCATGCGCACTTCTTCTGCCAGCTTGGCTTCAGATTGCATCATGCTAAGAAAATTGGCATAAACCCGTTGCTCCTCAAGATACAAGGCGCGCCCGGTTTCTAACGATTTCTCTAAGTCCCGACTGAATGCGCCGCAAACCAGTTCAACTTGCCCATCAAGGGCTGCAGCCATTCGATGAATTTCACCGATAAAGGCACCTGGGCCTCCACCAATCATACCCATGCGCAGTTTGCGAGTATTAGCTGCGATAGCCTGGATCCAAACGATCTGCTTGTCGTACCAGCGCCGACCATGCCGTAGCGGCAAATCCTTCCCAAGCTTCTGGTTTGTTAAAGGTCTTTTCCATCATGCCTATGGCTTGTTCGCTGGGCATATTCAGTTTGCCCTGGGTGGCCGCTTGAACTTGAATTTTGCAGGCTCGCTCAAGGTAATACAGTCGTAAGAAACAGCTCGCAATCGAACCTCCCAAGGTAAGCGTGCCATGATTTCTTAATATCATGAGGTTGTGATCGCCAAGATCGGCAACCAGTCGCTCACGCTCGTCCAGGTCCAATGCAACGCCTTCCCAGTCGTGGTACGCAATGTCGTGATAGACAAACATGGCATGCTGATTTAAAGGCAACAAACCCTGAGCTGAACTGGCCACTGCCACGCCACTGTCGGTGTGCACATGCATCACCGCATGAGCATCCCCTCGGGACATGTGCACAGCACTGTGGATGGTGAACCCTGCCGTATTTATCTGATGACCACTGTCTAAAACAATCTCACCTTCCAGGTCTACCTTGACAAGATTGGAAGCGGTAACTTCACTAAATAGGTACCCAAACGGATTTAACAGAAAGTGTTCTTCAGGACCAGGAACGCGCGCAGAAAGGTGGGTAAACACCATGTCATCCCAGCCGTAGTGGGCAACCATCCGATAGGCGGCTGCAAGATCTTGTCGTACCTTCCACTCCTCGGCCGAGACTTGTGCGCGGACATCAAAATTCTGATTAATTGCTTCACTCATTCCCTTCTCCTAAACAAACTTACTTAAGCACTTGCAGGCTTCGGTCGTGACGCCGGTACCACATCTATTTCTTCGTCAGTCATGGGTGGGCGAGCTTCTTTGCGAGCTAGCGCCGCTTCAATGAAAGGCGCCAAACGTTCTGCTTTCTCGGCCTCTCGCGCCTCACGGCCATCGGCGAAGTCATCGTAAACTTCCTTCGAAAATGTCTCCAAGCTTTCACAAATGTGTTCGTGCTTGTTTTTGCCACCTTGTTGCAGAAAAATAACCTGATCTACACCGGCGTCCGAAAAACCCTGCATGTGCGTTCGAAATTCATCAGGTGTACCGATGCCTGGCGAACGCGCCATGCTGCGATCAGGTTTCACGTCGCCACCGCCGTAAGCCGTGTCTTTAACTTCTTCGCCTTGGGCTCGGGCAGCTTTGCGCTCCGCATATTTGTCCCAAAGACTGCTGCGCCCAGGTAACACATCGTCTGTTACTAACGCACCGACCGCATATTCAAAGAAGCGGAAGCCGTCTTCACCACGGCGTGATGCTTCTTCGTGGTCATTGTGCAAAGAAAAAGCCGAGACCATGGCAATGTTGGCATTTACGGCATGCCCGAGCGGCACACACTCCTCTGAACAAATCGTGTCATAGTAGATAGAGCTCCAAGTTTTGGCTTCTTCGGGGTCTAAGAAACTGAAAGCCAACACACCCAATCCATTTCGAGCAGCCACCTTAATCGTGTCCCTGTTGGTACAGGCCATCCACATTGGCGGATGTGGTTTCTGCACCGGCTTTGGCAAGACATTGCGACAGGGTAATGACCAGTCATCACACTCGTATCCCGGATAAGGTTCCATGACCATCATGTCAGCAATCTCACCGGCAGCCTCTAACGACATGTCCCGTTTGCGGCGCGCCTCAATTCCGAAGCCACCCAGTTCTAAGCGTGTCGCACCTTCCCCAATACCGAACTGCGCGCGTCCCTGAGAAACCAGATCTAACATACTTACCGCTTCAGCTGTCCGCGCCGGGTGGTTATAGTTTGATATGACCTGACGGATACCAAAGCCAATTTTAATACGCTCTGTCTTTGCCGCGATGGCCGACAAAAACACTTCGCTGGCCGAACAATGCGAATACTCTTCCAAGAAGTGATGTTCAACACTCCAGGCATAGTCGATTCCGAGTTGGTCCCCCAATACACACTGGGCTATCGCCTCATTGACTAGGTTTTGCTCACTGTCTTGCTGCCAAGGCTTTGGCAGTTGTAGCTCATATAACATTCCGAAACGCATATCATCTCTCCCTTCTAATCTTCTATTCGATTCTTTTAGTTGTTTAATATAACCACGTTACGGGGCGATTGCAGTATCGGTGGGCTCTCGAACTGGCATTATAAATTTCTGCCAGAGGCTCGGTTCTGTTGCACCTGTACCTGCTTCAACAATTTTGCTATCGGCAAATGTACCGAATACCCGGTCCCAAATAATCGCGCTGCAGCCGTAGTTAGTATTGCTCTCTTCCAACACCATGGAGTGATGGCGAATGTGAAAGTTGTTGGTGGTGAACAACCAACCAATCACTTTCGAATTCAGATCTAAATTCGCATGCGCAATGCTTGCCAGTGTTACTGTTAAAAAGCCCGCGCCAGCGGCCGCAAGTCCTACCCCAAAGAAAAGTTCCACTAACGCCGAGGGCAGCACAAGCAAACTGAATTCTAACGGATGGTTCAAACCAAAGTTAATCGCTTCGAGCTTCTTGAACGAGTGGTGCACCCCATGACCTGACACTCGCCAAATAACCGGCCAACGGTGCTCAGCACGGTGAAACCAGTACCAGATGAACTCACTCAGGAAAAAAACCATAAACAGCTGTACCAAAACCGGCCACTCATGGGGCCAAACATCCAAGCCTAGGCTCTGTCGGAGATTCGTCAATGGTAGTGCCAGCAACTCAGCATAAAAGCCACCTGCAAGCACTGCACCCATGGTGAGTATCACTACAAGCCCCACATTGAGCACTTTCTCCCAGCCAATTTGGCGCCAGTTTGGACGGGATGGCAACCAAGCCTCAAAGACGCCAAGCACGATCTGTACCGAAAGAATGGTCAGTGGATAAACAAGCGGGGAATCAGGGAACAACCAGAAGCAAAGAATCACTGCGACCATCAGCACCGGCTGTAGTGCATATTTAACGATGCGACGTACCGTCTTGAAATCAGCCGAATGATCCGTCATGTTAAGCCTCGTTATTGAGATTAATCATGAATAGAACTCTACCAAGCTTGGCACCGAATACCATCCTGTCTGTACTATTGACCGCGGCGCTAATTGGCAGCTTAAGCGTTGCATTGGGTTTGGGGTTAGGTTTCAGCGAAACCGCTCATGCCAAAACACCTCAATCCTCAGCTGAGGACTTCATCGATGCATTCTATTCGTTTGATGCCTCCAAATTAGCAGCAAATATGCAGGCCCCAGAGGACGAAGAGATAGCCCTTTACTATCAAGCATGGGCTAAGGCCGCTGACTACGCAGTGCAGACTCGACGCCCCTGCACCCGGAGCAACAGCACTTACACTTGTCAGATTACTGGGGTGAGTTTCAGCGGAGATGACCCACCCATTTTTGAGGAGTTATTCAGCTGGATTGGTGAACATCAACCTGCGGTCATGAGCGGTCCTTGCCACCTGCTCTTCGCCGGCGGTACCACGCCC
>JBNMMV010000072.1:0-14450 GCA_051270205.1 Limisphaerales bacterium
AGCGGTCTGCCACCGGCGTGGATTCACACGGTAGGATTGGATTTATTTAGAGATGAAAATATCCGTTACGCGCAAGGCCTTATGGCCGCAGGCGTTGCTGTGGAGTTAACGGTCTACCCTGGCGCGTGTCATGGCTTTCAGTTCATTCCTAATACCGTTGCTGGTAATAGTTATAGCAAGGCACATCGAGCAGCGCTGGCACATGCGCTGAAGATCGAACTTTAGCAACCCCTGGTCTAAAGAACTGAGTCGCCGAGCCAAATGCCTTTGGCATCGGCGGTTTCGATATTCAGTTGACCGGCGAGGCCTGCGGCTCTATGAATTCCAATTTCTTGCATTTTTGGCGACTGAATCATCTGCAACATCGCTTGTCGAGAGGGGTACATTGCGATGGCGACTTGATCCCAAAGCTCCTCGACTTCCCCGAGCATGAGTCGACTCACCTGGGCGCCAAAAAGGGCGCCGCCACCAAATTCTTTTAGGAGTACAGATACGCTGGCGCTATAAATTCCGTAGGCTTGTTTGCCGGTTAAATCGGTAGCCCGACCATCCTGATATTCGGCTTTCTCGCGAAACTTCAACAAATTGACCAAGTAAATTGGACCTTCGGGTCCAGCTTCGGCGAACTCGGCCATTTGGGTTTCCGATGGGGAAACACTGTTCTCATAGTGCATAGTAGATCCTTAAGTATATTAAGCCGGCACTGCAACTGTGGCATGACCTTCAAGCGGGTTGTTAGTCCCTTCTCGATGTAGCCAAATGTCGCAATCGATGAGGCGCTCCCCATTCTCTTCACGAATGGCAGTAACTTTGCCTTTGGCGATAATGTGATCCTCATCAAGCACCGACATAGGGAAAGTCATAAAGACGCGTCGGATGCTAGTGGGGCCGGTCCAAGCATGAAGCATATTAACCATATAGCTGAGCCCCAAGGGGCCTTGGTTGATCGTATGTTTTCCATAACCGCGTTCTTCGACGGCGCGGCTGTCCCAATGGACTGGATTTGGATCACGCAGTATTGCCGCCATGGTGCGCATGCGCGCCGCGCTAACAGAGGGCATATCCCATTGAGGTATTTCTTCGCCAATCTGGATATCCATTAGACCGACCTCCTGTAGTGCCATGTGACCGTGGTGCTGGCAGCATGTTCGCCATCGGGTTCGTGAAGATCAAAGCGGAACTGGATACGATCGAATGTCTTGTTATTCTCAGCCGTGCATCGATCTGCTTCTGTAATTTCGCCGTCGACACGGTATTCCACTTCTTCACGTAGTGGCTTGTTGAAGACCCAGTCGTAACTTTCTATTCCAATCGATGAATCGCTGTCGGCCTGGCCTAAGGCAAACATTTCTCCAATGCTGGTGTTTGCGCCTAAGATTGGCATGTGGAAAAGCGCGACCGGATGAGCGAGGTCTTCCGGCAGAGGCGCTGCACCGGTACATTCGGTCAGTAAAAAGTTTTCCCAGTGAGCGATCGTATAGTGACCGCCTGGAAATTTGTGGCCGACGAGCGCTTCGATTTCCGATTGGGGAGGAAGAGTCATGAAATATCCTATGGTAGTTAGGCGGGTAAGCTTAACCATTCAAAGTTAGCTCGCCAATGCTGATTATGAGGATCGAGCGCTACCGCGGACATTGGTCAGCGGGCTGACAATATGAGACGCTCGGCCTAGAGTGGAATTCAAGGACGAACCGAAGAAAGATCCCAAGGAATAGATATGACAGCACGGCTAAATTATCTCTCTCTCGTAGTGTTACTGTTTTCGGGCATGTTGGTTGTCTCAAGCGTGGTGCATGCAAAACCGCGAATTCTCCAGATTGTTGAGCGGCCTGTTGCGTTGAATGCCGATGGTGATGCGTTGACAGTAGAGCAAGTACGTTTCGCGATATTGGAGGGATGTACTGCACGCGGATGGCGGGTAAGGGACCAGGGCGAGAATATGTTAATCGCCACACTTAGGGTTCGAGCGAAGCATTTGGCAGAGGTGGAAATTCCTTACACAAAAGAACACTATTCGATTCAATACTTATCGAGTAGCAATTTAGACTACAGCGCGAAACGTCAGCGCATTCATCGCAACTATAACCGCTGGGTACAGATGCTGATGGAGGCGATAGACAAATCTATCTTAGAAAGCTGAGTGGATGCCGGAACTAAACGATATTACAAAATTACAAGCGGAGAGAAGCATGAGTGAAGCCTATGAACTCGATCAAGCGTTAGGAGCCATCAATACGGCGGATCCACAGCGTTTTGAAGACAGCACGATCCTACCGCTTTTCGAATATCTTCGGCGCGAAGACCCGGTGCACTATTGCGAAGAAAGCCCCTATGGACCCTTTTGGTCGATTACCCGCTACGACGATATTCAGAAAATTGACAAAGACAGTAGACGCTTCTCATCAGATGCCATACATGGTGGCATTACCATAGACGACGATGTCGTCGGTGACCCTGACGGTGATTTCTTCATCAAGTCATTCATCACCATGGATGCACCGGAACATGGTGCGCAACGCAAGGCCGTGAATAGCATTGTTAAACCCGATAGTTTAATGAGCTTTGAGACGTTGATCAGAGAACGCGCTCAAACAACGTTAGATTCGCTACCTATTGGTGAGACGTTTGATTGGGTCTCGAGGGTGTCCATTGAGCTGACCACGCAGATGCTAGCGACGCTATTTGATTTTCCCTTTGAAGAGCGAAATCGACTGACAAGATGGTCAGATGTGACCACGGCGGAGGCAGACTCGCCGCTGGTTGAGAGTCAAGCATCGCGCCAGCAAGAATTGTTAGAGTGTTTGGAATACTTCCGAATCTTGCGTGAAGACCGCAAAGAAGGTCCGGCGAATCTTGATTTGCTGACGATGCTCGCCCGTGATGCGGCGACAAAAAACCAATCTGACAGCGAGTTTTTGGGCAATTTGTTATTGCTAATCGTGGGTGGCAACGATACAACGCGCAACAGCATGACCGGTTCTGTAAACGCTTTTCATAAATACCCAGATCAGCTCGCACTGTTGAAGGAAAATCCTGGATTAATGGGCAGTGCGGTTTCCGAGATCATCCGCTGGCAAACGCCTCTGTCGCATATGCGTCGCACCGCGGTTGAAGATTGTGAGATTGGAGGAAAAACCATACGTAGCGGGGACAAAGTTGTAATGTGGTACTACTCAGGCAATCGTGATATTCAGGTTTTTGATGACCCAAACCACCTAAACATTCAACGCAAGAACGTCCGTCAACACCTTTCTTTTGGGTTTGGTGTGCATCGTTGCCTTGGCATGCGGTTGGCTGAACTACAGCTCAAAATACTCTGGGAGGAAATTCTTAATCGTTGGTCACATATTGAAGTCATTGAAGAGCCAACCCGCGTTTATTCGAATTTCGTCAACGGCTACTCCGAGATGAAAGTTAAGATTCACGCATAGCGTTGACTAAAACGTCAAAGGACTCGCGAGGTGATTCTCTAAGATTCTGTCACGATGTGAAATTAACAAGGGGTCGCAGCCACCGAGCACGGCACCAGATGCATCATAAGATTTGCGTAGGTAACTTGGTGTTGCGCAAATGTCTTCTGGCAGTGTGCTTAGCAGTTGAGAAAAATAGACCCAATAAATGTCTAACGCAGTTAAGTGGTCGGCGATGAAGAATGCAGTGTCGTTAGCAGCGTACTGCCTTTCTAATTGCTCGGTAACTTTCGATAAAATGACTTGAGCTCGTTCGGTAGCCGTAACTTTAGCTTCTTCCGAATAACCATAGTCTTGGTACATGGGGTTTCGAGTAGCTTCTTTTGCTGCGCGTTCTGGTCCTGCTAGACCAAGCATGACAATACGCATTTGCCATATAAAGCCATTTTCGCCAATGAGCTCGTTAGTGAGCGCCATCATAGTCATTCGATCGTCGATGTCATCGGGTACCAAGCTAGAACCGCTTCCCAATCGCTCGGCTAAGTTGAGAATATCTAACCAGCCGGTTCTGGGGTATTCACTGTTGTATAGCGCGATTGGAGCGTTGCGATGTCTGGTCCAAGCAACGAGCTCATCGTTTGTGCCGCCGCCTTTTTGAGCAATCGGATGGAAGGGGATTTTGTGGTGCTCAAAAATAGCCCGCGCCGACATCGAATATGGTGCGGGTACATCGCGTGTGAGTACCAATCGCATGCCTTCGAGGCTGCGACCTTGTTCGGGTTCCAAATATTCCATAATGTCTCCGCTATCTGTGTCAATCAAGCGTCGAAAATTAGCACGAAACTTACACGGTGTGCTAACGACGCCCGCTTGAGGATAAGACGCGCACATGAGCTTAAGATGCATTGATGATGGCCGTGATTAAGAAAACACCATTCGCTGGGTTGATCGCCATGCCTGGAGTATTTGCGTTCGCTCAGTCTGTATCTGGGCAGGCTGCACCCGATCAGTAAGAAAGTGTTCAATATGAGGTGGTTTTAGGCAGCTATGTCAGCCGCGATATTGCGCTGCGTGAATTGGCTGAATTCAGTTCTTGTAAAAAGCCTATTTTCATTCGCCCAATAAGTCTAGGCGACAGTGCTGCCGTACGCACGATGTATCGAGTCGTCGATGGACCGCTAGCGCGTTTTGACGAAGCTCAAATCTTTATGGGACTGTGGCATGAGTGTGGTGTTGAAGATGCTTGGATAGATAAGTGGGATAGATAAGCGGGATAGATAAGCGAGGTAGCTGAACGCATTAGCCAGATGCGCTATCCTTGCCGGTCCTAGAAGAACAGATTAACCGCTATGACATTTAGAGCAGAAGTCCAAGGCTGGCTCAAAGATAACTTTCCGGAATCCTTAGCAGGGGTGTCGCTAAATTTTGAAAGTGCGCCTGGGCAAGAGATAACCGATGCGCTTGAAGTGTGGCGCGGACGATTAGCTGACAAAGGCTGGGGCGCGCCAACTTGGCCTGTTCAGTATGGTGGTGCCGGTTTAAGCCAACCTGACGCTAAGGTTATTGCGGAAGAAATGGGTGCGATGGGGGCGTTCAACCACATTCCAATGAATGCTGGAATGGGCGTGACCATGGTTGGACCTACGCTGTTGGAATACGGTACCGATGATCAGAAAGACAGACATCTGCCTGTCATAGCAAGCGGTGAAGTGCGGTGGTGCCTTGGCCTGAGTGAGCCGAATGCCGGATCTGATCTCGCATCATTGCAAACCAAAGCGGTAGACGATGGTGATGCGTTTATTCTTAACGGCCAAAAAACATGGACATCTGGCGCTGACATTTCTCAGTGGTGTGGGGCATTAGTTCGCACCAATCCGGATGCTAAGAAACATGATGGTATTAGTTTCGTAATGCTGCCTATGGATCAGGCTGGTGTTGAAACTCGACCGATTGCGTTGATTGCCGGTGCCTCACCGTTTTGTGAGACCTTTTTTGACAACGCACGTGCCGAGAAGGCCGATCTGTTGGGTGATCTCAACGACGGTTGGAATGTCATCAAACGGCTACTTCAGCATGAACGCGCGAGCCAAACCAGCACCCGTCGGTCGCCAGGTGGTGGCAAATCTGAAGCGCTACAGGAGGCTGCCAAACGTTATGTCGGTGTCGATGAAGATGGGCGCCTTGCGGATACAGATCTGCGCACCCGTATGGCCAACCACCTCATGGATGCCCAAGCACACAATCTTACTGTGCGCCGAATAGCGGCTGAATCTAAGGGCAACCCTCAGGTTAGCGCGGCTGCATCTATCTTGAAAAACTCGGCAACCCATGTCGGTCAGACACGATCAGAGTTAACGGTTGAATTTATGGGGTTTCAGGGGCTCGGTTGGGAGGGTGAACAGTTTCGCGACGAAGAACTCTCTACTGTACGTGAATGGCTTTCTGGCAAAGCGACTTCTATCTACGGTGGATCGTTTGAGGTTCAGAACAACATTATTTCAAAAAATATTCTAGGTCTTCCTGAGACCACGCAGAAGGGTTAACTATGGCCGCATTGAACGAAGAACAATCGATAATTCGAAATCAAGCTAAGTCTTGGGTCAGTGAGCAGGCACCGGTTGCCAATTTCAGACGTGTGCGTGATGAACAGATGCCTCTCAATTTTGAGCCCGCCATTTGGCAGCAAATGATCGATATGGGTTGGACCGGCATCATCGTGCCAGAACAGTACGGCGGATCTGGGCTAGGTTACCTTACCTTTGGTGTGATCCTTGAAGAAGCTGGGCGTCATTTAACCGCATCACCGCTGTTTGCTTCGGCCTATGCCGGTGCTACGGCACTAATGGTGGCAGGCACAGAGCAACAGCAGCAACAGTGGCTACCGAAAATAGTCGATGGCTCGTCGATCGCCACGGTTTGCATCGACGAGGGTACACGCCACAATCCACGGCGCTGTGAAACTCGTGCGGAGGAGGTCGACGGCGGCTATATTCTCAACGGTGCCAAATCTTTTGTTATGGAAGGCATGGCAGCGACCACGCTCATTGTCAGCGCGCGCCTAGAAGGGGAAAGCAATGCAGAAGCTGGATTGGGACTGTTTATAGTTGATGCCAACGCCGAAGGCGTTTCTAGACAAAAACTGAGTACCGTAGACAGCCGTGGTTATGCGAACGTTGTCTTGGATGGGGTTCAAGTGAACCGTGAAAGTGCATTCAAAAATGTCGGCGATGCCTTTTCGTTAATCGAAGAAATTGTAGACCGATGCAGTGCTGGTGTAGCTGCAGAGATGCTGGGTACCGCCTCCCAAGCATTCGATATGACGCTCGAATATTTGAAAACTCGAGAACAGTTTGGCCGCGTGATTGGTTCTTTCCAAGCATTGGGTCATCGCGCTGCGATGCTGTATACCTCACTAGAACTCGCCAGGTCTTGTGTCGAAGGTGCACTGATTGGCATCGACAATGGCGATGACGAGCGGGCTATTCTTTGCTCACTCTCGAAGTGTCGGATGGGCGACTTTGTGCACGATATGTCACGCCAGCTAATTCAAATTCATGGCGGCATTGGCATGACCGATGAATTCGATGCAGGTTTCTACCTGAAGCGCGCGCGGGTGGTTGAGGCTGCATTTGGCAACCAGGGTTATCACCGCAATCGATACGCGACGCTTAGCGGCTTTTAAAGTTTGTACAGCTCCCGTGCTTGTTGCTCTAATTCGTCACGAAAATCTGGATGAGAAATGTCTACCAACGCCCGAGCGCGTTCTTGTAGCGTTTTCCCCTTCAATTGGGCAATACCAAACTCGGTAACTACGTAGTCGACGTAGGTACGCGGCACGGTAACCGCAGCGCCAGGGCCCAGGGTTGCGACAATGCGAGAGACCCGCTCACCGCCGGTTGGTACGGCGCTAGAAGGCAGCACACTAATAGACTTTCCGCCTTTCGAGTAAGCGCCTGCGAGCATAAAGACAGTTTGTCCGCCGACGCCAGTATAGGGTCGGTGGTCGAGCGCTTCGGCACAAACTTGGCCGGTAAGGTCGACGCTTAGCGCGTTGTTAATGGCGACGAAGTGTTCCTGCTGAATCAGTTGGCGCAAGTCATCGGTGTAGCCAAAGTCGTAGAGTTCGAAAACCGGGTTTTCGTTAATCATCGCTAACTCTTCCGGTGGCATGACCACACAGGCACTGCCTACGACTTTGCCCTTGTGCCAAGACTTATAAGCCCCTGTAACGTTGCCATTCGCCACTAATTCGGCGACGCCGCCAGTAATGAGTTCGGTCTGAAAACCTAGGTCATTGCGAAAATCGAGGAAAGGCGCCACGGATGCAGAAACGGTGCCTACGCCGAGTTGTAAGGTGTCGCCATCATTCACCAGATCTGCTGCGACCAATGTGCAAATAACTTCTACTGCTGCGATATCTTCGTCGCTGGGTTGAGGCGGAGGGGTGCTTTGAGGTTGCGGTTCTACTTCTACGAAGTGATCTATTTGATCAACGTGAATGAAGTTTTCACCACCGGTGCGTATGAACTCAGGGTGCACTTCAGCAATGACGACCTTTGCCTTCTTACTCACGGTGGGTGAAAGCCAAACGCCAGATCCGTAGCTACAGTAGCCGTTGGCGTCGGGTGGCGAAACCGGTACTAAAAAGACATCAGGATTCTGATCGAACCCAGGTGGAATTTCCCAACTTTTCCAGATTCCCACGGGTAGATAGTCCATGCCGTTCTCGTGGCATGCTGCGCGATTGGGAGGGGTCGCATAATTGTCTTTTAAACGCAGCAGACCGTGCAGCTCTTCTTCGGTCCAGGACATTGCAGCAGCTGGGTGATCAACCCGGAGGTTGGTCGCAGCACCGCTTAAAACGTGAGCTTTCAAGGCACTACACAGCGTCGCAGGAGTGGTTGAGTAGGGTGCCACATGTACCACTTGGTCGGACTTTACGACCTGCATGGCATTTTGGGTCGAGGTCATTTTGCCTTTGTATGGATCGCTTGTCATCAGAACTCCTTACTGCGCCGTGTAGCCGCCATCGACAGGCAACACAATTCCGTTAATAAAGCTCGCATCGTCACTGGCCAGAAATGCTGCCGCAGAAGCGATTTCTTCTGGTTGACCTAAGCGGCCTAGTGGGTGGAGGTCAATCAAAAAGTCCTCGCCACCTTCTTCCTCACGCAATTCTGCGGTCATGGGTGTTTCAATGTATCCGGGTGCTATGGCGTTGACACGAACTCCGAATTTTCCGAATGTCACAGCGTATTGCTTTGTTAAACCGGCAACGCCATGTTTCGCAGCAATGTAGGCACCGCTGCCAGCTTCTACTTCATCGGGGGTGAATTCGCCAGGACTTCTGAGTCCAACCAGACCAGCAATAGAGGCGGTATTGATAATTGAGCCGCCGCCCTGTTCAGCGAACATTTTGGAGGCATGGAAAACGCCATTAAAAACACCCGTTAGATTGACCGCGATGGTTTGATCCCAGGTGAAACCACCCCCCACGCCAGCATTGTTGAACAGCACGTTGAGCTTGCCAAAGCGTTGTTTGGTTTTTTCTAAAGCAGCTATCACTTCCCCTTCATCGGTGACATCCAGTGCCATGGCATCAGCGTTACCACCTTGTTCATCAATGAGTGCTGCCGTGCCTTCCGCCGCCTGGTGGTCCAAATCACTGCACATAACTCGCGCCCCCTCCGCTGCAAACCGCAATGCGCTGGCCCGGCCAATACCACTGCCTGCGCCAGTAATCAGTGCAACCTTGTCGCTAAGTCTTGCTTCCATAACCCTCTCCCCAAATCCAAATGCTAAACAAAGTGAAAGAGTACCATGTTAATTTTCGCATCGCTGGACTGCCTAGATTGCGGTATGGTTTGGCCCTATGAGTCGTTGTGGGAGCAAGAATTGACGATAGCTGGGGTTTTTTTCGATTTAGGCGGGACGCTGTTTGACTACGAACATGCGGGTAGCAAAACCGGACTCAAATTGATGGAGAGCATTGCTACTTTGGCTGGCGGTGATCGCTTCAAACCTGAAGAGATTGGGCGGGCTTATTGGCAAGCCAACCGAGTCATCAGCAAGTCCTACGCAGAACTCGACTACTATTTGCATGCCGATATGTTTCGAGCCACCTACAGCGAGGCTGTTAAACAACTTGAGTTAGAGTTTGACGAAGAAACCTATCAAACTTTCAGCGCCTATCAGCACGAAAACATTGTCAAAGGTCTGACCTTGAAGGAGGACTGCCGCTCGACCCTTACCGCGCTCAAAGACAAAGGGTTATATTTGTCCATTGTCTCCAACATCGACGAAGACATGCTGCAACCGTTAGTGCAGAGGGAAAATTTGCACGATGTAATGGACCACTGGACCAGCTCCGAGGCTGCGGAATCGTGTAAACCTCATGAAAAGTTTTTTAACGTCAGTCTTGAAAAAGCCGAACTTGAAGCACATCAGGTTATGTTTGTCGGTGATTCCCCAGAGCATGACGTTAACGGCGCGGGTGCATTGGGTATGCGCACCGTACTGATCAAAAACGGCGAACTCGCGGCGCCTCTGCAGAGTGGAGCTGACGTTAGAGCGCCAGACCATGTCATTCACTCGTTAAGCGAGCTAATTGGGATAGTCTAATGGCCAAGCGCGACCTCTATATCCCGGAACGGCCTGAAGAACTCACGCCAACGTGGTTGAACGAGGTGCTTGCAGCGCGCTTGGGCGATAACAAGATTGTAGATGCCCCACAAACCATTCTCGGCGAAGGGGAAGGTTTTGTGGGTGACATTGTGCAGCTTAAGCTCAAATACGAACGCGAAAGCGAAGACCTTCCAGCCAGCATCATTGCCAAAATGCCGAAACTTGCTAACCGTGCCATGGGTGAGCTGTTAGGCGCATATGAACGTGAAAATATGTTCTATATGACCATGGGTGATGACCTTCCTGTTCGTAGCCCACTACTCTATTACGGCGAGTTCGACCGAGACGCCGGCAGCGAGAAACAAGAACAGATACTCCGTGCGGCCAATAAGATCCCCAATTTTTTGCAGGGGCTGCTCACCCGTTTCGCTTGGTGGATGGCCGCCGGCAAAAAAAGGCGCTACATACTTCTTATTGAAGACATCAGTGGCGCTCAACCATGCGATCAGCTTCAAGGCGTCAATCGTGAGCAATACCAAAAAATCCTAGAGGCCACTGCTCGATTACACGCCGACTTCTGGCAGAGCGATCGTCTACAGGGTCAATTTTGGCTGCTGCCGTTGGATGTGGACATCGAGATGCGTCATCAAATGATGGTGCGCGCGCGACAAGCGTACACAAATCTGTTCCCAGAAACTGTAGCCGCCGGCATGGACCGCTATCTCGATGAAGTTGAACGAGACGGGACCAGTTTGGCGCATTCACTTTGTGATGGCCCCGTTACGCTTATGCACGGCGATTTGCGGCTAGACAACTTGTTCTTCGCCGATGACGAAGTTTTGTTTATTGACTGGCAGCTGGTGCGTCGCGGTGCACCGATGTATGACATTGCATACTTATTGTCCTGTGGTTTGGAAGATAAGGAAAGTGCTCAACCCCTAATTCAGGCTTATTACGCGGCGTTGGTCGCAGAAGGCATTAATGACTATTCACTAGAAGACGCTTGGCGGGACTACCAAACGGCGTTGAAAGTAGTGTTAATGATCCTATCTTCCGTAGACCAGGTTGACTTAGGCGCAGGACGTGGCGTCACCTTGTTAGAAAAATGGATGGCACGTTTACTGAACAGATTGGAAGCGGACTGTGATTGAATTACAATTTGAAAGAAAGGGGACAGGTCGCAGACCTGTCCCCGGTTTCTAGAACCCGAAATAGGAGTCTAACGATGGATAGAGGTCTGATGAGAAGTTTTATAGTTGTTAGCGTATGCCTGTTGGCGAGCGGAGTAACAGCAAATGCCTCCGCTCACGGCGATTGGCTAGATGGTTGTCGGCAAGTCGTGTTGGATTACGCCTACTACCGGGATCGCCCCGATGCAGATGGCGTCGCGAATCTGTTCACGTTAGACGGCACATTCACAATTGGCCCAGATACATTTTCCAGCCGCGAAGCCATTCGAAATCGTATCGCCTTAGCCGCAGACGGACCCTTATTTCGACACATGATGTCGACCATTCACATCGAACCCGTGAGTAAAGATGAGGCCACCGGAATCAGCTACGCAACCGTTTATGTAGCACCACCAGGCGACCTTCCCAGGCAGGTGAGCACTTTCGCCGCTTTAGGGGAATACCATGACTCGTTCGTTCGCGAGGGTGAAACCTGCAAGATAAAGGCACGCGAGTTTGTTCGCGTTCTTGTCCCTTAATTTGAGTCTGTCGCGAAAAGATATTTTCGATGCGGAATCGCCTAAGGCAATGTCTATTCCTAGAGCAAGTGCCGAATCGAATTTAGACACATCAAAATGTCATTTCAGGACAATCACCACGTAGTCGTTAATAACAACCAGATGATCGGAGAGGGCCGCCAATGCTTACCCAGGAAGACAACCGACGCTTGACTGAGACGGGTCCCAATACTGAAATGGGTCTGCTGTTTAGACAATACTGGCAACCGGCATTGCTAAGCCGGGAACTGGTGGCCGCCGGACCGCCTCGTCGGGTTCGAATTCTAGGCGAAGATTTCATTGCTTTCCGAAACGGTTCTGGGAAAGTAGGGGTTGTGTCTCCTCGTTGTCCGCACCGAGGAGCAGACCTTTACTTCGGTCGCAATGAAGCCTGTGGCCTGCGGTGTGCCTACCATGGTTGGCAGTTTGACGTGAACGGTGAGTGCATAGACGTGCCTACAGCCGGCGAAGAGCAAGCCGAGAAAATTAAAAGCAAAGCGAAAATCATGAATCTTACGGTGCGCGAGCAGGGCGATCTCGTGTGGGTGTTCTTCGGTGAACCCGTAACCGATGTCCCCAACTTCGACTTCATGACACTGCCCGCAGAACACTATTTTGTTTCCAAAAAGCTGCAGCAATGCAATTGGGCCCAAGCGGTAGAGGGTGGTGTTGACACTGCACACTTTTCCTTTCTTCACGCCAATATTACAGATGGTGAAAGATCCGGCTTGATGCCTAGCGAAGGCGTCAACGAACCGCCTGAGACTGGTCGCTACCGCTGGATGATTGAAGATTCAGCGCCGCAATTCACTGTGCTTGAACATGATGCTGGCATGCTGCTTTGCGCTGCGCGAAAAGCTGATAGTGGCGAGCGGTACTGGCGCTTGACTCAATTTTTGATGCCAAACCATTCAATGGCTCCAAACAGCTTTCCTGGCGACAACCATTCTGGTAATACTTGGGTGCCCATCGATGACCAGTCGTGTTGGATCTATTGTTATGTCTACAATCCTGAAAGACCGTTGACATCACATGAGCGGAAGCGGTATGCGGCAGGCTTCGGGATATTTGCAGAAGTTGACGAAGAATATGTGCCGATACGGCGGCGAGAAAATGAATATCTGTTAGACCGTGAGCTGCAGCAACATGGAACTTTCACCGGCATTATCGGCGTATCAGAACAAGATGCTGCCATTGCAGACAGCCAAGGACTGATCGCAGACAGATCGCAAGAACTGCTGGGTCAAACGGATCTTGGAATTGTCAGGTTTCGTCAACAGATGTTTCGTGCGTTAGATGATATGACGGCGAATACGGCGCCAAGAGGCAGTACCAGCAGTAAAGCCTTTTGTGTTCGTTCCGGTGATGCGATGTCTGCTACCCATGTTCCAGCATTGGATGTGGCACGAGATCGTTTCGGCCTATTGGTGGGTACTAACCTGCACGACTTTGAGTGAGCAGACGAGTCAATTCAGGCAATTGCAGCCTTAACTCAGGTGCAAGGTAATTGAAGTTAACACCGCGTGGCGTGAACTCCCAAAATATGTCCTGAGTTTCACTAGCCAATGCATCGATAATTCGCTCCAATCGCTGCTGGTCTTCATCTAGAAGGTCGGTCACTACCAAGTTGACTTGATGCTCGGCATTTTCTGCTAGGAAAAATGTGGCAACTTGAATTTGAGCTCGTCTAACCCCAATTAAAGTCTGTTCCTGTGCTTCGCTACGAACAGTCTGGTCGAGGTTCAAAAAATCCTCCAGTAGGTTGTCGACAGAGTCTGGCAGTTGCCTATAGGCCTGTTCGATGATCCTAGCAAGGTCAAAAGCGGCCACTTCGAGAATGAAAAACTGGTCTGTACTGTAGGCTAGATTGCCATACCTACCAATATGCCCAGCGACCTTTTCAACTTTGTCTGCCTCTTGGCGAGCCAAGCTAGCCTCGGCTAGGCCACGGTATTGGCTCAAAAGGTGGTAAGTACTGCGCGCGTCACGGGAGTTAATGCAGGCACGAAGCAAGCTGTTCATGCCGACACAACATAGATCGAATAGCTGGTCGTCATCGATGTGTTTTACCGCAATTTTTCGGGTAGCAATGCCCACACTGGCTGCTACATCGCGCATATTCGGGGTTGCAAGCCAGATGATGTTTAAGAATTGATGAAGTATTTTAGCTTCAAACCAAAGGCCGCTTTGAACCAAATTGTCTAGGGCGCCTGCTTCAAAGGAAACAAAATCAGGGTCGTTTTTAAGGTTGCTGGCCAGAAACCAAAACTCGTCCAGTGAGGGTTTGGCGGTTCGGTATTGATCGAACAGCGCTTGTATTGATTCAACCGCAGCCAGCGCAATTGCGCGATCACCTTGGTCGATTGCGCTGCGTGCAATGTCTTGCAGTTGGTCGATGGTGCGAGTTGCTAAACGGGCGTCTTGTTTCTTTATCGCCTTGGCGGCCTGGCGACTCACTCTTTTGATGACGTTTAATGGTGAAATAAAGGTAAACACGTAGCCGAAATAAGGCAGCAGTGAGATGAGTGCGATGGTGACGCAAACGAGTGCGACCAGATGTAGGTGTTGGGTCCTTTCTGGGTAGGCGGCAATCCAGATACACAACAATGTCACGCCAACAAACATTGATTGGCAGAAAATGTTCACCGGCCCGCGGATGAACATGGCTGTAATTTGATGATTGTAGCGGG
>JBNMMV010000073.1:0-14233 GCA_051270205.1 Limisphaerales bacterium
TCACCGTCGCTCAGATGACCGAAATGCGGGTGAAAGCACGTGAAACGGGTGTCTATCTGCGGGTGGTGCGCAATACGTTGGCAAAAAGAGCAATGCAGGGAACGGAATACGAATGCCTCGATGGAGCGTTCGTAGGACCAACCTTAGTGGCGTTTTCGCAAGAAGAACCAGGCTCTGCCGCGCGATTGTTAAAAGACTACGCTAAACAGCACGATGCACTGGAAGTCCGAGCGTTGGCCATTGGTGGCGAATTACTGTCTGCTGATCAGTTAGATCGAGTAGCTTTATTACCCACCTTGGATCAAGCACGAGCGATGGTACTCGCCGTGTTGCAGGCACCGGTTATTAAGTTGGCGCGTACTTTGAATGAAGTACCTGGCAAATTAACCCGCACAGTTGCAGCCATCAGAGATCAGAAGCAGGCAGAGGCCTAACGAGAGTTAGGTGCCTAACAAGAGTTAGGAAGCTAGCGAAAGCTAGAACTGACTTCGGTTATTAAGTTATTTAGGAGAAGATAGAAATGGCATTGTCCACAGATGATATTTTGAACGCTATTGGTGATATGAGCGTTATGGAAGTTGTTGAACTTGTTTCAGCGATGGAAGAGAAGTTTGGTGTATCGGCTGCAGTCGCAGTAGCAGCACCAGCCGCAGCTGGCGGTGACGCTGGTGGTGCAGCAGAAGAAGAGCAGAGCGAATTTGACGTCATGCTCACCGGTGTTGGCGAGAAGAAAGTGAATGTGATCAAAGCAGTTCGCGCGATCACAGGGCTTGGCTTGAAAGAAGCTAAAGCAGTAGTAGATGAAGCGCCGTCTGCAGTTAAAGAAGGTGTTTCGAAGGACGAAGCTGAAGACTTCAAGAAGCAGCTGGAAGAAGCTGGCGCATCTGTCGAACTTAAGTAATCGCAACCTAATTGTTGCCTTTATCAGGTTTAACAGTATCCATGAAAGCGGGTCGCCTCGGGGTAACCGGGGTCGACCAGTTTTCTTGTGGTTGGACGAAAATGTTCAGCCGTATTTCGCAAATGCATTGCTTAAATAGCGTGGGAGAACCGCATGGCGTATAGCTTTACTGAAAAAAAGCGTATTCGTAAGGACTTTGGAAAGTTAAAGGAATCTATGGAATTGCCATATTTATTGGCCATTCAAACCGATTCTTATAGCAGGTTCTTGCAAACTGGCACTACACCGGAATCGCGGCATGAAGCGGGGCTGCATGCTGCGTTTAGATCTGTCTTTCCGATTGTCAGTTATTCAGGAAACGCAGCTCTAGAATATGTAGATTACCGTTTGGGTGAGCCTACTTTCGACGTAAAAGAGTGTGTTTCGCGCAGTATTACCTATGCCGCGCCTTTGCGCGTAAAAGTGCGATTGATTATTTACGATAGAGAGTCCTCAAACAAAGCAGTTAAGGACGTAAAAGAACAAGAAGTGTACATGGGCGAAATTCCGCTCATGACCGAAAACGGTACCTTTGTTATTAACGGTACTGAACGTGTGGTTGTAAGTCAGCTGCACCGTTCTCCTGGCGTGTTCTTTGATCACGACAAGGGAAAAACCCATTCGTCTGGGAAGCTCTTATACAACGCACGGGTAATTCCTTACCGTGGCTCTTGGCTTGACTTCGAATTTGACCCGAAAGATTGCCTTTTTGTACGCATCGACCGCCGCCGCAAACTTCCGGCGACAATTATCTTGCGTGCCCTGGAATATACCAGTGAGCAAATTCTCGAGACGTTCTTCGAGACCAATTCGTTTTCTATCAAAGGCGAGAATATTTCTGCTGTGCTTGTGCCAGAGCGCATGCGTGGCGACGTTGCAAGTTTTGACATCACAGACGGCAAAGGTAATGTCATTGTTGAAAGCGGACGTCGTGTCACTGCACGCCACGTTCGCCTGTTAGAAGAAAGTGGTTTGTCCAAGCTGGACGTGCCGCGCGAATATTTACTCGAGCGTGTCACCGCCAAAGATTTGATTGATGAATCAACGGGTGAGATCGTTGTGCCTTGTAACACCATTATCACCGAAGAAGTGCTAGATCAATTTTTCGAGATGAAGGTCAAGAAGCTCGAGACGATCTACACCAACGACTTAGATTGTGGCCCGTTCATTTCCGATACCATGCGAATTGACCCGTCGCGAAACAAGCTTGAAGCGCTTGTAGAAGTTTATCGCATGATGCGTCCTGGTGAGCCGCCCACGAAAGAAGCGGCAGAAAACTTGTTCAACAACTTGTTCTTCTCCACCGAGCGTTACGACCTGTCGGCAGTTGGTCGCATGAAGTTCAACCGACGCCTCGGTCGCGAAGCAATCGAGGGTGCGGGCATTCTCGACGTCACTGATATCGTCGCTGTGATGGAGACGTTGCTCAATATTCGCAACGGTAAAGGCTCTGTTGACGACATCGATCACTTGGGTAACCGACGCGTACGTTCGGTCGGTGAAATGGCAGAAAATCAATTCCGTGTAGGACTGATACGCGTTGAACGCGCTGTGAAGGAGCGCCTAAGTCTGGCGGAATCCGAAGGATTGATGCCTCAGGACATGATCAACGCTAAGCCAGTTGCTGCGGCTATTAAGGAGTTTTTTGGCTCCTCACAGCTGTCACAGTTCATGGATCAAAATAACCCATTGTCTGAAGTTACGCACAAGCGTCGAGTTTCGGCTCTTGGGCCAGGTGGTCTGACGCGTGAACGAGCCGGTTTTGAGGTGCGTGATGTGCATCCAACGCACTATGGTCGTGTTTGCCCAATTGAGACGCCTGAAGGTCCAAACATTGGTTTGATCAACAGCTTGGCGACTTATGCTCGCACCAACAGCTACGGCTTTTTGGAATCTCCTTACCGCAAGGTAATAGATGGCAAGGTCACTGATGAGATTGAGTACCTGTCGGCCATCGATGAGGCCAACTACGTTATTGCCCAGGCCAGTGCACCACTCACTGCTAAAAATGAGTTTGCAGGCGAATTAGTTGATGTAAGACATCAAAATGAATTCACCAAGACTGCTGCAGAAAACGTAAATCATATGGACGTCTCGCCGAAGCAGGTTGTTTCAGTAGCGGCTTCCTTGATTCCGTTTCTTGAGCACGACGATGCTAACCGCGCACTCATGGGTTCTAACATGCAGCGCCAAGCGGTGCCAACTTTACGTGCCGACAAGCCATTGGTGGGTACTGGCATGGAACGAGACGTTGCACGTGATTCTGGCGTGTGTGTCATCGCCAAACGTGGTGGCGTTGTTGATATTGTCGATGCTGCAAGAATTGTTGTTCGAGTATCAGACGAAGAAACAGACGCCGGTGAGGCGGGTGTCGATATCTACAGTCTGACCAAATTTACGCGTTCAAATCAGAACACATGTATTAATCAACGCCCTTTGGTGAAGCCGGGTGATGTGATCGCTAGAGGTGACACACTGGCAGACGGACCGTCCGTTGATATGGGCGAGCTAGCGCTTGGCCAGAATATGCGTATCGCGTTTATGCCGTGGAACGGTTACAACTTTGAGGATTCTATTCTCGTTTCCGAGCGAGTCGTCAAAGAAGACCGGTTCACCAGCATCCACATTCAAGAACTTACTTGTATCGCTCGCGATACCAAGCTTGGGCCTGAAGAGATCACCTGTGATATTCCGAATGTCGGTGAAGGTGCACTGTCTAAGCTCGATGAGTCAGGCATTGTCTATATCGGTGCCGAAGTTGAAGCTGGCGATATTCTGGTCGGTAAAGTTACGCCAAAAGGTGAAACTCAACTGACACCGGAAGAAAAACTACTGCGGGCCATTTTTGGTGAGAAGGCATCTGACGTTAAAGATACCTCTCAGCGTGTGCCTACCAGTGTTAAAGGTACCGTTATCGATGTCCAAGTATTCACTCGCGACGGTGTCGAAAAGGACCAACGCGCGAAGGACATCGAGCGTTCTCAGTTGACCCAGATCCGCAAGAATTTGGACGATGAATATCGAATCGTTGAAACCGCAACTTATGAACGTCTGCGTCGTGCGATCATCGACCAGCAAGCAGCAAGTGCGCCTGGCCAACCTAAGAAGTTCATTGTTGATGGCGACTACTTAGACAGTGTAGCGCTAGACGATTGGTTCCAACTGCGTATGCAGGATGACGCGCTCAATGCTCAGCTCGAGCGTGCAGAAGCTCAGCTTCAGGAACGTAAAGAAGCGCTAGATGCTAACTACGCTGACAAGCGCTCTAAGCTTGAGAGTGGCGACGATCTGGCGCCGGGTGTGTTGAAGATTGTTAAGGTTTACTTGGCAATCAAGCGACGTATCCAACCTGGCGATAAGATGGCAGGTCGGCACGGCAACAAAGGCGTCATTTCGGTCATCATGCCGGTTGAAGATATGCCCTTTGATGAGCGTGGTGAGCCGGTTGATATCGTTCTCAATCCGCTGGGTGTACCGTCACGTATGAACGTCGGTCAGGTGTTGGAAACACACCTCGGTTGGGCGGCACACGGGGTTGGTGAGCGCATCAATGAAATGCTTGAAGCGCAAAAGAAAGTGTCTGAAGTGCGCGGCTTCCTAGATAAGGTCTACAACCAAATCGGCGACTCAGACGTTGATCTGAACAGCTTGACGGATACCGAAATCATGGAGATGGCGGGTAACCTTCGCGGCGGTGTGCCAATGGCGACACGAGCGTTTGATGGCGCCTCGGAAGATGAGATTAAAGCCATGTTGGAGTTGGCAGGTCTGCCGACCAGCGGTCAAACGACTCTTTGGGATGGTCGCTCAGGTGACCAATTCGATCGGCCGGTCACCGTAGGCTACATGTATATGCTGAAGTTGAACCACTTGGTAGATGATAAAATGCACGCCCGCTCCACAGGGTCGTACAGCTTAGTCACGCAGCAACCTCTGGGTGGTAAAGCACAATTTGGTGGTCAGCGGTTTGGTGAGATGGAGGTTTGGGCGTTGGAAGCCTATGGCGCTGCCTACACTCTGCAGGAGATGCTAACGGTGAAATCCGATGATGTCGCGGGCCGCACCAAGATGTATAAAAACATCGTTGACGGAAATTTCGAAATGGAACCTGGTATGCCGGAATCCTTCAATGTATTGGTCAAAGAGATTCGCTCTTTGGGCATTAACATTGAACTGGAAACCGACTAGCCCTGTTGCGCTTTAATTAAAGGAGAAAGATCTTGAAAGACTTACTTAATCTACTAAAAGCACAGGGTAGCAACCACGACGAATTTGATTCTTTGCGAATTGGGTTGTCCTCCCCAGAAATGATCCGTTCATGGTCTTTTGGTGAAGTTAAAAAGCCAGAAACTATTAACTATCGAACCTTTAAGCCAGAACGAGATGGCTTGTTTTGTGCGCGCATATTTGGTCCTACCAAAGACTATGAGTGCTTGTGTGGCAAATATAAGCGCCTCAAGCATCGTGGTGTTATATGCGAAAAGTGTGGCGTAGAAGTTACCCTCACTAAAGTACGCCGTGAACGTATGGGACACATCGAACTGGCGTGTCCTACTGCACACATCTGGTTCTTGAAATCTTTACCCTCTCGAATTGGTCTGTTGCTTGATATGACCTTGCGCGATATCGAGCGGGTTCTGTATTTTGAGTCTTTTGTTGTCGTCGACCCAGGCTTAACCGATCTTGAAATTGGCCAGCTACTGACGGACGAGGAGTATTACAACAAGCTCGAAGAGTTCGGTGACGAATTTGATGCACGCATGGGCGCCGAAGCCATTCAAAACTTGCTGATCAACCTCGACATGAATGCAGAGATTGATCACTTACGGGAAGAAATTCCGGCCACCAATTCTGAAACCAAGATCAAGAAGTTTTCTAAGCGCTTAAAGCTTATGGAAGCCTTCATGAAATCTGGCAACAAGCCTGAGTGGATGGTGATGACGGTATTGCCGGTATTGCCACCTGATCTTCGCCCGCTTGTGCCGTTAGACGGCGGCCGTTTTGCGACCTCCGATCTGAATGATCTTTATCGCCGAGTAATTAACCGCAACAACCGTCTCAAGCGACTCTTGGACTTGTCTGCCCCTGATATTATCGTGCGCAACGAAAAACGTATGTTGCAGGAATCTGTAGATGCGCTGTTAGACAATGGTCGTCGTGGACGAGCCATTACCGGTTCTAACAAGCGTCCGCTTAAATCTTTGGCCGATATGATCAAAGGTAAGCAGGGACGTTTTCGCCAGAACTTGCTCGGTAAGCGTGTTGACTACTCTGGCCGTTCGGTAATTGTTGTAGGACCGACTTTGAAGCTGCATCAATGTGGCTTGCCAAAGAAAATGGCTCTGGAACTCTTTAAGCCATTCATCTTCGGTAAGTTAGAAGATCGCCAGCTCGCAACTACGATTAAAGCTGCGAAGAAAATGGTTGAGCGCGAGACCACAGAAGTTTGGGATATTCTCGCCGACGTGATTCGCGAACACCCAGTGCTGTTAAACCGTGCTCCGACTTTGCACCGTTTAGGTATTCAGGCATTTGAGCCCGTGTTAATTGAAGGTAAGGCAATACAGCTGCACCCTCTAGTGTGTGCGGCCTACAACGCTGACTTCGACGGCGACCAAATGGCCGTTCACGTGCCGTTAACCATAGAGGCGCAGTTGGAAAGTCGTGCGTTGATGATGTCTACCAACAACATTCTGTCTCCAGCCAGTGGTGAACCGATTATTGTACCGTCGCAAGACGTCGTACTCGGTGTTTACTACATGACGCGTTCGAAGGTGAACGTTGAAGGTGAAGGCCGAGTGTTTGCGGACACAGACGAAGTGCACCGGGCTTACTATGCTAAGCAAATTGACTTGCACGCCCGAGTTAAGGTGCGCATTGAAGAGCATGTGGTAGATGAAAGTGGCCAGGTCGAAGAGCGGCGTTCGTTGTACGATACAACTGTTGGTCGCGCATTGCTTTACACCATTGTGCCAAAGCTTATGCCATTTGAATTGGTTAATAAGCCAATGGATAAGAAGTCGATCTCGAATTTAATCAACGATTGCTACCGACGCTGTGGTCTAAAAGATACGGTTATCTTTGCGGACCAGCTGATGTACGCAGGGTTTGCTCATTCGACCTCTTCCGGTGCATCAATTGGTGTAGAAGATTTTGTTATTCCACAGGCCAAAACCACCATCATTGCCGAGGCCGAAGCCGAAGTTGCTGAAATCGAGTCGCAGTATGCGTCAGGTCTGGTAACTCAGGGTGAAAAATACAATAAGGTTGTAGACATCTGGTCGCGTGCCAATGACTTGGTTGCGCGTTCGATGATGGATGGTATTTCTACAGAATCAGTCACCAACCGAGATGGTGATCAAGAAGAGCAAGACTCGTTCAACTCAGTCTTTATCTATGCGGACTCAGGTGCTCGAGGCTCCCCCGCTCAGATTCGCCAGCTCGCAGGTATGCGTGGACTGATGACGCGGCCAGACGGCAGCATCATCGAGAATGCGATTACCGCGAACTTCCGCGAAGGACTCACAGTAAATGAGTACTTCATCTCGACCCACGGTGCTCGAAAAGGTTTGGCCGATACGGCCTTGAAAACAGCCAACTCCGGTTATCTAACCAGACGTCTGGTCGATGTGGCACAGGATGTTGTAATTACCGATATCGATTGCGGTACTAAAGCTGGCCTACATACCACTTCGATTATTGAAGGTGGTGATGTCGTACTCCAGTTGGGTGCTCGAGTGTTGGGTCGAATCGTTGCGCAAGACGTGCTCGACGGCGACGGTAAAACAGTGCTTGTTCCTGCTGGAATGATGATCGATGAAGCTGGCGTAGAAATGCTAGATGAGTTGGGTATCGATGAAATGTGGGTACGCAGCGCAATCACCTGCGACACCTCTTACGGGGTTTGTGCTCATTGTTACGGCCGAGACTTGGCGCGTGGTCATCAAGTGAATGTCGGTGAAAGTGTCGGCGTTATCGCCGCACAGTCTATCGGCGAGCCAGGAACGCAGCTAACGATGCGTACATTCCACATTGGTGGAGCGGCCTCTAGGGCTACAGCCGTTGACAATATTCAGGTCAAGCACGGCGGTACAGTGCGATTGCACAATTTGAAAACTGTTCAGCGTGAGTCAGGTGAATTGGTTGCGGTATCACGTTCAGGTGAAATTGCGGTTGCCGACGAGCATGGTCGCGAGCGTGAGCGGTACAAGTTGCCTTATGGTGCAGTAATTTCTATAGCAGACGAAAACGTTGTAGAAGCAGGACAGGTTATCGCCCAATGGGATCCACACACTCACCCGATTGTGGCTGAGGTCGGCGGTACTGCGCAGTTCGCTGAAATGGAAGAAGGTTTGTCTATTAACCGCCAAACTGACGAGCTCACAGGTTTAACCAACATTACCGTGCTAGATCCAAAAGATCGGCCGAGCGCTGCGAAGGACTTACGTCCCACCGTACGACTTGCCGATGCCAAAGGCGATCAGGTGAATCTGCCAGGTACAGACGTGCCAGCAAACTACTACTTACCTTCCAGCGCGATATTGAACCTCGAGGACAAATCTCACATTGGTGTCGGTGACATCATTGCGCGCATCCCTCAAGAAGGTTCGAAGACACGTGACATCACAGGTGGTCTGCCACGTGTGGCGGATCTGTTTGAAGCACGTAAGCCCAAAGAGCCGGCAATTCTTGCGGAAACCTCGGGTATGGTTAGCTTTGGCAAAGAAACCAAGGGCAAGCGTCGATTGGTGATTACACCGGCGGACAGCGATCCGGTTGAAACATTGATACCAAAATGGCGCACCATTGGAGTGTTTGACGGAGAGAGCGTAGAGAAAGGCGAAATGGTCTGCGATGGCGCACCAAGTGCCCATGATATTCTGCGCCTCAAAGGTGTTGAAGAGTTGGCCTGGTATATTGTTAATGAAATCCAAGAGGTCTATCGACTTCAGGGTGTGACCATTAACGATAAGCACATTGAAGTTATTGTGCGACAAATGTTGCGCAAGGTTGAGATCACCAGCTCAGGTGAGTCTGACTTGATTCGAGGCGAACAGTTGGAATACACAGCGATTCGCAAGATCAACGCAGCACTCGAAGCAGACGGCAAAGAGCTTGCTGGGTTCCAGCGAATTCTGTTGGGCATCACCAAAGCGTCGCTTGCGACTGAGTCGTTCATCTCTGCTGCTTCATTCCAAGAAACCACTCGAGTGCTGACCGAAGCTGCTGTAACCGGCAAGCAAGATTGGCTACGTGGTTTGAAGGAGAATGTGGTTGTAGGACGACTGATCCCTGCGGGCACGGGCTTAACCTACCATGCAGAGCGAAAAATCCGCAAAGCACAAGAAAAGGTCGAGGCTCTAGGTCCAACTGCAGATGACATCGAGGCAGCGCTATCTGAAGCATTGTCTGCCCAAGGTGGAGCGAGTAACGAAGAGGAATAAACCCCTCAAAACGGCGGCTAAAAGGCGCCTGTGTAGAGCTTAGGTTTTACGCAGGCAGCTTAGGCCTTGTAAAACTAGATTTGCTGCATATAATGCAGCGCCCCAACTTAGTTTTGGGGACCCGGCTTAGGTTCGGGGGTCTAGGTAAACGATATTTATAAGAGATAACGGTAAGAGATATATGGCAACAATTAGCCAATTGGTTCGTAAACCACGTAAGCGTAAAGTGCAGAAGAACATCGTGCCTGCATTGCAAGCGTGCCCACAGCGACGCGGCGTTTGTACACGTGTGTACACCACCACGCCTAAAAAGCCGAACTCGGCTTTGCGCAAGGTCTGTCGTGTACGACTCACCAACGGCTTTGAGGTGACTTCATATATCGGTGGTGAAGGCCATAACCTTCAAGAACACTCAGTGGTATTGATTCGCGGTGGTCGAGTAAAAGACTTGCCGGGTGTGCGATATCACACGATTCGTGGCACGTTGGACACCTCTGGTGTGTCAGAGCGTAGACAAGGTCGATCGAAATACGGAGCTAAGCGACCTAAATAAAATTAGTTTCTCAAGTAAGGTCGTAGTCCAACTAGGCTACGGACGATGAGAATCATTCATCGTGATTGAGTTTTAAACCTGAATAATAGGAGAGTTACATGCCACGTCGTCGTGTCATTGCCAAGCGGGAAATCCTTCCTGATCCGAAGTTCCACAACCAAACGGTTGCCAAGTTCATTAACCACGTCATGGTTAGCGGCAAAAAAGCTGTAGCTGAACACATCGTTTACGGTGCGTTTGATCGCATTGTAGAGCGTGGCAATTCTGATCCAGTAGAAGTATTCGATAATGCTCTGGAAGCCATTGCTCCCATGGTCGAGGTTAAGTCTCGCCGTGTCGGCGGTGCAACCTATCAAGTACCCGTTGAAGTTCGCACCTCACGTCGCCAAGCCCTCGCCATGCGATGGCTTGTTGAAAGCGCTCGCGGTCGCAGCGAAAAATCTATGGCCGCACGGCTCGCATCTGAACTAATGGATGCTGCAGAAGGTCGTGGCTCAGCTGTTAAGAAGCGTGAAGACACGCACCGCATGGCAGAGGCGAACAAAGCCTTTGCCCACTATCGTTACTAGCCGCTACTAAAAGCGCCAGGTTTAGCCGACCAACACAGTCCTCGCGAACATGACTCGTTCTACGCCGATAACACGCTATCGCAACATTGGTATTGTTGCCCATGTGGACGCTGGTAAAACCACGACCACTGAGCGTGTTCTGTTCTATACAGGCTTATCTCACAAGATAGGCGAAGTCCATGATGGTGCCGCCACCATGGACTGGATGGAACAAGAGCAAGAGCGCGGCATAACCATTACTTCTGCTGCAACCACGTGTTTTTGGCGTGGCATGAACCAACAGTACGAAGAGCACCGGGTAAACATCATTGATACCCCAGGGCACGTAGATTTCACTATTGAAGTTGAGCGGAGCTTGCGTGTGTTGGACGGCGCAGTGGTTGTTTTCTGCGCCACCTCAGGCGTTGAGCCTCAGTCAGAAACTGTATGGCGACAAGCCAATAAATATCATGTTCCGCGCGTGGTGTTCGTCAACAAGATGGACCGCCAAGGTGCAGACTTCCTGCGTGTGGTTGACCAGATCCGCGATCGCCTTGGATCGATTCCAGTGCCCATCCAACTTGCCGTTGGTGCGGAAGAACACTTCCGCGGTGTAATCGACCTGATCAAGATGAAAGCGATTATTTGGAATGAGGAAGACCAGGGGCTTACTTACGAAGAAGAAGAAATTCCAGATGAACTGCTCGCCGACGCTCGGCACTGGCGTGAGCACTTGGTGGAAAACGCCGCCGAGGCCTCCGATGAGTTGATGAACAAATATCTTGAAGGTGAAGTGCTCACCGATGATGAAATAAAGCTGGGGATTCGCTTACGGACTTTGGCAAATGAAATTGTACCCGCGTTGTGTGGATCGGCTTTTAAGAACAAAGGCGTACAGGCTATGTTGGACGCGGTGGTCGACTATCTTCCGGCACCAACAGAAGTAAAGCCCATAGAAGGTACTCTGCACAATGGTGATGCAGACACCCGTCCCGCTGAAGATGAAGCGCCCTTTGCTGCATTGGCTTTCAAAATTGCGACAGATCCGTTTGTCGGAACACTAACTTTCTTTCGCGTCTATTCCGGGGTGCTCAAGACCGGTGATCAGATCTACAACCCAATCAAGAGCCGTAAAGAACGAATTGGTCGCATGGTCCAAATGCACGCCAACAACCGCATCGAGATCAAAGAAGTACGCGCCGGAGACATTGCGGCTGCCATTGGTCTAAAAGATGTGACAACAGGTGAGACGCTGTGCGCACTGAATGCTCACATCACCTTGGAGCGCATGGAATTTCCAGACCCCGTAATCTCGGTGGCGGTAGAGCCAAGATCGGTTGTCGATCAGGAAAAGATGGGTGTCGCTCTCAGCAAGCTAGCTCAGGAAGACCCTTCGTTCCGAGTTGAAACGGATGCTGAAACTGGCCAGACCATTATCTCTGGCATGGGTGAATTGCATTTAGACATCATTGTCGATCGCATGAAACGCGAGTTTGCGGTTGAGGCAAACATAGGTAAGCCGCAAGTGGCCTACAGAGAAACGATCCGATCAACAATTGAGCAAGAATCGAAATTTATACGTCAAACTGGGGGCCGAGGTCAGTTTGCTCACGTTAACGTAAAGCTTGAACCCTACAAAGATGAAGCCGGCGAATTCGCGTACAACTTTGTCGATAAGATTTCCGGTGGTGTGATTCCAAAGGAATTCATTCCGGCGGTCAACAAAGGTATCCAAGAGCAGATGCAAAATGGTGTGGTTGCTGGCTACCCACTAATTGGCATTCAAGCAACGCTGTTCGACGGTTCATTCCACGATGTCGACTCGTCAGAAATCGCGTTCAAGATTGCCGGAAGTATGTGTTTACGGGAAGGCGCACTCAACGCAAACCCCGTACTGCTGGAACCTGTGATGAAGGTAGAGGTGGTCACCCCTGAAGATTATATGGGTGACGTAGTCGGAGATTTGAATCGCCGGCGAGGTCTCATTTCAGGCATGGATGAAAATCCAGCCGGTAAAGTAGTCCGTGCTGACGTCCCCTTATCGGAAATGTTTGGTTACTCAACCGACTTACGGTCGTCCACTCAAGGGCGCGCGACATACACGATGGAGTTCAGTGATTATGCAGAAGTGCCGGATCGAATTACTGATCGCCTTACTAATCGATAAAACTTACTAACAAAAGGAAGCGCTCACATGGCCAAAGAGAAATTTGAACGTAAGAAGACGCACGTGAATGTTGGCACGATTGGTCACGTTGACCATGGCAAGACGACGTTAACAGCGGCGTTAACACGGGTTTGTGCGGAAGCGTTTGGCGGTGAGACAAAAGACTTTGCGCAGATTGATAACGCACCAGAAGAGCGCGAGCGCGGTATTACTATTGCGACCTCACACGTTGAGTATGAGAGTGCAGCACGCCACTACGCCCACGTTGACTGTCCTGGACACGCGGATTATGTAAAGAACATGATCACCGGAGCCGCTCAAATGGACGGAGCGATCTTGGTTGTATCAGCAGCTGACGGCCCCATGCCCCAGACGCGCGAGCACATTTTGCTTTCCCGTCAGGTCGGTGTACCGAAGATTGTTGTGTTCATGAACAAAGCAGACATGGTCGACGACGACGAGCTTTTGGAATTGGTTGAAATGGAAGTTCGAGAACTTCTGGACCAATACGAGTTTCCAGGTGACGACACGCCGATTATCATCGGCAGTGCTCTAAAAGCGCTAGAAGGCGATGAAGCCTATAGCGAGAAGGTTAGAGAGCTGGTTCAAGCGTTGGATGATTACATCCCTGATCCAGATCGCGCAGTAGACTTGCCATTTTTGATGCCGATTGAGGATGTATTCTCAATTTCAGGTCGAGGCACAGTTGTTACCGGTCGAATCGAGCGCGGCATTGTCAATGTTGGCGACGAGATCGAGATTGTCGGTATTAAAGATACGCAGACGACCACGTGTACAGGTGTTGAGATGTTCAGGAAGCTGCTTGACGAAGGTCGAGCAGGCGAGAACGTTGGCGTCCTGTTGCGTGGCACGAAGCGAGAAGAAGTAGAGCGTGGTCAGGTGTTGTGTAAGCCTGGTGCGATCACCCCGCATACGAAGTTCGAAGCAGAAGTTTATGTTTTGGGCAAAGATGAAGGTGGTCGTCATACGCCGTTCTTCAAGGGTTATCGTCCGCAGTTTTACTTCCGCACAACGGATGTAACGGGTGCGTGTGAGTTGCCTGAAGGTGTAGAGATGGTTATGCCGGGTGACAACATCACCATGGAAGTTGAGTTGATTGCTCCGATTGCGATGGACGACGGTCTACGCTTTGCTATCCGCGAGGGTGGTCGAACTGTAGGTGCAGGCGTTGTGATTAAGGTGATTGAGTAAGACGACGTTCCGGGGACAGAACTACGGTTCTGTCCCGCTAAATCCTTCGCCCATTGAGGGCGAAAGATTAATAGGCCAGTAGCTCAATTGGCAGAGCAGCGGTCTCCAAAACCGCAGGTTGGGGGTTCGATTCCCTCCTGGCCTGCCAACTGGAATCGAGAAGAGATTTGAGTACAAATACAGATACAACAGGAAGTAGTGCGCTAGATTGGCTGAAATGGTTGGTCGTCGCTGCGTTGTTAGGTAGTGGTGTTTACGGCAACTGGTTTTTCCAGGAAGAGTCGCTGCTACTTCGTGTTGTTGCCCTTCTTGTGTTGGCAGTCTTGGCAGGCTTTATCGCGATTCAGACAGAACGCGGAAGAAGTACTT
>JBNMMV010000074.1:0-14113 GCA_051270205.1 Limisphaerales bacterium
GGTGCAGCCTACTCGCAATCAAAACACCGGTCTTTTTTTGGACATGGGCCATGTCCGCGAATGGTTGGCACCCCACGTAGATGGTGCGCGAGTACTGAACTTATTCGCCTACACCTGCGCTTTTTCTGTCAGTGCCATCGCTAATGGTGCGACCTTAGTCGTTAACAATGACATGAGTAAGAATGCCTTGGATTGGGGTGAGCGGAATCATAAAGCAAATGATCACGACCTGCGCAAGGTGCGCATGATCCCGCACAATCTGTTCAAGTCTTGGTGGAAGGTTAAGCAGTTCGGCCCTTATGACGTAGTCATAATTGACCCGCCTACAAATCAACGTGGGAGTTTCGTAGCTGAAAAAAGCTATGGGCAGGTGTTAAAACGCATTCCTGAATTCACAAGCCCAGGTGGTATTGTTCTGGCTTGTCTAAACTCGCCTTTTTTAGGCGATGAGTTTATTGCCCACGAAATGCAACGTCACGCTCCCGAGTGTGAAATAGAGCATCGTTTTGAATTGCACCCTGATTTCCCGGATCAATTTCCAGAACGAGGATTGAAAGTCGTAGCGTATCGCTACAAACCTTAAGGTGTTTAAGTTGTCATAGCCGAAAGCAATTGAATCATGACGTCTTCAATATCCTGAGTAGATTTCTTTTGCACAGCTTCGCTGAGCTGATAAGCGTAAGTTCGCCTTTCAGTTTGTACGCTTGGCGGTAGATCTGGATCGGGGTCTTTGGGGCTAGCTTTTAAAAGGTTTGTAAAGCACCGGCCGGTGAGCACTGCCTGGTCAATGGCCTCTTGGCGAATGGTGTCGTCACAGCGAATAAACCCTTCCTCAGCAAGCCATAACAAAGTGGCGAAACATGCCTGATGGCGGCGACTGTGCACCCCATATTCATCTGGCTTGTCTGGTCCGCAGATGTCTTCGACATAAATAGGCACGGGCCGAGGGAAGACTTGGAAGAGGATAACTAAGCTCCGCCCAGCATCCTTGTAGAAGTCTTCGATATGCAAACCAGACATTATTGGCGGTAAGAACCCAAAAATCTGTCTAGGCGGGTTAATGCCTCCTTTAAATCGTCTTCTCGAGGCAAAAATACGATGCGAAAATGATCCGGATCAGGCCAGTTGAACCCTGTGCCGTGTACGACCAGAACCTTTTCCTTTTTCAACAAATCGAGAACGAACTTTTCGTCATTGCGAATATTGAACTTTCGTATATCAATCTTCGGGAACAAATAGAGTGCCCCGAGTGGCTTCGTACAACTGATACCGTCGATGTCGTTTAGCATTCGCCAAGCGAGCAGGCGCTGCTCGTACAAACGACCACCAGGCGCGGTGAGTTCATTGATGCTCTGGTAGCCGCCGAGGGCGGTCTGAATGGCATGCTGGGTAGGAACGTTTGAGCAAAGACGCATGGACGCTAAAATATCGAGTCCTTCTATATAGTCGCGAGCTCGCGCTTTCGCGCCACTTACAATTAACCAGCCAGTCCTGAACCCGGCTACACGATAAGACTTGGACAAGCCACTCAAGGTAAGGATCAGGAGATCGTCCGCGAGTGTAGCTAAAGGAATGTAGGTCGCATGGTCGTAGAGGATTTTGTCGTAGATTTCGTCAGAGAGTAATACCAAATCAAACTCACGAGCTATTTCAACCATTGCCTCCAGCATTGCTTTTTCATACACAGCGCCGGTGGGGTTGTTCGGATTAATTACTACTAAGGCTTTGGTTTTCGGCGTGATTTTAGATCGCAGGTCGGACAAATCTGGCTGCCAACCACTCCCTTCATCGCATAGATAGTGAACTGGCTTGCCACCGCTGAGGTTTGCAGCCGCCGTCCACAACGGGAAATCTGGGGCTGGAATGAGCACTTCGTCGCCATCGTCTAACAGTCCTTGTAAAGCCATGACGACCATTTCAGAAACGCCGTTACCGATATAAATATCTTCTACGTCAACGCCAGATATCCCAATTTGCTGGGCGTACTGCATGATCGCTTTGCGGGCAGAATAAATACCTTTTGAGTCGCTATATCCCTGTGAGTTGGGGATGTTGTGGATGACGTCACGGAGAATTTCTTCTGGGGCTTCGAACCCCCACGGCGCTGGATTGCCGATATTGAGCTTTATAACCTTGTGACCTTCTTCTTCAAGACGGTTTGCTTCGGTTAAAACTGGACCACGGATGTCGTAGCAAACCTCGTTAAGTTTGCGCGATTTTTTGATCTGTTTTTGGACTGGCATTCGAGTAATGCTATCGGACCGGCTCATGTTGTTCCTTTGTTGGACCGCGTTGCCTATCATACACTCTTAACTAGCTTAGTTGAGGACCGCAGCGATGACAGACGAATCGAAGACCGACACACAATGGCGAGAGCTACTTTCTGAGCAAGACTATGCGATAACGCGCCAGGCTGGCACGGAAGCGCCGTTTTCAGGCATATATAATGACACTAAAACGCCAGGCATGTATAACTGCAAATGTTGTGACGCAGCGCTGTTTGATTCCAATACGAAGTATGACTCAGGCAGTGGCTGGCCAAGTTTTTACCAGCCGATTGCTGACGATGTTGTCAGTACTCACGAAGACACAAGCCTCGGTATGCGTCGTATTGAAGTGAACTGTGCGCGCTGTAAAGCGCATCTTGGTCACGTGTTCCCGGACGGGCCAGAACCTACTGGGCTGCGGTTCTGCCTGAACTCCGCCAGTTTGAACTTGGCAGCTGAACAAGAATGACGCCACACGATATCGCCGTTGCAGAGCCCAATAAAATTGCTTACACGATAGCCGAGACTGGACGCGAGGTAACCTACCTACAGCTCGAGAACTGGGCCAACCAAGGCGCGCACTTGTTCCGTAAATTGGGTCTTGAACGGGGAGACCATATCGCTATATTGCTGGAGAACCATGAACGTTTCTTTGCGTTATGTTGGGCGGCGCAACGGTCTGGTTTGTATTACACGGCCATTAGCTGGCGCCTCCAACCGGACGAGGTTGAGTACATTGTTACCAACAGTGGTGCACGTGTGTTCATTACTTCCACGGGACGTGCAGAAGTAGCTACACCACTCAGAAATCAGGCGCCGAAAGTTGAAGGGTGGTTCGTCTTGGATGGTGAACTTGCAGGGTTCGAACGTTGGGAAAAGGCGACGGAGGGGTTTCCAATCACCCCGATCGCCGATCAATCGGAAGGCGCACCGATGCTCTATTCGTCAGGCACTACGGGGTACCCAAAAGGTATAAAGCGTGAACTACCGGAGCAGACCTATGGTGAAGTCGACACAATGCCGGTTTTGTCATTGCTCTACGGCGCGACCGCTGATTCTATTTATCTATCCCCCGCACCGCTTTATCACGCGGCACCCTTGGGCTTCACCATGTCTTGCTTAAGACAAGGCATTCAGGTGGTTGTAATGGCTCATTTCGAAGCGGAGTTTGCCTTGGAGTGCATCGAGAAATATCAAATTACCCACAGCCAGTGGGTTCCGACCATGTTTGTACGGATGTTAAAGCTCCCTGATGGGGTGCGCGAAAAATATGATGTCAGCTCCGTTCAATGTGCCATTCACGCGGCCGCACCCTGTCCCGTGCCTATCAAAGAGCAAATGATTGAGTGGTGGGGCGAAGTCTTGTTCGAATATTACGCTGGCACCGAAGGTAACGGGTTTGTGCAGCTTAACTCGGAGGAATGGTTAGCCCACAAGGGTTCTGTTGGACGACCACTAAATTGCCAGATTCACATCTGTGATGATGCTGGGGAAGAGGTTGCTGCGGGTGAGTCAGGCACTGTTTTCTTCGGTGGCGGCGGAGCCTTTGAGTACTACAAAGACAAGGAGAAAACCGTCGAATCTCGTCACCCCAATGGTTGGTCGACATTGGGAGATGTTGGCTATGTGGACGAAGACGGCTACCTCTATCTGACGGATCGTAAGAACTTCATGATTATTTCAGGGGGTGTAAATATCTATCCTCAGGAAGCAGAGAACATCTTGATTACCCATCCTGAAGTTATGGATGTGGCCGTTTTCGGCATACCCAATGAAGAGTTTGGCGAAGAGGTTAAAGCGGTCGTGCAGCTGAAGGACCCAACCAACGAGAGCGGTTTATTAGAACTGGAACTTATGGATTTTTGTCGAGAGCGCTTGTCTCATATTAAGTGTCCCCGAACCGTTGATTTTACTGCTGAGCTACCAAGACACCCTACAGGCAAATTGTATAAACGACTGCTCAGAGATAAATATTGGCCCTAGCGGGTTTTGAGCAAGTTTGCGGGTGCGTATTGGTCTGTCAAAATGCGTGCTTCGGTATCCCAATCCGGGTCGTCACCTCGTTGGCGAATGAGCAATTTTGCATACCTTTTGATAGGTACTGAATAGGGTCGCAATTGATCTTGAAGTGTCTTCGCCCGAGCTTTTATTATTTCGTCGCTAACTTCCATCTTCGCAGCGACCACCACGCGATTGGCGCTTTCGGCAAGTTGAAAGTTAATGAACGGTCCGAATACAGACGCATAAGTTGCAGACTCATGGTCGTAAAGTGCGCTGATCGAAAACGTATTGGAAATGAGCACACCATCGTCTGTTAGCATTTGGTTGAGCTCTGTAAAAAACTCTTCCGTCATCAAATGTTCGGGTATGTACTCACCGTTGAATGCGTCGAGAATTATGATATCGAAACGACGTTTGTTGAGATTAGCGCGGCGCACCCAGATGCGCGCGTCTTGAGTATGAATACGTTGGTTGTCACTTAAGTGATAACCGAAAAACTCCTGAGCCACGCTAACTACTGCAGGGTCAATTTCGATGCTGTCGATTTCCGCTTGTGGATAGAGTTCGGACAGCGCAGTAGGCAGAGTGCCACCACCTAAACCGATAACTAGAATATTTGAAGGGTTGTCGTTGAACAAAAGTGCCGCCATGCTCATTCGCGTGTACGCGAACACCATTGCTTTAGGGCGCCGAGTATTGATGCAGCTCTGATTGCGTTGGTCCTTGCGAACACTGAATAGAAGGCAAACAACTGATCCGGATTTCTTCACAATGATGTTGCTGTAGACACTTCTTTTTTCAAGCAAGACTGAGTCAGCAGCGACCGATAGTGTGCATAAAAGTGAGAGTGAAACGATAATCGAGCGAATCATTTGGTATTTAACCCAACCAATTTAGAAGCGGTAAGTCCAGTAAGTCCGAGGATAACAAGCGTTGCGACCATGCAGAGAAGGAGTTCGTTAATCTCGAAAATCAGCACAAAGTAGAACGAAGTAAATAAGGTGCCTAGAGCGCTACCGAGCGTAGATACAAAATAGAGCCCACCTGCAACCATTCCAGAGTGTTCAACATTGTCCACTAACAAACGTACCGAATAAGGCGAAATCATGCCTAGAAATACCGTGGGCACAATAAACAGTATTCCTGATGCAAGCAGTGAGCCGTATCTTGGATCCTCGACATGGTTGAAAATGTTAGCCATGACGGGTTCTGCAAATAAAATAAGAGGGTATAGACAGATCGCGGCAACGACGAAGATCCAGGAAAACTTGGTGATGCTGGGGTTGTACATTGACCATCGGCCGCCCAACAGATAGCCACTGGCCAAGGAGAGCATAAAGATAGTGATTATGCTTCCCCAAACATAAATGCTACTGCCAAAGTAAGGCGCCAGAATACGCCCGCCGAGCAGTTCTAGTGACATAATAACGAAGCCGCCTAAGAAGGCGAGGGTGTAAATGAGTGCGATCACCGGTGCAGTGTACAAACTCAAATCGCCCAAGCCCAGAGATTAAGGTAAGGAAATTTTGGAGAGACTTATGCCGAGAACGATGCAGATAGGTGTAACGCTACGCAATATGGGACCTCAGTCTACGCAGGAGGTGATAGCCCAGGGGGTAAAGCATGCTGAGGGTTTGGGTTTTGAGTCCGCATGGATTACCGATCATATCGCAATTCCCCCAGATGATGCGGAAGGCAGCGGCGGAAGATACCTGGACACGCTTACAACCCTTGCCTGGATGGCAGCCAAGACCGAGAGGATTAAAGTCGCCTCTGGCGTGCTCATTTTACCCTATCGTTCGCCACTACCGACGGCAAAACAGGTCGCAACAATCCAAGAGCTCTCTGGCAATCGATTGTTGCTGGGCGTCGGTATCGGCTGGATGGACCCTGAATTCAGGGCCTTAGGGCTCGACCGTCATAGTCGAGGCATCACTAGCGACGAGACTCTCGAGTTCCTACATCGTTGTTTCGAAAATGATGTGGTTTCCGCGAACGATCAGACATTTCTGTTTAAACCTCGCCCAACGCGACCACCCATTTTGATTGGCGGTCGAGCACCATATGCGTTGAAAAGGGCAGTGGCGTTTGGCGATGGTTGGTTACCAATGGCCAAGAGGCCAGAACAAATCGAGCAAGACGTGTTGCTCTATCGACAAATGACCGAGGCTGCAGGAAAGGCGCCTGGTTCAGTCAGTGTCATGACCCATCTGCCTGTGGAGCAGGACGAGCGGCAGGCGCGAACATGGTTGACAGAATACCGAACGTTAGGTGTTGAGCGTCTTGTCTGCAGCGTCGGCTATGAGACTTTCGATGAATACCGGCTCAAGCTTGACCAGCTCAGTGCATTTTTAGCTACAGAAGGAATTGAAGGGCTTAACTCGTAGACAGCTAATTCGGTTTCTGTTTTGAAAAGACAGAATTGAGGTGATTGTGATTCGATTCGGCATCTGGTCTGAGCTTAAACATTGCGCCAGACCCTACGCCGCTCCGCGGTGACCACACTTCGAAAACAAGCCCAGGCGAGGACGCCAGGTGTTTTTTCTGCGTGAGGCTTGGGCAAAGGCGCAATGTTTAAGGTCAGACCAGATGCCTTAGGCGATCCCAGGGCCTAGCATTGTTCTTTTCAGCACGGTTAGCGTCGTTTGTCTTCGACCTCTTCAGTATCTACGCCTGCATCTTTCCAGCCACGAAATCCATCACCTATGTGACTAACGTTGTCCATGCCCATGTCCTGGACGGCCTTGGTTGCCAGTGCTGAGCGCCAGCCCGATTGACAGTAAAAAACGAACTTCTTCGGTTCGCCGAAGACTTCTTTGTAATAAGGCGATGTGGGATCGACCCAAAATTCCAACATGCCACGCGGTGCATGTAGTGCGCCTGGAATCTTCCCCTCGCGGCTGAGTTCGCGAGGATCTCGTAGGTCGACGAAAATTACCTCGTCATTTCCTAATTCTGCGGCGGCTTCATCAATTGAAAGTGTTTCTACTTCGGCCAAGGCATTTTCGATGAGATCTTTGTGGGTCACGGTAATTGGCATATCGGCGTCCTTAGTGCTGACTCTGTTGGGCCTAGTGCGCCCTATAGAGTCAGGATTGGGTATGTAATTATTCTGTTTTTTGAAATAAGTCTATTTAAAATATATAAAAAACAATGAGTTACTATAATTAACTAGATTGGCATTAATCTTGTATCTCTCTATTACGTGTTACAAATTATAGAGGTCAACATGCAGATTAAAGCTCGTTACTACTCTGGCCAGTTTGCCACCACGCCTGATTTACTCCACGTCACCATCCCTCAGGGTGATATCGTGCCAGAGATGATCAAACGCGGCGAACAAGAAACCTTAAACGACATCTGTCTTAGTGTGGCCGTAGTTGCAGATGCTATAGCGAGTGCGCAACTGGCTGAAACGAACTAACGTCCTTTCCATTTCGGTGCGCGCTTTTCAGCAAATGCTAGAGGACCCTCAACAAAGTCTTCGCTCTTCATCATTGCTTGTACTGATGGGTACTTTTGCTTCATAGAATCTTCTAATGAAGCCGCGTCCAAGCTCTTATAAACGACCTCTTTGCTCGCTCGAATTGACAGTGGTGAACACGCTTTGATTTGAGCAGCCCATTCTAAGGCGCTTGCCATAAGCTCATCATGAGGCACAACATCGTTCACAAAACCTAGTGACTTGCCTTCTTCTGCTGGGACATGGCGTCCTGTCAAAATCATTCCTAGCGCTCTCTTTGAGCCAATTTGTCGAGGCAGGCGGTTTAAGCCACCTGCAAGTGCGGCAAGGCCCACTTTGGGTTCAGGTAAGGCGAAGATTGCTTTTTCGGACGCAATAATGAGATCACAGGCAAGTGCGATTTCGAATCCGCCGCCCATAGCAACACCGTTGACTGCTGCAATTACTGGTTTAGTCATATCGAAACGGCTAGTTAAACCGCCGAAGCCGCTGGGCACGGGTACCCGCTCGCCGCCTTCTGCTTGATGGCGCAAATCGTTGCCTGCACTAAATGCCCGGCCTGCGCCGGTAACAATCGCCACCCACATGTCTTCGTCATTGGCGAAGTCGTCGAAAACTTCTCCCAACTCTACGTTGGCGTGTGAGTGGAGAGCGTTCAGGCGATCCGGACGATTGATCGTAACCGTCATAACATGATCGCTTTTATCAACTAGACAATATTCTGGCATTTGTTTCCCCTGCCGTTTAAACATGATTACTTGAGCTTGATTGTGAATCATGTGCCATGAAATTAAAACGGTAAGAGAAATTAAAATGGTAACGGAAATCAAGGTGGTAAGAGAAATTAAAACGGTAGAAGTCGTTAAAGGTGGTGATCGTCTCCGATCGACGACGTGTAGGGTTCAGGCTCTAGACATAGGTGGGTGAGGGAGCAATTGCCGATGTGGTATTCCTGCCAAAGCGTCGATTGTTGGTCGAGCAAAGACGCTAATGCGACACCAATTGCAACGCCGTGGGTAACGATCAGCACGGTTTCCTCTGGCGCATGGCCGTTGGAAATGGATTTTAGAGTGCTCAGCATACGCTCACTCACATCGCGAATACTCTCTCCTTGGGGCGGGCAAAAATCCTGGTCTTCAGTGAGGTGCCTAAATAGTTGGTGATCGGTGTGTAAAGTCGAGAACAGCGTGTCTTCCCATTCTCCGATAGACATTTCGCGCAAGCCCGGTTCGCTGTGAATAGGTAAGTCGAGATGTTCCGTTGCAAGCGTTGCAGTGTCGTGACAGCGCTTCAGCGGACTCGCATAGACTGCGGCAATGTTTCTATCTCGGAGGCGTCGGCCGGTGCGCCTGGCTTGTCTACGACCCTTAAAGGTTAAATCACTGTCTGTCGACCCGTGCCATCTGCGTTGTTTGTTGGCCTTTATTTGACCATGACGTAATAGTAGAAGCGTTGGGGCTTGTGGCGTGGTTGTGTCCTGAGTCATGTTAGCTTCTCAGCGACCAGTGCGCCTATCAAGTCTCCTTCGACGTTGACGGCAGTGCGTAATGTATCCAAAGGACGCTCGATTAGGAGAATTAAAGCAATGGCCTCCAGTGGTATACCGACGGCTAACAATACTGTTTGTAGACCGGCCATAGAGCCAGAGGGTATGCCTGGCGCGCCAGCGGAAGCTAACATCGCGACTAGAAAAACCACAACGAGCGCGAAACCGTCGAGTGGTACGTTGAACATATATGCGAGAAAAACCACGGCAATACCTTCGAAGAGCGCGGTGCCGTCCATATTGACCGTAGCGCCGAGTGGCAACACGAACGCAGCTTTTGACGGAGTAACGCCGAGTTTGTCTCGAGCGGTAGCAAGTGACAACGGAAGTGTTGCTGCGCTTGAAGAAGTCACGGCCGCTGTCAGTAACGTCTGACCTATCTTTGGAAAGAGTACCCATGGTGGTACGCCAGCCGCGACCCAGGCAAAGAGCGGCAGTACGACTACGCCATGGAATAAGGTTGCACCGAGGACAACACCCACGAAGTAACCTAAGGAAATGAATGTTGCTGTATCAATACGATCTGCTAGTTGAAAGGCGATGGCGAACAAGCCCAGCGGTAAAAGTGAAATTACCCAGCGAGCCACAGTGAAAATCACTTCGTTAATTTCGTCAATGAGCTGGGGCCAGTTTGACTCTCTGGGCAACATTCGCGCTGCGGCCAAGCCAAGAATGATCGCACTAAAGAGAATACCGAGGATGTTGGTATCGGCCAGTGCGGAGAATGGGTTGGTAAGCAGACTGCTGAGGAGGTTGCCTAGAAGATTGCTTAGACCCCCATTACTTGCATCGAGTAAGACCATATCGACATCCGGTATGGTCTGTAGTGGGGGGAATGCGGTCCATGGGTGGTATACGTAAACAATACTCAAGCCGATGACAATGGCGACGGCGGAAGTCGCTGCATAGTAACTAACGGTTACCAACCCGAGGCGTCCCATACCACCAGCTTCACGGAGTTTGATGACGCCGCTGAGCAAGCTGAAGAAAATAAGCGGTGCGATGATCATTTTGAGTGCATCGAGAAAGGCCGACTGTAAGAGTTTGGTCAACTCGCTCAGCCAGACCACGTCTCCCCACCACACGGCGCATAACCAGCCGCTAAGTGCAGCCAGTACCAACAGTGGAGCGAACCAACGTGATTGCACGGTCTAAATCGTTAAATCGAAGAGATTTTGAACAAACGAAAATGAATGTTTACTGCTTTTGTTTGCGACGCGCGACTCTGATGGCAAAAGGAAACCCCCGAAGTGAATTTATAGTTTTGTTATGGTGTAGCATTCTGCTCAATAGTCGAATGAAAGAACAGAATTGCATGCAAGAAATTCTACGTTAATGGGAAGGTTAAAAGGTACTTCAATAGGTATGCGTGCGTTTCTCCTCGGCGGAATCTTTGTCTTGCTCACCGGATGCCAGCAAGGCTCGGAGACGCTTAGCGGACAAACAATGGGTACCTACTATGCGGTTCAATTCGACTCGAGCACATGTTCGGTTGACCCAAGTCGACTGGAGCAACGTTTGGTCGAAATAAACAGTTCAATGTCGACCTACGATCCAAACTCTGAAATTAGCGTGATCAATGATGCCACCCTCACCGACCATGAAATAAGTGGTGATCTGGAGACTGTGTTGAAGGCCGCCGTGCAACTTCATGAGTCCAGTGCGGGTGCATTCGACCCAACCATTGGTCCACTTGTTGAATTGTGGGGCTTCGGTGCAACGGAGCAGGGTAGCGTGCCAACCGCGGAGCAGCAGCTACAGGTCGCGGATAAGATTGGCATGGGCCATATCAGTCTGGGCGAAGGAACATTAAAGAAGAATATCTCGGATGTTCGGTTAGATTTGTCTGCGGTTGCCAAAGGCTACGCCGTAGACGCGTTGAGTGAGATCTTACGCTCGTCGGGCTGTGCCGATTATATGGTCGATATTGGCGGTGAAATATACGTTAGCGGCAAAAGTCCACGCAACACATCCTGGCGACTTGGGATTGAGACACCCGACCCAAAACAGCTGGGCAGTTCCCAGGCTGTCGTGAGCCTAACTAATATGGCGATTGCGACTTCGGGAGACTATCGTAACTTTCGTGTGGTCGACGGGCAAAAAGTGGATCATGTTTTCGATCCTCGAACTGCAAAACCTTCAAGCAGCAAGGTGGTGTCGGCGACAGTGCTGCACCCATCGACGATGATGGCCGATGGCTACGCCACGACCTTTATGGTGTTGACTCAGGCCGAGGGGTTGGCCCTGGCAGAGCGGCTTGAATTACCAGTGTACTTAATGGTCCGTGAATCCCCCACTGGGATCAGGGTAGTCTATAATGCGGCTATGAAAGACTACTTGGATGTTGATTCCGCGCCATGACAACACTGATTTTCGCGTTCATTTTTATGCTCACCATCGTCGCTCTAATGGCAATTGGCGTTGTGATGGGCCGCAAACCGATCACCGGTAGCTGTGGTGGTATGAAAGCCTTGGGTATGGAGGTTGAGTGCGAAGTGTGCGGTGGCAATCCAGATGTCTGTAAAGAAGAAAATGCGCTCACTCGGCGCATTGTAAAAGGCTTAGCGAAAAAAATCGGCGACTAGTGGCAATCTGCGAAAGCTCGCTTCGAATTCTCTAATCAGAGTTTTTAATCAGAGTTTTTAATCAGCTTTTCTAATCTAAGTTAATGGGCTCGACGCAAAGTCGACAGGCTCGGCTATGCTTAACCATGCGACCACCAAAGGACTGGATGTCGATGAGCGAGTCTCGCGCCGAAAATGTTCACGCAGAAGAAATAGAAGACTCCCTTTTAGCCGAAATCAACAACGGTGAATTGGCAGTGCCGAGATAATCTCTCTAAAGCAATCTATTGCTCGTCTTGGCATGGAGCGGATTCGTGAAATAGCGCTCACCATTAGCCTCAAGGGAACGTTGATGCAGCCTGGCGGATTCGCTGATGTCGTCGAAGCGGCAGCCTGAATTAGCTGCCGGTTTTTCTTTGGCCTGTTGGTCGCTGACTAGTTAAGAGGAAGCGCGACAACGATTTTTGCGACGCATCTCTTAACCTCTTAACCTCTTAACCTCGTAAACTCGATCCTGCAACACCTGGTTTCAGTCTCGGTCACGTCAGCAGAGGCCTCTACAACTTTGCCTAGCCCCATTATGTGTTGTCCTGTGGGTAGCTGTAGATGCCACGCTAATTGGGATGCTTGTCCTTCTTGTCCTTGCGCTAGCGATTGGACTTCGTCACTGGGTAAATTATAAGAAAGCCGTTCTGTACTCAAAGAAAGTTCGAATGTCGCAGATGGGGTAGGGTAAACTAGTGGTTAGCCAAAAGGTCCAATTTCGTGTTCAAGAGTTGCAGCATAGATGCAGTCGAATTAGCGGTATCAGTCGACTTAATGGTAGCGAAAAACGTATTCAACTCAACGTCGATTTTCCGTAATGATTGAGCAACAACAACACTATGTTCGCTAACAAAGTTTGTCTCGATATCTTTTGTGCGTTCTTTTGTGGTGGCACGGCACCATGCGAACGGCAAAGTGACGTTCACTCGAAAAGCATGGCGTCTTTCTGATTACATGCGTAAGCATAGTTCAAACTCCATATTTCTCCCGCTTTTCATTGCTCGGCGTTATCTGATTGCACAAACCCATGCCTTTTCTAATGTCGGTCGATTAGCGTTTGCTGGATTGGTTTTAAGTATCAGCGTTTTAGTGGTGGTGATTTCGGTAGTCAATGGATTCGAACGCGAGCTGAGAGAACGGGTTTTGGGGCTAATACCTACCCTTACTATTGTCCAATCACCAGGCAAGACTGATGTCGGTGACGCCCTGCGTGCCCTTGAACAGATGCATCAGGTTAAAAGCTCACCGTTTATTGCCGGGCAAATCTTGCTCGCAAAAGACAATCAACTTGTGGGCGCACAGCTCACCGGCATTGATCCAATTCGCTATGCAGACGTGACTCGGCTGTTTGAATTTACTTCCACTCAGTCTCCCGCAGTACTTGAGTCCGAAAAGTTCGGCATTGTTATTGGGGTGGGTTTAGCTGCCACTTTACAGGCTGAGATTGGCGATCAGGTTAGATTGGTGATACCTGCTGCTGGCGTGAGTGCGGCAGGTGCTGTACCTCGGCAACGAAGCATGAAAGTAGTGGATATATTGAACAGCCAATCGTTGCTGGACGGGCAAGCAGCCTATGTCCACATTGATATCGCCAAGCGGCTATTTCGCCTTCGTGCGCCACAGGGTGTGCATATGAAAACTCCAGACATCTTCGATTTTAGTCTTGTCAGTCGCGACGTATACGCGGCGTTTGGAAGTGATGTGCGCATCAGTTCGTGGATGGATCGGTACGGGAGTCTCTATCAGGCTGTCGCCGTGCAAAAACTGACGATGTTTGTGCTGTTGTTGTTTTTGGTCGCTGTTGCAGCGTTTAACTTGGTTTCTGGTCTGGTCATGATTGTTGAACAACGTAAAGCCGACGTCGCAGTACTCACGACCTTGGGATTAGGTAGGGCAGGCATTCTCATGCTGTTTGTCTTTCTCGGGCTGACAATGGCGGTGACGGGTATTGTCATAGGTCTGGCAGTGGGTACTGTGGTCGCGCTGGCGTTGCCAAGCTTGTTCGCTTTTGCGGCTAACGCACTACAAACAGATCTAATGTCACAGTACTTCATTAACTATTTACCTAGCGAAGTCAGGTTTGACGATATTTTAAAAATCGCGCTAACATCATTTGCAATGGCGTTGGCAGCAACTATTTTTCCAGCCTGGCGAGCGACAAGGCTCATGCCGAGTGAGGTGCTAAACCATGAGTGATGAATCCTGTGCAGCACCCTTTGCATTAAAA
>JBNMMV010000075.1:0-13959 GCA_051270205.1 Limisphaerales bacterium
GCAGCAAACATAGCGTTAAACATGCGGGCGGCTCTTACGCCTTCGCTGACCATGACCATATCTGCTTCTGCTTGCGCAAGAGATTGGCCACTACCCAACCGTTCACCCATCTCTCGATTACGCCCATGAGGCGATGTCGCTGTCACAAACAAATCACCAATTCCCGCCGCGCTGAACGCTGTTTCATGCTGTGCACCTAGCTGCGGCAAAATACGCGCAGCCTCTCGATATCCTGCTGAAAAAAGCGCCGCCTTCAAATTGTCGCCGCCACGACCATCTGCTTTTAAACCGTCGACCACGCCGCACGCCAGCGCAATAACATTCTTAAATGCCCCCCAGTATTCAGCGCCGATAGGGTCGGTTCCTGCACTCAGAAACAGTGTTTTGGTAGAAAGCTGTGTTGCAAGTTGTTCAGCGATCGCTCCGTCTGTACTGGTCACTAGCGCCGTCGTATAAACCCCATTTGCCAACTCAGGCGCAATGGTCGGTCCCATCATGACGCAGAGCGAGTTCGATTTTCCGACAGCAGCCAGCTTTTCATTTATCGCATCTGAGATTAATTGGTCGCCGGGGGCCAGCCCCTTGGCCAAGTCGAGGAGAATTTGGTTTGGCTCCAACAACGGGATGGTGTCGTCCACTACTTTCAGTACCACACTTGATGGCAGCGCAAAAACCACCAAGTCAGCCCCGCGAATCGTCTCTTCGATACTCATCGATGCAGTGAGACCATCGAGAACAACACCGGGTAGGTACTTTTCATTGATTTGGCGTTGCGAGATAGACTCGTAGACTTCCTCCTCAATGGTCCAACCAGTAACGGTCAAACCCGCTTCTAACCAGTTGCGCGCGAGCGCCGTACCAAAATTACCTAAGCCAAGAACTGCTATTTTTTGCATGTTTCTTTTCTCTTCTTTCTAAACGAAGTTCAAACCCTAGAGGGCGTTCAAACCACCATCAATTATGAATTCACTGCCGGTTGAATAGGAGCTGTCATCACTGGCCAAAAAGAGTGCCATCTTCGCGACTTCACTCGCATCTGCAATGCGCCCCAACGGCGTACGGCGAGTCAGTTTATCTTGGCTAATACCTAACTGATCGACCATGGGGGTCTCAATAAGTCCCGGATGAATTGAATTTACTCGAACGCCTTTACGGGCAAGTTCTACTGAGGCTGACTTCGTCATGCCTCGTACAGCCCATTTACTTGCGCCATAAGCCAACGCCCCAGATGCTGCTCGCAGGCCCGCCAGCGACGAAATATTTACAATAGAGCCTTGTCCGCTGGTGATCATCGCAGGTGCCGCCGTACGCATGCCGAGAAAAACGCCCAAACAATTAATGTCCATGACCAATTGAAACTCTTCGGTCGGCGTATCGATCATGCGGTTACTTTTAAATATGCCGGCGTTGTTTACCAAGACATGTAAACCACCGTGAACCGCCACAATCTCATCCACCACCGATTGCCAAGCCACCTCGTCCCGCACATCAAGGTGCCGATACTGCACGCCTAATTCCTCTGCGAGCGCACTGCCCTCTTCGTCCAAAACATCCGTGATCCAAACTTCGGCGCCTTCAGCTTTGAACAGGCGTGCTTCTGCTGCCCCTTGACCTCGCGAGCCACCGGTTATCAAACATACTTTTCCTTCGAGTCTGGACATATCTTTCCAAAATTATCTTACTTGCCGACACCTTAACAGCAAACCGATCCATGCTCAGCCACCAACGTAGCGTGCCTGCGGTCGGTAAATTCGATTATCCACCCGGCTTTCGACAAAGTGTGCAACATATCCGTATACGCGCGACATTGCGAAGCAAGCGGTAAAGAAGTGATCCGGCAGACCCACCATGCGATAAACCAAGCCTTTGTAGAACTCCACATTAGCGTACACAGGCTTGTTTTTCTGAGCCATTCTTTCGCGGAACACAGTTTCAAGTTGTTTTAGTTTTAAAAACGTTTTCTCGTGTTCTGTGCCTAGTGAGAGCACTTGTGCCCATTCCTCCAGAAAGCCAGCCCTAGGGTCTCGCACCCGATATTCTCTGTGACCCATACCAGGCATACGCCCATCCTGACTCAACAGTTCATCGACAGTTTGAATAATATCGGCGTGCGTTCGCAGGCGATCAACTATTGCCAGCACGGCTTGGTCTGCCCCGCCATGCAAAGCACCAGAAAGTGCACCCAAACCAGCAGACAACGCAGCCTCTATGTCGGCCAAAGTTGATGCCACTACCCGGGCGGTAAAAGTGCCCGCATTAAAACTGTGTTCCAGCTGTAAAATTTGCGCTGCGTTAAACGCTTGGTGATGGTCTACCGACAACGACTTTGAGGGGTTGATCGCAGTCAGAAAACTTCGACAAAAGTCGCTCGCCTGAAATGACACCGAGTCACCAATTAGGTGGGTTGCGAGCACCGCGGGCAACTTGTTGGCCAGCCCTATTCCTCTCAATAGATCTCCCTGAAGTTCTCCTTCAAGGTCTCGCCCTACTTCAAGGAGGGGGGCCATTCCCTGCAATAGCTTCATCGGATGTAAAGTCCGATTTTGCTGCAACACACAATCTGTCTCTTGGACGCTCAAGGTGGTCGGCGATATTTCATGGTTTGTCTCAAGCAGCATCCCCGCCACCTCAGCGAAAGGTCGGCGCACTAGATCAGAGACAGGCACACCACGGTAACTGAGCTTACCTGTGGGCTGCACATCCGAGATTGATGTCGAATCGACAACTACCCCGGCTAATCCTTTAGCCACCGCACACTGACCACCACTTGAGTTGTTCGATTTCGCTGCACTCATTTTTAAGCCTCAATCACTTTTATGTGCTGACTATTGCACCGGAAAAGCTTCTTCCAAAGAAGATCGTTTCGATTACGGAAACATTAGTACTACTAACAATTTCGGTAATATTCGTTATTAATTAGTCATTATATAAGTATTATCGATGGAAAAGAATGGACAATCGCCTTAACTCCACCTAGTATGCGCATCATGTCCAGCCCAACCCTGCAGATTGAACGCCACGAAGTAAAAGTCTTCGATGCGATTATCAATCACGGCGGCTTCAGTCGCGCAGCCGAGCGCTTAGGTGTCTCTCAATCAGCGGTGAGCCAAGCCATTGCGAATCTTGAACATCGGATAGGGACTCAGCTAATCGTGCGTGGGCGCACACCTGAACTCACCGAGGCAGGCCGTCGCATGTATAACTACGCTCGGCTAATGCTTGGTGAAGAGCAACAGGCTTTGGATGACATTGAGCTCATCCGTACTGGAGCGCTTTCAACCTTGAGTCTGGCCACCAATTCTATGGTGAACCGTTACTTCGCCAAAACACTGCTCCTGGCTTTCTGCGATCTAAATCCACTGACGCGATTGAAACTCGATGTCATTCCCAGCAAAGAGATTATCTACGGAGTCGACGAGGGTCGTTGGGAACTGGGTTTTGGTCCGTTTCAAAAAGACATGCCCGGACATTTTCAGTGCAAGGTCTACTTCAACGAAAAGCGGGTGCTGGCGGTTCATCGCGATCACCCTGCCCGCAAAGCCCTTATGCAGGACCCGACCAATGCGCTGGCACAAACAACACTACTCACTTCATATTTAGACGATGCCGCCAAACCATCCGATAGTGGCCGTTTACGCGCGCAGTTCGCAGCAGTGTGGGAAGTGAGCAATCTGGATATGCGCCTTGCGCTTGCTCAAGCAGGTAAAGGTGTCACCTACCTATCCGATCGCTTGTTGGCGGATTATCCGGAGATGCAGGCGATCCCACACCCTGAGGCTGGCACCATCCCGCGACAAGTGGGTCTCTATTACCGCAAGCATGAGCCACTCTCAACTGGAGCGCGGCTCTTTATAGGTCTATGTGACCGGCACTTTGACCGGCCAATTTGACCCGCCCAGAGATCGTGTCCTGCACTCCATCGGCGATGGTGCAGTGAGCGTTCTCGCCATTGGAAAGGGTTTTCTTTGCTGGATGAAACGCAATATTGGCATATAAGAATCGTCCGCAGTGACCTAAAAGATCTTCTACAATCCACGGCACATCTTCATCACTGCAATGTTCCAACACATCTGTACACACAACCAAATCGAATTTGCCCGCAGGCCGAATAGAATAAGGTAAGTAGGCCGGGTCAAATAACGTCAACCCACCCCCTCAGTGCCAATTCTCTGACACCGTAAAACGGCAACCACGTCACAATCAGTCTTTAGCCTCAGCAATTATACTGTGGCTGAAAGCAAAGCCGCATCTGAGGCTAAGCAACTGCCATTTTCTTGGCATTAGTGACGCAGTTCGCGTCAAAAAAAAAGCACATCCGCTAAATTGACGCCACTTACTGGTGCAGGATCACCTTGAGATCATCACCGTTGTGAAAACTTTCTCAAACTTCATGGAGTATATAAGTATGAAGACAAAAATCGCTCAGGCGTTAAAGAAAATTGCACTCGGTGGCGCTCTTGCTGCTGTTGCAACAACTGGCTTCGCGGCCACCCAGGGTGTCACCGGTTTCACCTCATCAGGTGATCTCGACATTACTCTGACCGTTACCGACGAAGTAAGAATCAACAATTTGGTTGATATCATATTGCCACCGTTCACTGGCGCAGATGTAGTTAACTCATCTGACGCTTGTGTCTACCGAAACGGCGGCGCTACTTATCAAGTGACCGCAACGGGTTCTGGTGCGGGTAACGCATTCACACTCACCGACGGAGTAACACCTGTTAACTACAGCGTGACGTTTGACGACGGAACTGGCGCCCTAGGAATGACGTCTGGCGCTTCATTGAGCCGAACTAACGCCACCGGCACAGACGACAGCTGTGTAACCAACGGCGGCGATAACTCGACTATTGAAGTCACGGTAGCTGCGGTAGATGCCAATAGCCTGCCAGAAGCAACCTACATTGGTACGCTGACGTTCCTGGTCGCGCCTATCTAGATGCGAATCTAAAACAGATCGTCGTAAGGCATGGATGCCTTCGTAACAAGCCGCACAAACGGTGGGAGACACGCCCATCTTTTCCTGCGGCTTTTTAGTGTGTGTTCTATTTTACTTGCGAGCTTTACCGCCGAGCATTCCCAGGCCGCGAGCCAAGGAAGCACCGGAATCGATTCAACCGGCAATGTAGACATACACTACGTGCAAGGACTCAATGTCCGCATCGCCGGTTTCGCCGACATGCCATTGGGCACATGGAGTGGTAGCGGCCCGCTAACCGCCGACGACAATCTATGTATTGCGCGCAGTGGCGTGGCTTTGTTTGGATCAGGAACCTACCGGATTCTTGCCAGTGGTGACGGTGAACCAGGCAACCCCGCTGCATTTACACTATCTAATGGTCTCAATCGACTTCACTACAATGCTTATTTTAACGACCAGACCGGCACGACAGGCCGTCAGCAGCTGACTCCAGGGACAGTACTTCTGAACCAATCAGGGATTGGGCTATCGTTTTTCTTCAATATGATTTCTAATTGCGCGTGGCAAAATGCCAACGTCTCCATCGAAGTGCCAGAGTCGGAATTAGGCTCAGGCGCTGGTGTTTACTCAGGAACGCTCACTCTGACATTGATCCCAGAATAGGTCGGTAGTTCATGAAACTGACAATCCGCTGCTCGCTACTTATCACTCTCTTCGCCGGGCTATTGGTCTATTTGCCACCCAGCAGTGCTGCCACCATCATTATTACAGATCTGGAAGATGTAGCGTTTGGCGATCTACCGCCCACCAGCGCACTTGTTACCCAGCGCATCCGTATCTGCGTCAACTCTACACCGCCAGGACCCTATCGGTTAACTGCATTAGGTCTCACCACAACCGGGGCATTCGAGTTGGTCAACGAAGCACCCCAAACGATTACTTATGTCGTTCACGCGAGTACCCGCCGAAATGGGCTTGGCGCGCCGTTAGTAGCCGGAGTGCCAAGGACTGGGTTCAATTCGCGACAATCTAACGCAGGAGGCCGTTGCCTCCCACCTTGGTTATGGATTACGGTAATGGTTACCGAGCAGGAACTCCAACAGGCACCCGGGGGGCGCTACTGGGGAACTCTGCAGATTACAGTCGCCCCGGAGTAGGCACGCAGGTCAAACTTTCAACCACCGCCAACCCTTGTTCGACATCGAGCTCTGGCAACACCATTTGACACTTATCACCCGCCGAGTTCTCCAACAGTAGCGAATCGCGACTGCTAAGCTCGACCTGGAACCACCCAAGTACATCCGTGCTACCAATTCCCTCAACGTTCTGGAAACGATAATGAGCGATTGGCTGACCCTCAACATCTACTGCTTGACCTACTAACACCGTCAATTCTCGAGCATTGAATTCAAGGGTCTCCACGTTGCCAGGGTAAAGTGTGATGGTCTGCACACCCTCGTCGTAACCAACGATCTGATCGCCCACTGGAGCGATGTGCACCTTGTAGGTCTCATACGGACGCAGACTAATGACGTTCGGCGTGCCAGCCCACACATAGCCCGCAACTCGATTGTTAACAAGTACTTGGAATTTGCCGCTTACTTCACCCTTGATGTGGATCAGTACCGCGCCTGCGGCGCTACCCCCATCACCAAACGTTGTTTTTCCATCGGCGCTAACCACACTGAATTCGTTGTTCATGGCGTAGTACACATCAGCAGCACGGTCATTTTTCTGAACGCCAAACTCAACGTCAGATAAAGGGAAATCACGAGGCGCGAAACGCACACCCAAGTTCGAGCGTTGGGGGTCATGGTTCAAATACAGAGACCTATCGGCCTCTCCTACATAAGGCAGCTTATCTCGCCCATTCCAGCGGCCATTCGCTAAGAAATCAGAGCCATTACCTTGTTGGATGTCATCGTTGTACTGAAGGCTCGGACTAATTGCCGCCGACTCATGTTTACGGCTCCAGCGAATTTGCACCCCTGCCTGGATCCAACTGCGTTCTTGACTGTAATTGCCATCGAGACTGAAGTTAGCTTGGAGCATTCCAATCTGCATTAGCGGTGCCCAGAAGGAGAATCCAACGCTTTTCTCCTGTGTGTGCCGACGCTGATTGACTCTTCCTCGCAAGAAAAAGCGTCCTTTCCACAATGGAAAGGCCAAGGTTGCGCTACCTTGACGGTAGGATTCCGGAAAGAGATCATATTGGTCAGTAGTAGTTGCGCTTACGCTCGGATTTAAGTTCAGGTCGGGGTTTGATCCAGATTTTAGACTCGTTCGTACTTCTCGATAGTCTACTGAAGCACTGACCTCGCCAAAACGCATGCCACTTCGCAGCGAGTACCCATAGTCCTGATCACTACTGAGCATCATGCCGCCATAGGCGTGCCAATTTTGATGTAGCACGAAGAGACCAGACTGCCAAACACCCTGATTGCCCGCAAAAATAAACTCGTTATCTGTCGACAGATTGTCGCGCAAACGGTGACTGGCACCGCCGCGCATCCACCAATCGCCCCGCAATTCAGGCAACCCCGGCTGAGTCGAGTCCATCAAGCTTCCAGCTTCGATGTAGTACTGCGGCTCACCCTTGGGCGGCATCATGCCGCTTCTAACAAAAAACTGGGTTTCCTCGACCTCGTTTCCACTGTGCCCAGTTACCTTCAAACTAATCTCGTAAGCACCATCCGGAAATCCACTGGTATCGATCTGTTGGTTACCGGTTTCGTAATAGCGCGAATGCACCAACTCGCGACCGCGGTAGACATCAACTCGGCTACGCTCCGGCAAAAACAACATCACTGGCGTACCCAGCGCTTGATCCAAATCTACGCGCCTTTTGGTTGAACTGGCAATGCGCACACCAAGGACCTCGAGATCACTGGTGAAAGCGATGTTGCGTCCTAGGGTGCGAAAGCTACCGAATTCATATTCTGTATCCTGATCATCTTTTTGCCAGCTCATTTCATACAGAGAAAATCCTGCATCGGACATGGCATAGCGAGCGCGCAATCGGGAATCACCCGTGGCGAAAAAACTCTCGCTACTTACATTATATCGACTCTCGCTGCCTGTGCCGGAAACGTTAACCCGCACATTGTGTAAATAGGACTGATCGACATTGGATGCGGGTAAATATTTCTCTTGCTGCAAGTGGTGCAGCAGCAACTCATCTCGACTAACAAATATATCAACACGAAATTGACTCTCATCAAACAACAGGTCTACTTCGTCCGTTTGCACGTGCCCACATCCTTCGCGAACCCTAGAGTTGCACAGCATTTGTGCGTTGGTCGGCCGGGGACCTGTCAAAATGTCTGCCAGTCGACCAGGATCTTTGAGGTTAGGTATTGCTTCCAATACTGAGATTGGGTCTAAGATTTCAATTTCGTAGAGGTCGAACTCAATAAAAGCGTTGGCTAAGAAAACACTGCCATAGTAAATGTCCGCTTGGGTTGTCTGCTTTTCACCGAGGTTAGAGAAACCAGCCGGGGTCTCATCAACTATACGTATGAAAGGCGACTCTGCCGCCATGACCTGCGGGGCATTCGACAGCAACACGAGAACAAAAACCCAAAGAAAGGGCTTCAATAACAATTTGTGGTGCTGAGCTTCCATGCCGGTGGGGGCTATCGCTAGGGATAGGTTTCCACAAAGTTTCTAGTGCCAATGCTCTGGTAGTAGATTACCGGTAGATCCCGAGGGAGTTCTACTTGCCACTCATTACCTGGATACATGCGCCTGCCAGGCAGATATTCACATTCCTCTTTGGGCGTGTCTGGCGTTTCACACTGAAAACCTTCACGGAACAAAACATTGGTATTGCCTAAATTCTTGACGAACAGCGTTTTACCTTTGCGTTGCACTTCTACATTGGGTTTAACGTCGTCTGGATAGACGATGGCCAACACCTCATACCCGATCATCACTTTCAAACCACTCTGATCAGCTTCAATCCCTCCCACTACGGGTTTGGTAGCGATGCGATAGACCTTTTCTTCTGACGTATTGCCTAATTTGACCAAGCGCACCAGTTTCGACTCACCCGCCGGAATAACGAGCTTGTTTGGGGTGACCAACAAACCCGCCTTGCGTGGGTCGCGTATCATAGACCGACCTTCGGAGGGTGTACCGGGCGACAACACTTGTGCAGGCTCAACCTCCACATAGAGCGTGTCCTCGCCACTGTTGAATACTTCAACATCCTGGCGCGCAGACTCTCCAGGTTCGAAGTGAAAGATAACGTTATTCAGTTCCATTGTGGCGTGAGTGAACCCACTTGCCGACAACAACAATAAAACCAACGCAAATTTAGAAACTGCATTACTCATTATTAGAAAAACCTGTATTCCATGACAGATAGACGCATTTTATAGCTACCTCACACCTGAAACCTCGACTGGCGCACACTTTTGTAGCTTTTGGGTCAATATTGCATCCCAAAGTCATATGCACGACGATACTTTTTTGACATTCGGAAAGAACAACAAGCAAACTGCGTATGAGCTGCTACATATGAAAGATGCCAACGCATCAGCTGAATCCATGACATTTAGCCAACGGCAGAGCATCGCATTTTATATTGGTTAACCTTAATCATCCTTGGCGCGTCTTTCTTACAAAGTCCCACTGCCAGTGGTGGAGCGGTTTGGGACAGCGGAAACGCTGCAGGGCTTGTCGCGTTGGTTTTCTTTCTATACTTATTCATCGAAACTGGCCGAGGTCGCCGCCAGCGAATTCACCAACTTCTAAGCTACAGTGCAGTGACTGCTCTGGTTATCCACATACTGGTGCTTTGGGTACCAGATGCGACCATTTGGACCTACTTCTCCTACGACGCACCGCACTACATGTGGGCCGGGATTGTTGCTACAGGTTGCCTGGTACTTATCGTAGTTTCCTCACTCCCCGGTAGCCGCAGATTCTGGAACACCAATTATGCGGCTTTCAAACTTGTTCACGTGTGGTTGTCAGCTGCACTAGTAGCACTCTCTCTGTGGCACATGATCGGCAGCGGCTTTTACTTATCGACTCTTGAAGGCAGCATTTTGGTGGCAATGGCTATTGCGATTTGGTTCGGTCAACGCAAAGCATTCTGGGCGACACCGAGCCAATCCTATGCCGCATCGTGGGCGGTGTGGCTAATACCTATCACCATGGTCGTGGTCAAATTTTTGGTCCAAGGAGAGTAGCCTTGAGACTTATTGGACTGGCCCTGTTCATTGCCTTGGTATTTTCCGTACTCGTATTCGTGGCCGAGGGGATTCGTCATGATCCATCCCACGAAAATCGCGTACCGCATCCTGAGGGGACCATGCTAGCCATGACTTTTGCCCACGCCGACCACGTCAAGCAGAGCTGTATCAGGTGCCATCACAACTACGTGGACACCACTGGTTTCGGTATGTGCCTTGATTGCCACAAAACTGATGAGACGGTAAAAGATTTGATCGAAGAGCAATTTCACGGACTGTGTCGTGATTGCCACTTAACCGAACAAACTCTAAGCAAAGATCACGGGCCAACACGCAGCTGCATTACTTGTCATGTGCCGGATGAGCGGCCCTAGATTACAGAATGAGCACGTCGTACCACATCCCAACTTGCCTCTTGAATTTCGACAATTTTCCTTCGATAGAGGCGCATCAGCCAAAATGCTAAGCCCATTCCGACAAGCCCTAGCAAGCAGAGTACTGGAGAATCCTCAATCGACAACCCTGTTGCAGAGGCTATGCTCTTAGGCAAAGTTTCTGCAAAAGTATTGAACAAGGTCATCAATAAATCGCTCGCGAACGCCTCCAAAGCGGGGATCTCGGGGAATTTGGTGAAGGTTCTATCCAAGTGGACGAGCAATATACAGATGACGAACACGGCCGATATCGCACAAGATTCCCACCTAAAGTACATCGGATAGCGTTCGTTCGAACTAAGTTCAGGCGCCGTATCAGAGTTGTTTGAAAAACAAGCTTGCTTGTTGATCGCCTGTTTAATACCCACTGTGGCAACGATCCCTCCTAGGAGGAGGGGAATGATGAGCTTATCAATGAAACTTGGAACAAAACTCATTTCGGGTGCACAGTACCAAATTGCCCAATTCACGATCCCGATAAGAGTAAATCCCGAAATATAGGCTAAGGTCCTAGCCTTAACGGATTTTTGCGCAAATAACTCTACAAGATACAGAAAATAAAACGAGGCAATTAAGCTTAAGAGAAAACAAAAGCTGTCGTCTATGAGATGTTCTAGTACGACAGCGACCAGGGATATGGTAAAAAATACCAGCGACAAATACGCAGAATCACGCAGGCGAATGAAAGTTGTTAGATCACTAGACATTTCCGCGCGAGCGCTTTTCTGGCTATTGGCATGTTGACAGAATTCGTGTTCACCAGGCACCGACACAAGCGGCAAATCAGTCGGCAGACTAACTGGGTGGTAATTTCTGCCTTTCTCAGCGATTCGACGAAATACAGATGCATGTACCTTTACTTCTTCTATGCCACTGTTGTTACAGAACTGTCCCACATTCCGTATCTTTGGTCTGTAGTAGGCGGCCGCGCCAGATCTAGAATCGTACATCATGTCAAAAACATCGGCCTTTACGTGCATCTCCTCTACAAAGTTTGGTTCAAATTCTAGTTTTCGTTCCTGCGCCTCACCGCATAGCGCGATCTCATCCAGCATCCAGCCCAATGCTTCGTATGAGAGACCTTGTTTCGGATAGCCGCCGCCAACGTTCGAGTGCATTCCAGAGAACCACACCTGTTTGATTCTTGGCTGCAAACCTTCGTCTGGAACGGTTTCACTCTGTTCGTTCCAAACCAATGGATGGAAACTTTTACGCTCATCATCTAGTGCCACGGCATGTCTTGCGTATCGAACTTTCTTGTTTAGATCCAAGTCGAAGAAATAGAACTTGAAGAGTTTTTTGATAAAATATTCAAAACCAAAACCAAAAGGCACACCGACCGCAGAAACCGTATCCCAAACACCAATGAACTCGATGCGCGGAAGCTCTGTGCAGCTGATCGCTGATTGCACCTCAAGTTTACTGTTGTCACCTGCCTTCTTAGCTTTAATCCGTTTCTTAACTGTAGAGTGATAGTCGTTGACTAGAATCTTAATTTCTTGATCCAGTAGTTCGTCGTCCGACGCGCTATCAATAATCCCGCAGTCTGCGATAAAAGCTGCGAAAGCACGCGCTGTGAAAGCACCACGACTAAAACCGAAAAGATAAATTCGATTATCCATCTCAGGGTCATAAGCACGAACCAAAAACTTGTACATTTCCCGGACGTTGCGACTAAATCCCAGTCCAACGCCGCCCGAAACCGCCTTTAGATACTTAAAATTCTGCGTACCCACGCCATCGTGGTAGTAGGCGACTTGCTCAACGTTTTTGGATCGAATATCCACGCCTTTGTACAATCGCCAAACATTAGTTTCGTTGTCTTTACCACCGCTATTGCCAGTACCATCTGAGCACAAAACAATGTTCTTAACCGGCTTGGGTTCTGTTGCCACGTCCTGATCATCGGCATTGCCATTCATCGCCCTACTCCCAACGCTCTACGCTCAGAGAATTGTTATACGGCAAAAACAAACCTAACAGCAACCCCCACGGTCTTCACCGATGCGTGCGAGATTCTGTTCAAGTGCATCTTGAGCTTGCGAATCACCCCGCTCGTCGGTCTGATGAAATGTTTGAAAAGCCTCCCACATGATGCCGTCCGGATCTTGGGTCCAGCTTTTTTCTGATTTCGCATAACAACAGTTTGTAACACCTTCTTCGAGGTAAGGTGCTTCGGCTTTTTTCATATTATCGAAAACACTCTGTAGTTCGTTTTCGTCTTCTACTTGAATACCGGCATGACCAAAACCAGAGTTTTCACCGCCGGCTTCAAGCACAAAATTCACCTTAGGGTCATCTAGCATCCATTTCGCGTAATCATCCTTCAGCACTTCGGGTGATACTTGAAACAAACTTGAGTAGAAAGCGACCGACTTATTTAGGTCCGTAACATTAAAACTAACGTGTAGTCTTTTCATGGGAATCTCCTGAAATTGTAGATAAGGGTTCGACGCTGCAGGCACCGCCACAACAATCTTCGAGCAGGTAATGCACCAAGTTCTGCATACAATCCAAATTTGCTTTGTAGATGACCGAACGGCCTTCTTTTCGCGATGTCACAAGACCGTTCCAACTCATTTCTTTGAGATGGAACGAAAGCGAGGATGCGCTGATACCGAGAACGTTAGCGATGGCACCTGCTGCGAGTCCGCCAGAGTCGGCATCAGGTGAGTGGTTTTTCACCAGTTCTCTAAAAATAAGAAGTCGAGTTTCTTGTGCGAGGGCACTGAGCGTACCAATGACGTTTTGTAAATCCATAAACAGACATTAGCACATTAGTTTTATAATTCAATAGTTATTGAAATATAAAACTAATGCTCTCTGACCTACCGATCAATCTAGGTTTAGCCAGCCATTTCCAGAAGCTCAATGACACTCTGTACTTGACCGGACCAGAACCACAGAGCACAGCCAATCACTACCACGGCGCCTATTACTGCCATTTTTTCTAAAATACCCTTGCTCATCTTGCGCCCCTAACTAAACCCAATCCAACGCCCGCATGCCGCGACCGTAAACCAAACCAATATGGAAGAGACTGCAATCGATCGAAGCGTCCAGGTATTTATGCTGGCGTGATCATGACGCAGCAGTGGTCTTCGGATTAAGTATACGAACAACAACCCTACTGCCAGCGCCGACATTTTTGCCCAAAACATCTCGTTATAGTAAAGCTTCAGTGCCACGGCACTGCTCATAAATATGCCACTGGCCAACAACACCCAAACTGCAATATCGAAAAACTTGTCGGTGTTGACCGCCACCTCTTCAGAAGGCACATCTCTCAGAACGACATTCAGGAGGCGCAAATCGCCCACCAGAACCATGCCGCCGAGCAACGCAAGCCCAAGTAGATGAAACATTTGCACAACGGCAAAGAGTCCACCGTACGCCTTAG
>JBNMMV010000076.1:0-13914 GCA_051270205.1 Limisphaerales bacterium
CGAGAGCTATCACTTCGGGGGTATCTTTGACTTTGATGAAAAGTCTGATCGGCTAGAAGAAGTTGGGCGCGAACTTGCCGACGGAGACGTTTGGAACGATCCTCAACGAGCACAGCAACTAGGTAGGGAGCGAGTCGCTTTGGAACAGGTGGTATCTGTTTTGAGCAATCTTGCTGGCGACCTTGAAGAATATCGAGAGCTCGCAGAGTTGGCTTCCGACGATCATGACGAGGAAGCGTTGAATGAAGTGGCCGCCGCCTTGTTCTCGCTAGATGAAAAGCTCATCGATCTCGAATTTCGCCGCATGTTTGATGGGGAAATGGATCCAGCCAATGCTTACGTCGAAATCCAAGCGGGTTCCGGAGGAACTGAAGCTCAGGATTGGGCCGATATGTTGTTGCGCATGTATCTTCGTTGGGCTGAAAAGCGCGGTTTCAAAAGCGCTGTTACAGAGCTTAGTCCTGGGGATGTTGCTGGTATAAAAAGCGCAACCATCGAAGTGCAAGGGGACTTTGTTTTCGGCTGGCTAAGAACGGAGACCGGTGTGCATAGACTTGTCAGAAAATCACCTTTCGACGCTGGCAATCGACGCCATACATCGTTTGCATCGGTATTTGTTTCGCCGGAGATTGATGACGATATTGAAATAGACATTAATACTGCAGATGTAAGGGTCGATACCTACCGAGCCAGTGGTGCTGGTGGGCAGCACGTAAATCGTACCGACTCAGCTGTTCGCTTGACGCACCTACCGACCAATACCGTGGTGCAGTGCCAGAGCGAACGCTCACAGCACCAAAACAAGGACCGGGCATACAAACAATTGAGAGCCAAGCTCTACGAACTTGAAATGCTCAATAGACGCGCCGAACAGCAGGCCATTGAAGACGCAAAAGCCGATATTGGATGGGGCAGTCAAATACGCTCTTATGTCCTTGATCAGTCACGGGTAAAGGACCTGAGAACTAACGTTGAACGCACTGATCCGAATAGTGTATTGGATGGTGACATTGACAGTTTTGTTGAAGCCAGCCTCAAGGCTGGGCTTTAGACCTTTTTTAGGTGAGGGAGTACGAATGAGCGATGAACGCGATATTCTGAATAATCGCAAGATCAAAATGGAAGCTTGGAAGGAGGCCACCGGTGGTTATGCCAATCAGTTTCGGCGAACCGACGTTGCCTCCGAGTTGCACAAGCGATTTGTGGACCTGGACAAGGCTGCTTTGCAAGAGGCGGCCTATAATGTTGCCGTAAGTGGGCGGGTGATGTTACGCCGGGTCATGGGTAAGGCGAGCTTCATCACCCTGCAGGACGTCAGTGGCCAGGTTCAGTGCTATGTCAGTAAAAACGACCTAGGTGAAGAGGCGTACGACAGTTTTGTCGACCTCAGCGACATTGGAGATATTGTTGGTGTGACCGGCATTATGATGCGAACCAACAAAGGTGAGTTGACCGTGCAAGCGCAGAGTATCGAAATCCTAAATAAGACGCTCAGACCGTTACCTGAAAAATTCCACGGTTTAACGGATACCGAGACACGTTATCGGCAGCGCTATCTGGATTTACTGACCAATGAAGATGTGCGGGTACGATTCCGCCAGCGATCGCAGATTATTCAACGAATTCGAGATTTTTTTATCGCGCAAGACTACCTCGAAGTTGAGACACCGATGATGCACTCCATCCCGGGAGGGGCGACAGCCCGACCCTTTATAACGCATCACAACTCCATGGATATGGAATTGTATCTTCGAGTAGCGCCGGAGCTCTACCTTAAACGGTTAGTGGTTGGTGGTTATGAACGCGTCTTTGAGATTAACCGCAACTTCCGCAACGAGGGGGTTTCTACGCGCCATAACCCTGAGTTTACGATGCTAGAGTTCTACCAGGCCTACAGTGAATATACAGATCTGATGGCGTTGACTGACGAATTACTGGCCGTGCTTTGTGCAGACATAGTGGGTAGCCAGCAAATCGTCTATCAAGGGCTTGAGCTTGATTTCTCTAAGCCAACACTGCGCATGACTATGGCAGAGTCCTTAGTGGCCATGGCTCAAGTAGATGAGTCTCAGGTGGATGATGAAGCCTATCTCAGGGCGCGTCTAACTGGCCTAAATGTCCAATGTGAAGACTTGTGGGGTGTCGGTAAGCTTCAAATGGAGCTGTTTGAAATGCAGGTCGAAGCACGGCTTGCGCAGCCCACCTATATCACCGAATACCCAGCTGAAGTATCGCCGCTGGCGCGACGCAGTGACCACAACTCAGATGTCACCGATCGGTTTGAATTATTCATTGGCGGACGTGAGTACGCTAATGGATTTTCTGAGCTTAACGATCCCGTCGATCAAGCTGAGCGGTTCGCCAACCAGGTTTCTTTGAAAGACGTTGGTGACAATGAAGCAATGCATTTCGATCAAGATTATATCGATGCCCTCGAGTATGGTTTGCCACCAACTGCAGGTGAAGGCTTGGGTATCGACCGCTTAGTGATGCTTTTGACCGACAGCCCGTCTATTCGCGATGTCCTGCTCTTCCCTCTTATGAGACCGCAGAAAAACTAGCTTATGGCTGCCGATCTATCGCGTAAACCCAAAATAAGCGAGTCGTGGGCGACGCTGCTGGGGGACGAGTTCGAGCAAGACTACATGCAATCGTTGGCGGCATTTCTTCGTCACGAAAAAGCCGCCGGCAAAACTATCTATCCTCCGGGTGATCAGATTTTTTCTGCCTTTAACTCGACGGACGTGCAGGACGTTAAAGTAGTCATCATTGGTCAGGATCCCTACCATGGTCCCGGCCAGGCCCACGGCCTATGTTTTTCGGTACTCCCAGGCATAGACGCGCCACCGTCTCTAAAAAACATTTGCCAAGAAATGGCCAGTGATTTGGGGGGCGCTCAGGCGGAGGCGCCTGGAAGTCTTGCTGGGTGGGCGGCACAAGGCGTGTTGTTACTAAATTCAGTACTCACGGTAGAGCACAGTCTTGCAGCGTCACACCAAGGTCGGGGTTGGGAACGATTTACCGACGGCGTGGTGGCGAAACTTAGCGCACACCGCTCTGGACTGGTTTATCTTCTCTGGGGCAGTTACGCACAAAAAAAAGGTGCTGAAATAAACCGACAAACCAACTGTGTTTTGACAGCTCCGCATCCTTCACCTCTCAGTGCTTACCGCGGCTTCTTCGGCTGTAGGCACTTTTCCAAAGCCAATGACTACATAGTCGAGCACGGTGGAACACCCATTCAGTGGTTACAGATGGCTGCAAACGAACAAACTCAACAAACTTAAGGAATTTTCATGATCGAATCTAACACCGATAAATTATTGGTCGAGCAGCAGGGCAATACGTGTGTTGTAACCATCAATAATCCGCCAGCGAATACTTGGAATGAAGAAAGCTTGAATGGCTTGGCGACACTCATTGAGAGCTGTAACTCAAACGCAGAGATTTATGCCCTGGTTATTACAGGTACTGGTGAGAAGTTCTTCTCTGCAGGTGCTGACTTGAATCTTTTTGCGGATGGTGACAAGCAGGTCGCCCGGGATATGGCAGAAAACTTTGGTCGTGCGTTCGAGACGCTTTCAAAATTTCGTGGAGTTTCTATTGCCGCCATCAACGGTTTCGCCATGGGGGGAGGGTTGGAGTGTGCGTTGGCTTGTGATATTCGAATCGCTGAGTCGCATGCGAAAATGGCCTTGCCAGAGGCCACTGTTGGGTTGTTGCCGTGTGGCGGAGGCACCCAAAATTTAGCCTGGACCGTCGGTGAAGGATGGGCTAAGCGAATGATTTTGTGTGGTGAACGCATTGATGCTGAACGTGCTTTAGCGATCGGGCTAGTTGAAGAGGTCGTGCCCTCAGGGGGGGCGTTAGGACAAGCGCTGCAATTGGCAGCTACGGTTGGCAAGCAAAGTCCGCCTGCAGTTGCTGCTTGCAAGGCGCTTATACAAGAAGCTCGGACTGGAAACATAAATGCAGCTTACAGTGTTGAGAGAGATCAGTTTGTTGGACTGTTTGATACCAACGATCAGAAAGAAGGGGTCAACGCCTTTCTAGAAAAACGCGGTGCTGCGTGGACGAATAGTTAGACATGAACGACACCATATTAGTTGACGAATTGGAGAGTGGCGGAGGCTTTGTCGTAGGCCACTTACAACTCAACGCCGAAAGCACGCTCAACTCATTGAGCTTGGCCATGGTGCGGCAGATTAGATCGCAGCTAGGCGCATGGCGGGAACGTAATGATGTTAGTGCAGTCTTGATTACCGCGGTCGGTGAGAAAGCGTTCTGCGCTGGAGGCGATATTCAAGCGCTGTATCGTGGAGTCTGCGCCAATCACGAAGCCTTAGCCAATCACGAAATCAGGGCTGAAGTGGATAGCTACCCCTTTGATTTCTTTCGAGAAGAATACGAACTTGATTATGCGATGCATACTTATCCAAAACCGGTGCTAACTATTGGCCAGGGCATCGTTATGGGAGGGGGGCTTGGTATCTTTAGTGCGTCCTCCCATCGAGTGGCGACCGAAACCTCTCGCATGGCGTTGCCTGAAATAACCATCGGTCTATTTCCAGACGCAGGTGCAACCTGGACTTTGGGACGCATGCCGCAACACTGGGCAAGCTTTCTTGGGATGACAGGCAGTCACATTAACGCAACCGATGCCCTTAAATCAGGTATCGCGACGCATGTGATTGCTCAGGAGCAACGGTTGAGGTTGATTTCTGAAATTGCCCAACTCCCTTGGGTTGAAGACGCAGTGGCTAACCATGCGCTACTAGATGACTGGTTAAGTCGTGGGTCGAATCCGCCGATGCCGGAAAGTGCATTGGTCAATGTTGTAGATCGGGATGTGTACTTTGACGACTTCGAAAAGGAAGTGGCCCAACTAAATACGCTGAAGGGTGCTTCTGACTGGATTGACCGCGGCTTGGGGAATCTTCGTGGAGGCTGCCCAACCACTGCAGGAATTGTTGTTGAGCAACTACGTAGAGTGGCGAGTCTCTCCCTTGCGGATAGTTTCCGGTTAGAACTAACAGTTGCGACCCATTGCGCGCGATACTCTGATTTTAGGGAAGGCGTTCGGGCATTGCTCATCGACAAAGACGGAGCACCTCAGTGGAAGTTTGGCAGTTTAGCTGGGTTAGAGTGGTCTCACGTTCTGAGCCACTTTGAGGACCCCTGGGACGAACACCCGTTGGCCCATCTCGAAGAAATTTAACATTTATTGAAATTGGAAGAGGAATTCACTGTGAGCAGAATAGGATTTATCGGTCTCGGCAACATGGGCGGTCATATGGCTCGCAACCTCATTGAAGCGGGCCATGACTTAAAGGTTTTTGATTTGGTTCCAGAGCTCATGGCGGGCGTGGTTGGTGCACAAGCCTGTGAAAGTAGCTCGAATGTTGCTCAGGATGTGGATGTACTCATCAGTATGTTGCCGGCCGGTAGACACGTGAAAGGTCTGTATATTGGCAGCGCATCTGCTCCAGGGCTACTCGATGAAATTTCAACTGAAACGTTGGTTATCGACTGTTCGACTATTGATGCAGCGTCTGCACAAGCCGTTGGTGAGGCTGCCTCATCGAAAGGCATTGGCATGCTTGATGCGCCGGTCTCTGGTGGTACAGGGGGCGCCGAGGCGGGCACTTTGACATTCATAGTGGGTGGTCAGGCCGATGACTTGGCCAAAGGCCAGGCGTTGTTTGAGGTGATGGGCTCGAATGTTTTTCACGCAGGTGGGTGTGGCGCAGGTCAGATTGCCAAGATTTGCAACAACATGCTGCTGTCTGTGTTGATGGCCGGCACTGCAGAGGCACTCGCACTGGGTGTCAGCAATGGCTTGGATCCAGCGACACTTTCACAAATCATGAAAGTCTCGTCGGGCGGTAACTGGGCGTTGAATGTTTATAACCCGTACCCAGGCGTCATGGACAACGTGCCATCATCGAACGGTTATGCGGGAGGGTTTTTGGTTGATCTCATGAGAAAAGACTTGGGACTGGCAATGGAAACGGCTCAAGCATCCAGTTCTTCTGTGCCGTTGGGCGCTCTAGCAAATAGCCTTTATCAAATGCACAAGGAAACCAACGATGCAGGGGCGTTAGACTTTTCGAGTATTCAGTATTTGTTTTCCCCAGGCCTAATTGAAGATTGAGCGTACCTCTTGCACGTCTTCGATAATCTCATCCATCTCGATATCATCGAGTTCGGGGTCGAAGCCTGTCCGTGAAAATGCTGGTGATATCGAGCACAAGATCGGTCATGGGTGGGCTATCCTGGAAACTTCTTTACCCAAGTATAGGTGGGATATTGACCTTCACTGTTAGTAAACCTTAGATAACAGCCAAGCCTATTCCCTTTGTAGGATCATCTATCGAAGTTGCGACAGACATCACTGTTCCAAAGTCTTTAGATTTGGCGCCAACAACAGGTGCTGTCTGCTGCCAATCGAAAGCATACAGCTGGCGTTTTACCTTACCTCTAAATTGAGCGCGCGCGACGACCTCCTGGCCGAGATAGCATCCTTTATCGAAATCGATCGCGCCAATCTCCGTAAGGCCAACCATTTGCGGTAAGAATTTATCGGTGGTCGCTTGGGTGACCAAGGCGAATCCATCGAGGATTAACTGGTGTGCGATGGGGTGACTAGCATCCAAAGGCTCTTTATCCTGCATAGTGTTGGTTAGATACCAATTGGATGCGAGTTCTAAAGGGCCAGGAATCTGATGGATCAAGATCGGGTCGGCTGAAATATCAAGCGTGCATCTAGAGAACTTTGCGTAGGGCGCTAGCGCTTGGACAACAGCTTCTGCAAGACTTGCGTGGACGAGAAGTTGGACGGTAGTGTCATCTACTAAATAGGCCCAGCCATTGGCAGTGACTCTACCTTTCAAATTGCAAAGCGCCGCCGGTTGTAGATGCTGATCATCGAGCAGGCGACAATCACAGGTCAAATATCCCTGCAAAAAATCGCAGACATTCGGTCCGCGGACTAAAATCCTTCGTATTTCTGGCCAATTGTAAACTTGGTCAATTTCCATCGCCGGCTCAGTAATCCTTATCTTTATTAAACTATAGCTTTAGACTGCCTTACACGGGGTCGTAAAAGCAATATGGTTCGAGCCACTTTGTTTTCACTAGGAACTAAACGAGTGTCTGTCTCGAAAGGATAATATTAGGCAGTTTGCGCACCCAAGGCATCTGTCCTGGAGTGAAACATTGCGCCATAAAAACCAAGCCAAACGCAGGAAAAAGACCAGGCGTCTTCGCCGGGGCTTGTTTACGTAGTGCGGGAACCGCGGAGCGGCGCAGGGCTGGCGCAATGTTTCACTCCGGGTCAGGTGCCGAATCGAATCGCAAACACATCGAATACTATCTTTTCGGGACATATACTAACTTTGAATTACCTGTGAACTAACTATGAGTCATCACGATTTAAAAGAAATATATTGGCGCAGCCGGCGCGGGATGCTGGAGCTCGAACTAAAACTGGTGCCGTTCGTACGCGACTGTTTCCCATATCTCGATGCAGAGCTGCAAGAGGCTTACGTTGATTTGTTAGCCGAGGAAGACTGGCAGATTTACGATTGGTTGCAAGATACAGAAATTCCCGAGAAAAGTGTCACGGTCGAGTTAGTGGCGCGAATTAAGAGTCACGTTGGCAAAATATAACGTCGGCCGTGGATGTCTTCGGCGGAACTGTCAGCTTCTAATCGTTTGCTTATTCATAGCCTGTCTCTGGCGGGCGCTGCCAATAGACATGGCTGCTCTGTTGCTGGTTGCAAGCACTCGCATGGTGCAGTCTGCATTATCGACGACACCGTCCGAATTTGTTCTAGAGGAGGGTAATTGGCAACAAGTGTGGATGTGCCAATTTGCACTGTGTGTTATTGGGCATGAAGCGGTGTGGGTATTTAGAGATGAACTTCCAGCCAACCAATGGGCTAAGCTACGGCGCAATTTGCGTATCTATACGCCGCGTAAACCTTGGGGTCTGAGCATATCGAGGTGATCCATGCTCCCTGGGAAAAGTATCGTGTCAGCTGATTCCTCTAATGTGTCTGGATGATCGAGGGTGAAATGTAGCCCCCGACTCTCACGTCGTGACAAGGCAGAGCGAACAATTAGTTCAGCGACGTGGACAAGATTTCTCAGTTCAATGAGGTCGTCAGAAATTCGGTAGTTGGCGTAGTACTCGTTAATTTCCTGCTTCAGCAGGTCTACCCGGTGCAGTGCACGGGCCAGTCGCTTGTCGGTGCGAACAATGCCTACGTAGTCCCACATGAACCGTCGTAATTCATCCCAGTTGTGTGCAATGACAATAGATTCATCAGAATCGGTGACTTGGGTTTCGTCCCAGTGTGGCAGGTTGGGAATTTCGTTTGGCTGATCCAATTCTGGAATGATTTTTTCCGCGGCGTTGTGGGCGAATACCAAACACTCCAAAAGACTATTGCTCGCGAGACGGTTTGCACCGTGCAAGCCCGTGCAAGAGACTTCTCCGATAGCATACAAATTTGGCAAGTCTGTGGCACCGTACCGGTCGACCAAGACGCCACCACAAGTATAGTGAGCGGCGGGTACGACAGGGATGGGTTCCTCTGCGATATCAATACCAAATGTTGCGCATGTTTCCTTGATGTTTGGGAAATGCTCGTTAATGAAACGCCGCGGTTTGTGTGAAATGTCTAAATACACACAATCTACGCCAAGACGCTTCATTTCAAAGTCAATCGCTCGCGCTACAACATCTCTGGGTGCAAGTTCGGCTTTTTCGTGAAAATTCTGCATAAAGCGCTGACCATTGGGTAGCACCAGCACGCCGCCTTCTCCGCGAACAGCTTCAGATATCAGAAAACTCCCTGCATGCGGGTGATACAAACAAGTAGGGTGAAATTGATTGAATTCCATGTTGGCGACACGACACCCAGCTCGCCACGCCATTGCGATTCCGTCGCCGGTGGAGCTGTCTGGATTGCTCGTATAGAGATAGACCTTACTTGCGCCACCTGTCGCGAGAACGACAAATTTTGCCTGGAATACTTCCACGTGACCTGTGGATCTATTGAGTACGTAGGCACCTGCGCAGCGGCTGGCATGACGTCCCAGTTTAGACAGATTAATCAAATCGATGGCCAAACGGTCGGTCATCAGATCAATATTGGGGTGGTCGAGAACCCGGTCAGTTAGGGTTTGTGTAATCGCTCGACCGGTAGCATCTGCCACGTGTAATACCCGACGCTTACTGTGGCCGCCTTCGCGCGTTAGGTGGTAGTCGTTGTCCTCGCGATCGAACTCTACACCTAGTTTTGAGAGGGTTTGAATCACTTCTGGCGCCTGTTCTACGGTGCTCTTAACGACGTCGAGGTCGCACAATCCAGCCCCAGCATCAATGGTGTCCTGAATATGATCAACAAAACTGTCTTCTGCGTCAGTTACTGCTGCGACACCCCCCTGTGCCCAGTGGGAAGAAGCCGTTTTAATGTCGCCTTTGCAAAGTACTGTGACACGAGCATGTGGAGCCAGTTGCAAGGCTACGCTCAACCCAGCGGCGCCGCCGCCGATTACTAGAACGTCTGTCGATAGTCGCTGAGACATGTTTATCGCTTTAAAGAACCTGAACAACGCTAGTATATAGATGGATTCATCGGCAGAATATCGCCGCTTAAGGGAAAGACTCCCCATTTGAATGAGAGTTGAATGGGAGTTGCCTGCGAACGGTAGTACGCAACAGGTGGAAAATTGGCTGAAGAGACCGACAAAGAGCTCGTAAAACGCGTACAGCGAGGCGATCAAGCAGCCTTTGATCTGTTGTTTGCTCGCTATCAGAGCAAGATCCAAAATATCATCAGCCGCTATGTGCGTGATTCAGAAGAAGTCAAAGATGTCTCTCAAGAGGCCTTCATTAAGGCCTATCGCGCGCTTCCTCGTTTTCGCGGCGACAGCGCTTTCTACACATGGCTGTACCGTATCGCCATCAATACCGCAAAAAATCACCTCGTTTCTCGCAGTCGACGTCCGCCTAGCACTGATGTAGATGTAGAAGACGCAGATCATCGCGATGATGCTGGAGATCTCCGCGATATGGAAACGCCAGAGGGCGCGCTGAGCCGCGATCAGCTTCACCAAGTGATACGCGATGCCCTCGCAGATTTACCAGAAGATTTACGCAGCGCATTGACACTGCGAGAGTTCGATGGACTCAGCTACGAACAAATTGCGCAAGTTCTTGAGTGCCCAGTGGGCACAGTAAGGTCTAGGATATTTCGAGCACGAGGGTTTATTGACGAGCGCATGCGTCCGTTGCTGCATACAGAAAGTGGGGGAGAGGCAGATGAAGAGTAATAAAGATTTGGATGATAGAGGTATTGGCGAACTTTTTTCGTTAATTTCTGTCATACGACTGAGGTAGAGCACTATGTCAGAACAACTTAAAGAAGCGCTTTCAGCAGCAATGGACAACGAAACGGATGCATTCGAGCTGCGTCGAGTGCTTGATGAAGCCAGTGGCGATCCTGAATTGCGCGAACAATGGCACCGCATGCATATGGTGCGTGATGTGTTGAGGCGCGAACCCTACCAAGACGGCACGGATTTGCGAAGACGCATCTGGACCGAAATGGAAGAGTTAGATTCGCTGCCCCAGGACGATGTGGTAACTGATAGTGACCCACAATCTGGCGATAAGGTGAATTGGTTGGGCCGCATTGCTGGTACCGCAGTCGCGGTTGTCGTGGCGGCCCTTGTGGTTATGAATGCTGATCTACTATCTAGCGATTCTGATCCAGTCGAAATCGTTCAAACAGAATCCGCTATACCCGCTATACCCACCATACCGGTTATGTATAGTGAGGCAACCGAGCAAGATCGTCTGCGAGTCGATGGATTGCGCATGCAACACTATCAACAATTGGGTATTAATAACCCAGGCGCAGTTTCATTTGTCCGCATGGCGACGTTTCGTCAAAGCCGGCGCCCAGTCGCACGGTCTCTACCCATACAAACAGCTCCCCTAAGACCCACCAATGGCAAAGAATAAGTGATTGGGCTAGTCAGGGTTTTTGCCCCAGTATTTGGATTAGTAGGACTCCTTACATTCGCGACAGCCGCTTATGCCCAAAATGCAAGAGACGCCAGTACTCTGCTTATGCGCATGAATCAGGCGTTTGCCCAGGAGACGTATGACGGGGTGTTCACTTACTACAGCGGCGAGGAAATGGCTTCCCTCAGGGTCGTTCACAAAATTGTAGACGGCCAACAGCGTGAAAGGCTGGTCCACCTCAACGGCGCACCGCGAGAAATACTCCGTCATGGTGATCGGGTTATCTGCATTGTTATGCCAGGTGACGATATCGCCGTGCTTGAAGACAGTATTCCCGCAGGACCTTTTGCCCGAGCTTTTGTACGTCAATTCGACCAATTGTCTGCCAGTTATCGAGTTGAAGCCATGGGTGAAGGTCGTGTTGCCAGTCGCCGCGCTGTGCGCGTTTTGGTTACGCCATTGGATCAGTATCGCTACGGATACCGGTTGTGGTTAGACGAGGCTACTGCCTTATTGTTGCGCTCGGAAATGGTCGATCAAGAAGGTCGGCGCCTGGAAGTATTTCAATTCAGTCGCATTGATGTGGGTGAACAAGTAACGGATGCAGCTTTAGAGCCCGAAGAACTCACGGGCTCGATGGTCAGTCATCTCACGCTTAAAACTGAGGCTGAGGCTCAAACGCCTAAAAATCCAACTCACCCGAACTGGCAATTATCTTGGGTGCCGCCGGGGTTTAATATGGCGGCTAATGATATTCGTACCAAAGCGTCGGAAGTTGCAGTTAACAGTATGATGTACTCAGATGGGCTGGCTACGTTTTCCCTATTCGTAGAAAAAATGCCTGCCGGTGGGGCTGCAAGTATGATCTCCCAAACGGGCGCTACTGTTGCGATCACCCGAGGTTTGCGCAATGACGGCAAAATGTACTTAGTCACGCTGGTGGGTGAAATTCCTGTGGACACTGGACAACAGATTATCAATGGTATGGAAGCGCAACTGTGAGTTTCGGCTGTGGTCCATGCCAAGCATGTGGGTCTGAACGACATCGTGAAGAATCGTTAGTTCCTGCGCCGTCGCCGGTGAAACTGCTAATATTAGCAATGTGGGTGTTTGGACTACCGTTGCTGTCATTGCTCGCAGCCGTAGTCACCAGCAATCTCATTTCCTTGAGTTACTTGTCCGCCCTAGGCACTGCGATTGCTTTCGTTGGACTGGGTGTGGGTATAGTTGTCATGAGCGAATCGAAGCTCTTGGCTCTGTTGGCAGAGCCCCAACCTGTGCGTTTGACCTGACTAGACGCCAGCTATTTTTAAAATAAGGTCCGAAGTATGAAGCAAGTATTGGTTTTAGCAGTCTCGTTATTGGCGTTCGTTGCATTCAATGCATCGGCTCGCGAACTGCCTGAGTTTACAGATTTGGTTGAGCAGAATGTGCCTGCGGTTGTGAACATCAGCACGGTGGGTGAGACGCGAAGCCAATCAAGCCAACCTCAGCGTAAGAACCCAAGAAACAGTGAGGAATTGGAAGAGTTCTTTAAATACTTCAGGCCACCTCAACCACGCGGAAGGCCACGTTCTCTGGGCAGTGGCTTCATCATTTCGAAAGATGGCTATATCCTAACCAATAATCATGTCGTTGATGGCGCCAAAGAAATTGTCGTTCGTTTCAGCGACCGAAGAGAGCTTGTCGCCACGCTCGTGGGTCAAGATTCCAGAGCAGATTTGGCAGTCCTAAAGGTAGAAACTGATGAGCCTCTGCCTACCGTTGAAATTGGCCGATCCGAAACACTTAAAGTTGGCTCATGGGTATTGGCTATCGGTTCACCATTCGGCTTCGACTATTCAGTGACAGCCGGCATCGTCAGTGCTAAGGGACGAAGCCTGCCTACTGATCAAAATGAGAATTATGTGCCCTACATCCAAACCGACGTGGCGATTAATCCGGGTAATTCAGGCGGACCTTTGTTCAACCTTGAAGGCAAGGTGGTAGGAATCAACGCTCAGATCTATTCCAATTCAGGTGGTTTCATGGGTGTGTCATTTGCCATACCCATTGACGTTGCGATGGAAGTTGCCGACCAACTACGCTCGGAAGGTCGGGTGTCGCGTGGCTGGCTCGGTGTGATGATTCAAGAGGTGAATCGCGATCTCGCAGAGAGTTTTGGATTGGAACGACCGCATGGCGCACTAATTTCAAAAGTATTTAACGACACACCTGCAGCCACCGGCGGATTGCGCGAAGGCGATATTATTACAACATTCAATGGCCGATCAATTGAACGTTCTTCCGAGCTTCCACAGCTGGTGGGCCGCGTGCGAGCAGGGGCCGTGGCTGAGCTGCAGCTGATGCGCGATGGCGAAAAAATGGAGCTGGAACTCAAAGTAGGGGAACTTGCCGATCTTGCACAAGACGGTCAGTCAGCTAAGCAACCCAGTAACAATGGTCGACTCGGGTTGGTGGTTGCACCGCTTGTAGACGATGACCTGGCGCGTTTGGACCTCGAAGGCGGTGTTCGAGTAGTCGAAGTGGACGAGCAGGCGCAAGAGTCTGGCATTCGTCGCGGTGATATCATCACCCGCTTAAATCATCGGCCGATCCTTGATGAAGGCGACTTCGATGAAATTTCGGGGTCATTGGAAGCCGGTCGCACAGTACCGATACTGGTTCTTCGTAACCAGAACCCGGTATTTCTCGCGCTGCGTATTCCTGAAGACTAGCCACCTTTAGCTATTTTCTGTCCCAAAAGTCACAGAGATTACCTAGACACGCTGGAAACTGGCGGGAACAACCCACGAGAAGTGCTCGCAGGCCAAACGTTGGCGGAGCTAGCCTGCGGAACTCGACCCGCCTTTTTGCGCGCAAAACGCGCAAAA
>JBNMMV010000077.1:0-13904 GCA_051270205.1 Limisphaerales bacterium
TCGAATTTTCATTTCCTCTCCGGGCGATGTGGCCGAGGAGAGGAACCGCGCGCAGGCTGTGGTGGAGCGCTTGCAAACAGAGTTTGCAGACGTACTGCATCTCGAGCCTTTGCTATGGGAACAAGAACCGTTACTCGCCAGCGCGGACTTCCAATCACAAATACGTTCACCGGCAGATTTCGACATTTTTGCCACCATTATCGGCGCCCGACTCGGCTCACCGCTGGGAGATCGATTCACCCGCGATGATGGCAGCTTGTACGCCTCGGGAACCGAGTTCGAATTCGAAGTTGCAATCAATAGTTTCTTTAACAAAGGCTCCCCGGAACTGCTGGTTTACCGGAAACGACCGGGTGAAAAAAATGACTATTTAGCGGAACAGCGCGAGCTGGTTGACGGCTTTTTCGACAAATGGTTTTTAGACGATCAGTCCAAAACGGCAACAGGGGCTTATCATTGGTTTGAGCAGGCACAGCAGTTCGAAGAGGTGTTCACGCTTCATCTTCGAAAGCTGCTGCGACGTTTCCTTCCGCGTCCCAACAACATACCCGAGCCTTTGAGTAGCTTCGTTGGTCGCCGAGCGTTACTTAATGAAGTGAAAGGCCAAATTTTCGACCCAGGCACACGCCTACTAACGCTCGTCGGTGCCGGGGGAACCGGGAAATCAAGAGTCGCCTTGCGGGTGGCAAAAGACGTCCTTCCCGACTTTGACGATGGTGTCTTCTTCGTTTCGCTGGCCAATCTGCGTCAAGCAAACCTCATTGCCAGCGCTATAGCTTCTGCCATGGGCGTCAAACAGACCGACGGTCGCGAGATAGTTGACGATCTAATTGACGCCCTCCGCAATAAATCTGTGCTACTTGTGTTGGACAACCTGGAACAGATCCAAGCTGCAGGCAGTCACATCAATACCCTCATGAGTAGCTGCCCCGAGCTAAAGATTATGGCGACCAGTCGCTCCAATTTGCGCCTAACAGGGGCAAAATCAATTACCGTAAGCCCGCTTGCCGTACCTTCAATAGATCGAGCCAGTCTCACTACTGCGCGGCACTCCGACGCCGTCAGTCTTTTCGTTGCGCGGGCTCAGGCTGCCCGTCCTGATTTCGAGCTTTCCGAAGAGAATTATCGCGATGTGCTGAATATCTGCACCAAACTCGATGGACTGCCACTGGCCATTGAGCTCGCTACATCGCGGCTGCGTTCTATGGATATTGCTCGCCTTTTACGTTCAATGGACAAGCGTTTCGCTGTATTAAAAGGGGGCGCAGACGACCTCTTAGATCATCAAAAGAGTTTGCGTGCGTTGGTGTCCTGGAGCTATGAGTTATTGAGTGATGAAGAACAAATGCTCTGGCGCAGGATGGCTGTTTTCGCGGGCAGCTTCACAATGGAGGCCGCCGAAGATGTATGCGATCCGGACGATGAATTTGTGGTCGACGTCGAGGTTGAACAGTTAGCCGACAACAGTTTAGCGACCATCTCTTTCGATGGAGAACCACGAGTACAGATGCTGGGGACTTTGCGTGAATTCGCGATTCAAGAACTGACCGAAGTCGGTGAATTCGCCACCTACATGGACCGCTTCGTTGATTGGACCTGCACCCTCAGCCATGCGGCTCAAACTGGATTCGACAGTGACAACTCGGACGCCACCCTGGCGACAGTAGACCTTGAACACGAAAACATTATGGCTGCTATTGCCTATTGCCAAGAAACACAAGATCCACGGGCTCAGCAGATCGCTAGCGGCTTGTGGTATCACTGGTTTGAGCGCGGCTATATCGCCCAAGCAAGTGAACTGCTCATGCCGACTCTGACCGATGACAGCTTGGCTACTGAATTTCGCGCCCCTGCCTTAAAAGGCATGGCCTCTGTCGCTCGATTTCAAAAAGACCTAGCCACCGCCCAAACTTGCGGTGAAAAAGCGCTGGCGCTCTACGAAGAACTCGCAGATGTAGGCGGACAAGCGGCGGCACTGGGTGAATTAGGCGCCATAGAAATTAGTAACGGCAATCTTGACCTCGCCGCGCAGAACCTCGATCGAGCCATCGAAATGCGAGAGACGCTCGCAAATGAGCGCCACCTTTCTTTCCTAATGGCCACGCGGGGTGTCGTCTTTCATCTGGCAGGCCAATTAGAAGAGGCTAAGGCGTTTTACACCAAGGCATTGGATCTGGGGTCACACACAGGCGATCGCGATTCACGCGCCAGCGCGCTGGTCAACATGGGCGAAATCGCCGAGGCACAAGCTGATGTGGAGAACGCCTATCGGTATTATCGTGACAGCCTGCAGCTCTTTTTCGAACGAGGCAAGAAAGTCGCAATCGCTTATTGCGCCGAAGTGCTTGCCGGTTTGAGCGCTAAATCGCTCAATCAACCGGGTCACGCAGCCCTGCTTTTCGGGTTCACAGCGTCGTTGCGTGAACAAACAAATACGCCCATCGAGTCATTCAATGAGGCACGCCTCAACGAAGACATCGCTGCAACCAAAGCCGCGCTCGGTGAACAAGAATTTGGCACCCAATGGCAAACCGGTAACGGCTTACACCTCGAAGACTTTCTAAGCTACATGGAATCTCACGAATCCACCTCAGATGAGGGTCAGACCCTATTTACCCAAAAGAGGGTTGACCCCTCTTTACCATAAGGAGGGTCTGACCCTCCTTTATGCTGCGGCGTCGCTGCCGGGCAGGGGGCGTTCTCGTTGTCGCAATACCCACTGGGCGTTCTCGTTCAGTGCAGCTTCGCCTAGATCTCGCAGAATCGATTGCTGAGCGGATGCGTTTTCGGTTTGTTGCAACAATCTATGGGCATTTTCAAAGACACTGAGCATGTGGTTGTACTGTGCAGCCAATTCTCGCTCTGCAACCCGGTGGGCATAGTTCTGGCGCGAGGCGGCAACAATTGGCAGAAGACCCATCATTGCGACCAACCAATTAGCGGTACTCCCTTGTAAGTAGGTTGATCCTAGAGCGAGCACTCCGGCAGCGGTCAAACCCAACATAAAAGCAGCCACCGTTACCCAACTTGTTTGTTGGTGTTTGCGTAACTTATCCCCCGCTTTACGTCGGTAGTAACCTAGTTGTCCGGAATCATTGCCCCCTACCCAACCGTTTATGGCGGATTCAAGCTCTTCATCAGTGGGTTCGAAATCTGCGTCAGCGTAGAGTCCCGTGACGCGCATTACATTGCGGATCCAACCGAGTTGTAAATCCCGACCTTGGAAAAAGCTATCGTGGGAATAGCGGCTCGGGTTTCTCATTTCAACCCCACCTAAGGCCCAATAAAACTGGACTCGCAAGCCTTCGGCAAGAACCCGATAGTCTAGGTAACGCCGTTGCCAATCCCGGTTTTGTGCCAACCAATAGCTACCCAGGCCTAACCCTACAAATAGGAAGTAACCCCAAATGAAATTTTGTTGGTCATTAAAATCTGCATAGACAATAAAGCACAGACCGGCAAGAACAGTAGCGACTAGAGTCGTTCTCAACGCCCAAAGCACCCGCTTTTGATAGTAGGAAGCTAGCGTATCGCTGGCACCGTATATCTGACGAATGGAATTGCATGCCTCTTCTGCATGACCGGCCACACTGACCGGGTCAAGGTCGTATAGCGCTGCCTTGTTAGAAAGCTTGCGGACATCTCTATTGAAAATCTGCATGATTTTAAAAACGTCGACATAACGTTTAGGTAGCTCGGCAGCCCTTGGCGTCACATCATCTCGGGTAAACCAACTGGCTGAGCACGGTTCGAGATTGTCTGCAGGACGACCAGTCGACTGACGAGAGCAGACCACGTGGTAAACCAAATCGCTTTCATCATCAGCAATGTCTAGCTGAGATCTCACCTGGTCGTCTGCCAAGGCGCTGATGTCTCGCTGATGGAAATCAATGACTTGTCCGGTCCCACCAACTGCGCGGTTGTATTTTCCATCCCACAACGCCAGCAGGATATGACTGTGAGCTGCGAGAAACGCACCGAGCCGTTCGTATTGTAGGTCTCGTTGATCGCCATAAGAAGCAACCGTTTCGGCTTGCGAATCCGCTAGGAGCGGCAATTCCACGGTTCTATGCAAGCCAACTATCCGCCTGAACTCTTGCAAGCCCGCCGCTTCAAAATCCAATTCATACAACGTCTGCGGCATGGGCAAAACGTTTATCAGTTGGCAGTCGAAGTCTGCAGCAACTTCTGCCACCAATCTATCTGCACCCTCAGCAAGTCCCGTTAAAAAGAGTAACGGCAAGTCAGGGAAGTGGGATCGCAACGAGCCTATAAACGCCTCTACTTTTTTGCGCAACTGAGGTTTTTCAGCATCGATTAAGTCGCGGTGCCCGGTAACGCCAATGACCAATGGTATCTGTTGGTATTCGTCCGTTTTCATTACGCCACTATACCTCAAGCTCTTGCATTCTAAGTGCGCTCCTTAGAGACTCAACTTAAGGAGAATTTATGCACGCACCGTTACACGGAATAAAAGTACTAGAAGTCGCAAGTTGGTTGGCAGCACCGAGTTGTGCTGCACTCATGGCAGATATGGGTGCTGAGGTCATCAAAGTAGAACCACCCGGTGGCGACGCTTACCGCCGCATGTATTACCAGTTACTGGGTGAAGGTCGCACCCACCCCAACTACCAATTCGACAACCGCGGAAAGCGCGGCATCTGCGTCAACCTGGACACCACCGAGGGCTCTGATCTGGTACGTCGTCTGGCCACAGACGTGGATGTCTTCATCACCAACCTGACTCAGGAAAGACTCGAACGCTACGCCCTCACCGAGACCAACATACGCGAAGTCAGTAACAAAGCCGTTTACGCAGTACTATCAGGCTACGGCACCGAAGGACCCGATGCCCAGCGACAAGCCTTTGACCAAACGGCCTTCTGGGCACGTTCAGGCGCCATGTCTATGTTTGGTGACCGAGAAGACGGGCCACTACTTTCAAGAGGCGGGTACGGCGACAGGACTACCGCCCTCAACTTACTGTCGGCAATTCTCGCTGCATTGCGCTTAGTTGAGAAAACCGATCAGGGTCAATACGTAGAAGTTACCCTCCAGAGAACCGGCATATGGGCACTGGCTTCCGATGTTAACGTAGCATTGTTCGACCGGCTGCAGCCCGAAAAATCTAGCCGCGTCGCACCGCCCAATCCAATCTGGAATTTTTACCTCACCCAGGATGATCGTTGGCTCGCACTGGTAATGCCGATGGCACTGCCCTACTGGGCAAGATTTTGCGAGATGGTTAATCGACCGGATTGGGGTAAAGATGAGCGATTCAAAACCCTACTTGGCTTGGCTGAGCACGGACCATCCATCGTTTCCGAGGTTGCCGAAATATTTGCGACCCAAGACCTTCTGCAATGGCACGACAAACTCGACCGTGCCGAACTTATTTGGGCGCCCGTAGCTACGCTGCCAGAAGTAGTCGAAGATCCTGCCTTAAGAGAACGCCACGCCTTCGACATCGTGGTGCATGAAAAAGAAGGCGCAATGGAGATCGTGTCGACGCCGTTCCACATTCGAGGAGCGGACATTAAAGTACGCGGTCCTGCACCTGACCCCGGACAACATACGCGAGAAGTATTTGGCGAACTGGGACTCAGTAAAACCGCTATTGACCAACTCTTTTCGTCAGGAATTGTCAGTTAGCCCGCGACTTCGAATACTCGACCAATGCCAAAAAACGATACAGCCCGTGGACAAATTTGGTGTAAGGCAGGGCAATGAAGAAGCCAAAAACAAATCCAAGATGGATGAGCAGCAAAATGGGCATGGCGTTGGTACTGCGGAAGGCTAATAGCAACAAACCCGTGGCACTCACTAGAAACAATGCGGCAAGAAAAGGTACGTCCAAAGACTTTTGGGCGGCCGTTGTCACCTCCGGCGCAGACTTTCTCTTCAACAGATAAAGGCCCACTGGGCCTATCAACAAACCAATACCACCCACCGTGCCAAGAATCACCGGCAGACTAAAAAATGCATAAGGCGCAGGCAGTCCCAAAGCATAGTCATAAAACGTCGCAACGCAGGTGGCCGCAAAGCACAGCAAAAACCCGTACATAGTAAAATGATGGAACAAACGGCGACGACCCGTTAACACGCCATCGACCTCTTCACAGCCTTGACCATGCCCGCCTCCCAAGTTTTCCAAGGTGGCGCTTGACACCAAGGCACCACTTATAGCTTTCCAAGTCATTTTTTGCGTTCCGATTTCGTGCCAACAACGCCTGGCTGACATCACTAGGACGAAAAAAGCAAAGCCTCCGGTCACCAAACCCATGGTCATCATCACTTGATGGCTAACCACTGCGTAGAAATTACCCTGAACGACAGACTCCGCGAGTAATTCGCCCGGTTCAACGAACAAAGCGCCACCCCACAACCAAGCAAACAACACCAACCCAATGAGCGCGGTCAGAAGTATACCGTTGTTCCGGTACACTCGACCCAACGCCGGTGGCCAGGCATAGCGTTCATAAGACGACAACCTGAGATTGGTCAGCGCAGTGGGGACATTGACCCCAAACTCGTGAGGCGCGGCATACTGACAGCTAGGTAAGCATGCAGTACAGTTATGACAGAGATTAGCCAAGTGGCTGAGATCGGACGACAAAAACGTGCGGTGCTCTGTCATAGCTTTGAAGGTGGCACACAAGCCTTCACAGTAGCGACAGGCATTGCAAATCGTCAGCACCCGGTCCGCTTCTAGCTCATACTGCCGCGCAATAATCTCTACTGAACCTGACACGCTGCCTCCTTGCCGGCAATGCGGCCAAACACGCCACCTATGGTCATACCAGTGCCTGCACAGTAGCCACGCCCGAGAATATTACCGGCCATGACTTCGCCGGCGGCAAACAAATTGTCGACCGGCTTGCCGTGCAGGTGTACCCGAGCTTGACGATCTACTTTGAGCCCCATGTATGTAAATGTTATACCGGGTCTAAGTGGATAGGCGTAGAACGGTCCGGTGTCTATAGGCCGCGCCCAATTAGTTTTGGCTGGCGTAAGTCCTACCGTCGCACAACCATCCAACGAACCCGGATCATTGTTATTCTCGGATTCTCCCGATAGCGACGCATTGAATGCATCAACAGTAGCCAACAGTTGCTGGGAATCCACATCTACTAATTGTGCCGCAAGCCCTGCCAGAGTCTCAGATTGAATGACAGGGAAAGCAGAAGGCATGAAATTGTTTACGACCTTATCATCAAACAGAGCATAGGCTATTTGCCCAGGTTGTTGGGCTACCAGCCTTCCCCATATGGCATAGCGCTTGGGCCAAAAGTCTTCGCCCTCATCATAGAATCGTTGGCCCTCTTTGTTCACAACCACGCTGAAGCAAACGCAGTCTAGCCGCGAAACAATGCCACCATCATATTTTGGCGCACGTGCATCAATCGCGACCGCATGACACTGATCCGGCTCACCGACAGTGTCGGCGCCTTGATCCATAAGATTCTTCAAGACAGTACCAGTGTTGTAAGGGGTACCCCGAATGAGGAAATTGTCGGCAGCATCTCCCCATGCTTCACGCATCCATGCTGAATTGGCTTGAAAGCCACCACTCGCAACAACCAACGCGTTGCCGGTAAATTCAGTCAGCTCACCGCTGATCTCGGCGACCGCTGATCTAAAACGGCCTCCTTCCACATTTATTCGAATAACCTGAGCTTCATACACTACGCCTACGCCTAACTTTTTCGCATAGGCATACTCAGCATTCAACAACGCTTTGCCACCCCCTAAAAAGAAAGCGTTGGTACTTTCTAAGTTCAGCGTGCCACTCAAGGCCGGTTGAAAATGGGCGCCTAGGCGGACCAACCAATGTAGTAATTCGGTGCTTTGTGCAATGACCATTTGCGCTAATTCCGAATCGGTAACTCCCTCGGTCACGCGCAGTAGATCCTGCCAATAGGCGTCGGCCGAGTAGGCCCCCACCAAGGTCGCGGTTGGTTCGTCGTGCATGACGCGCATGTTACGGGTATGGCGGCTATTACCACCACGCATCCATTGAGGAGCAGCTTCTAGTACAGTCACTTTCGCACCTAGCTCAGCTGCAGAAATTGCTGCGCAAAGCGCTGCATGACCGCCACCAATTACGAGTACATCTGTGCTGTTCATCGTGCGCAAAAGCGCGGAGGGCTCAGTCATTTGGCACTATAAAGATCAACCAAATCCAAGTGTACCGCATATGCGGGGGGAGGCAGCCTCCCCCTTCGATCGGTTGGTTAGTCATTCATCAGTCATGCCAGATATGTGAATCATTCCAAATGGGCTTGCCGTTGGCAATGCAATCAATCCTCCATCTGCCCATGTTTACTACGGTGAATGGCTACGGTTACTGCCGCTACGAGGTTAAGGGTACCTGGGCTCTGGCAAAATCAACACCGGCACTCATAGGGTGGTCGTTGAGCAAGAGTCGTGGTTGGTATAACCACAAAAACGAGTACTGGCAAACAGAAGGGTTGGCATCCTATCAAGACGTGGTTCACGCCGCCGCGCAGGTGGACACACAGAAACCGGAGCAATTACCGCAGTCTATCGCTGACATCGCCTCTGCTGATGCACATTACTGGTACTACGTTACCGTGATGGTGGGTGCGGCAAAAGTATCCAAAGGCAGCTTGCAGGCTTTTCTTGATTATCTAACATCTTCTCAATGCACGAGTGGCGACTTCCTAACCGGTATCGAATCACCCACCTTGGCAGCCCAACATGCGTTAAACGAAGTAGCATATTCGACGCTCCCACTGGCGGCATTTGTTAAGACATACGGGCATCAGATTTATGACCTGGATTTCATTCATCCCACCCTTGGCGAAGATCTCAATCGACTAGAATCGTCTATCGAGCGCATCCAACAAAACGCTATCGGAGAGACGTCTTACACACTCTGTGCATCGGCATTGGCCACCCACCGCGCACAACAAACCGAATCCTTGAGAATGCGGCTTGGACCCATTCGTAAGCGGCTGTTTGACAGGCTGCTTCGATGGGCACGACAAGAAGCACCTGGCCGCGAACAAGCCATTCAATAACGCCAGAAGGCCCATCGATTGACCTACTCACCCTAGTGGCGACGCGTAAGGATCGCAGAGAACACCAAAAGCGCGGACACCCCCTGGACGAGTACCTGAAGACTTACGCTTTAAGTTTGGACCCTTCGACTTCACGCGTGTGTTCGCGATGTTGGAATCACAGAAAAAGAACGCCGCATCCGAAAACGAACTGACAGGTTTTGCAGTCAGCCCAGGCCGCATCTCAGCACCTGCCACTGTGATTCTCTCGCTCGATGACTTCGACCAGTGGCGACCTAATACAATATTGGTTTGCCCAACAACTACGCCTGCTTGGACCGCGCTAATAGCAGAAGCGTCAGGCCTGGTCACCGACGTCGGTGCCGTACTTGCCCACGGCTCGATAGTTGCTCAGGAATTCGGAATCCCGGCTACGCTTGGCACTATCTAGATAGGATCAACAAACGATGGAGCTTTCGCTACAATGTTCCGCTGTGGACTTTAAATACCCTTAGGAATATTTCATGCTAAAACCCGTCGCCCTCGGATCAAAATCAGGTCTCAATGTATCCCCCCTTTGCCTCGGCACTATGAACTTCGGCGTGCCCGGCAAAGGACACCAAGGTGATTGGACATTGGGCCCAGATGAAGCAGAACCGATCTTCAAAACCGCAATAGATCTAGGAATCAACTACTTCGACTGCGCAAATGTATATGGCATCGGCGCTTGCGAAGAAGTTGTCGGCGGATTATTGAGAAAGCTTTTGTCGCGGGACGAATATCTGTTGACCACTAAGGTGTCATTTCCAATGGGCAGAAAGCCTACCCAGGGCGGATTGAATCGTAAGCACATTTTCGAGAGCATCGATGCGTCGCTCAGTCGCATGGGCCTAGACTACGTCGACCAACTCATTATCCACCGCCACCCGCATGGCATACCTGGCCAACCCAACCCCTCAATAGAGGAGACCATGGAAGCCCTGCACGATGTCGTAAAGGCTGGCAAAGCTCTGTACATCGGCGGTTCGTCCATGTTTGCCTGGCAGTTTACGGAAATGCAAATGACCGCACGCGCCAATGGCTGGACAGAATTTATTTCGATGCAAAATCACTACAATCTGATCTACCGCGAGGAAGAAAGGGAAATGATCCCCTATTGCAACGACAGCGGGGTCGCCGTCACGCCATGGTCACCTTTGGCGCGCGGTATTCTCACTGGCGCATACCAGGGTGGTTTCGACAAAGGCACGACCAATCGGAGTCAGGGTCAAGACCGACAACGTACCGAGGGTCTGTATAAAGGCGAAATGGATTTTAAAATTGCCGCACGCGTTGGCGAAGTAGCCGAGAAGTACGGTAAACATCCCGCGCAAATTGCCGTTGCTTGGCTTCTTAACAAGCCAGGAGTAACAGCACCTGTCGTTGGCGTTTCCAAAGCCAGCCAGTTAGAAAACTTAGCAGAAGCCGCCGAATTGGTAATCGAAGCGGAAGACATGGTCTATCTAGAGGAACTCTACAAACCGTTAGACAACTTGTTGACTCTAGGTACTAGCTGAAGCTCTAAACAACGCCACCCCAAATTTCTTCGGCGGTGGCGACAACCAACTCGAGTTTACGGCGCTGGTCATCTTCAGTGAGTTCATTACCTTCTTCTGTAGATGCAAAGCCACATTGAGGCGCAATGCCAAGCTGGTCTATGTCGGCATACTTTGACGCCTCTTCAAACTTACGCTTTAGATCGTCAACACTTTCTAGCGCACCTGTCTTGGTGGTAATGAATCCGGGCAGCACGCGCTTAGCGCCCTTGGGTAACAGTCGCAACGGCGCAAAACCACCGGCTCGATCGCTGTCATATTCCATAAAATAGACGTCAACCCCGGTCTGATTAAAAACTGCGTCTGCAGCTGGATCATAGGCACCATCAGCAACCCAGGTTGAGCGGAAGTTACCTCGGCAAAGGTGCATTGCAATGATCATATCCGCAGGCCGATTGGCGATGGCTTCGCGCATGACTTGCGCGTATTTCTGAATCAGCCAGTCTGGGTCTAGTCCTTGAGCTTGCTTTGCTGCGCGCTGATCCGCATCACACAAATAGGCGAAAAATATGTCGTCCATCTGCAAGTAGCGACAACCTGCTGCATAAAAAGCCTGTACCGCTTTAGCATAAGTGCGCGTTAGATCGTCAAAAAAACACTCCAAATCTGCATATTCGGGCGGCGCCATATCTTCTGGCGCGGTACGAAAGTGACAAGCAGATGGACCCGGGATGGAAATTTTCGGCGTCACCTTGGCCACCGACGCGAGATATCTGAAGTGTTCAAGCATCGGGTGGTCGCTGGGGAAATCTAAACGCTCAGTAATAGTTGGGTGAATCGGGCGCAGGGCTTTGTCGTGAAACTGTACACCCTGGTTCTTTTCGACCAGCGTGAGGCCGTTCAAGGCGCCCATAAAATCATAGTGCCAAAAGGATCGCCGGTATTCGCCATCCGTGACCGCCTGCAAACCCACAGACTCCTGCATCTGCACCACCTTGACGATGGCAGCGTTTTCTATTTCCTGCAATTCGGGATGAGTGGCAAAGCCATCAGGGCCAACAACCGCGGCCCCATACTTTTGGCGCGCCGCGACAACGCCTGCTGGTCGCAATAAACTGCCGACATGATCAGCCCTGAAAGGTGGTTGCACTTCACTTCCCCTACAAAATCCTCAACGCCATGCTACGGCTTTCTACGCTCAACCAAAAGGCATGAAAAGTACGGTGAAGTCACTTCTTTTGCTAACATCGGTCTTTATCTTCACGAGTACGTACCCTTGAACATAGACATAACCACCGCAGACGGGTCCATGGACACATTCATCGCACACCCAGATCGCGAGGGCTCCTTTACGCCAGTTATTATTTATATGGACGTACCCGGCATTCGCGAGGAGCTACGTAATTTCGCTCGACGACTGGCAGATGACGGCTTTCTGGCGCTGCTCCCTGACCTTTACTATCGCGAAGGCAAAGTCCGTTTTGATTTGAGTAAAGGAGAGCCCGAATTCAAGCGCATGTTTTCTATGGGTGGCGCTTTGAGCAACGCCATGGTGATGCGAGATACCCAAGGCATGCTCGACTACCTGGCACATTCGCCCATAGCCAAAACCAAGGTTGGCGCGGTGGGCTACTGCATGAGCGGTCAGTTTGTCATCTCTGCCGCCGGAACTTTTGCAGATCGGATCCAGGCCACCGCTTCACTCTATGGCACGCGCATCGTTACCGAAGCTGAGGATTCACCTCACAAGTTGATCAAGTACATGCAGGGTAGCCACTACTTAGGCTTCGCCGAAACCGATCACTATGTGGAGGATTTCGTGGTACCCATACTTCGCGATGAGCTGAAGTTGCATAACATCGCCCATGAGCTTCAAATCCATCCAGGCACCGACCACGGCTTTTGTTTCCCCGAACGGCCAACTTACGTGGCAGATGCTGCAGAGACCGCCTGGGCTAAAATGACTGCCTTGTATAGTACGCTTTAGCTAACCCACACCAAACATCGCAAGGAACACCATGAAAATCGGCGCATTCGGATCTTTTTTTGCACCAGGAACTCATCCGCAATCAATCGGTCGGCTGGCAAAGGACATGGACGAGGCTGGACTTGATTCTCTTTGGTTTGGCGAACACGCACTGCTTTTCGATGAAATGGAGTTTCCCTACCCAGGCTCTGCAGACGGCCGACTCCCAATACCGCACGGACAGGGAGCCCCAGACCAAACTGCCATTATCGGATACCTGGCTGGCATGACGAAAAACTTACGTTTCGGAACGGGTATTTCCCTCATCACTCAGCGCAATCCAATTTACACCGCCAAGGAATTCGCGACCTTAGACTGGCTAACCCAAGGCCGGGTGGATTTGGGGGTTGGCGTCGGGTGGTGCAAAGAGGAAGTTCTGGCGTCAGGCTATAGTTGGCACGATCGTGGTGCTCGGTGCGATGAAGCCCTAGATCTCATGATCAATCTCTGGACCAACGATGTAACAGACCACAACGGCGCCAACTTCACGGTAAAAGGGGCACGCATGGACCCCAAACCGATACAGACACCACACATCCCATTGATCATCGGCGGCTTCAGCAAAGCAGCACTCAGACGCACCGCCAAATATGGCGCAGGTTGGTTAGGGTTTGGATTAACCCCTCAAATGACCGCTCCCATGCTAGCGGCACTGGACAGCGCGCTCGCCAAAGAAGGACGGACACGTACCGATATCGAGATCATCATGATGCCTGGAGACGACTCTGAGGAAGCAGCAGATGCGTTTGCCGAACTTGGCGTCAATAGACTGACGCCCATGATCGAGATCAACAATAAGACAGACACAAACGAACGTGTGGCGTACCTTGAGCGGCTAGCGAATAAGTTCAGCTAATTCTCGACTACCCATTGCAACGAATCAGCACGACTACTGCGACGCGCGCTGATAACGTACTTCTCCACCGACTATCGTGTAGTGAACTTTGGTTTTGAGGATGCGCTCGGCATCAATAGTCAGTATGTCTTGGTCAATGACCACTAAATCCGCGAGCTTGCCCGGCGTTAAAGAACCTTTGGCATGCTCCTCAAAGGCTGCATAGGCATTCGCCATCGTGTAGCTATAAAGCGCCTCGTAGCGTGTCATAGCTTGGTCGGGATAAAACGTTTCGCCAGTATTCATGGTGCGAGCCACCGAGGCATAAATCGAGGCGAATGGGTCGATGGACTCTACCGGCACATCCGTTCCATTGTTTACCATGGCGCCACTGTCGAGTAGATCACGCCAGCGATAGGAGGTTTGCTCGGTTCGTTCTTCACCCAACCGACCGCGATCCAGGGTCCATCTGAGGTGGCATGCAC
>JBNMMV010000078.1:0-13856 GCA_051270205.1 Limisphaerales bacterium
ACCGATGGACGTTTTCTCACCCCGGCGGGCATACCCACCTACAGCATCAGCGGCATGTTCGCCGATCCAAATACGACGAATGCCCACGGACTCAATGAGCGTATTCCAGTACAGTCGTTGTACGAACGCCGGGAGTTTCTCAACCGGCTGATTCGCATATACGCTGGTGGTGAATAGCTTTTTTTATACAAGTACGGAAAATTTCCGCATTTGTGTCTTCCGCGGAAGACATATATTCAATTTCCCAGGCCTCCACGCGCCCCACTAGTTAAGCTGGCCACCCGCCGCTTCAACTGTCTTTTGCGCTTCGTCCATGGCGTACTTAACTGCTTCCATGCCTTCTGAGGGAACCCTGAAGGACACGCTTTCGACGTCCAAAGATTGGTAAATATCGAACGATTCGGGTGTCAAATAACCCGAAACCACTAGGCGCGGTTTTGGCCGCCCATTCTCAGCCGCCATAGCGTTCATTTTAGGAACGAAATCAACCAGTTCATCTATGGGCGTCATGCGTCCAAAAGAAAGGTCATTCGCTTCGGGTACAACCACAGGAAGCCAACCATCCCCGTAGTTTGCCACTCGCTCGATTACTCGCGGATGGGCACCCGCAATAAACACCGGTGGATGTGGTTTTTGGACTGGTTTAGGCCACTGCCAGCTGGCTTCTAGCTCGACCATTTCGCCGTGGTATTCAGCCACTTCCTCGGTCCAAAGCATGCGCATGGCTTCAACCCGCTCGCGCATAAGTTTAAAGCGTGTTTTCGGATCGGTGCCGTGATTACGCAGTTCTGGTGCATTCCAACCGGCGCCAATCCCTAACACCATCCTGCCTTGCGAAAGAAGGTCAATACTCGACACTGCTTTGGCGCAGTTGATGGGGTCGTGTTGCGGCAGAATGACGATTGCGGTGCCCAATTGAATAGTCTCCGTCGCCACGGCCGCTGCAGTGAGGGCCACGAATGGGTCTAACATGCTTGAGTATTCTCGCGGCACTTCGCCACCCAGCGGGAACTCGGTACTCACTGGCATGTGACTGTGCTCGGACACCCAGAACGCAGAAAATCCGCGCGCCTCGGCTTCTTGCGCCACCGCATCTGGGCGCGCGCTGGTGTCGGTGGGGAACACACTGATTCCAAATTGCATTTTAGATCCTGTTCAATCAAATTCTGATATCTTTAGGTTGCCTGATTCCTTATCAATAGGCACTTATTCAATAGGCACTCATTCAATAGCCACTTGGATTCTGAGTGTCGTCATTCATAACCCCACAAGAGGAGGCCAAAATGCGCGGTCGACAAGTATTCATGCAGAGCTTAGTGCTCAATGGCGCGGATCGAATTTTTGGTAACCCTGGTACCACGGAAAATCCGTTGCTGGAAAGTTTGCTCGAATTCAATCAAGTCAAATACATCACCGCACTCCACGAAAGCGTGGCCGTCTGTGCTGCAGGGCTCTACGCGCAATCAAGTGGTCGCACTGCTGTGGCCAACGTGCATGTCGCGCCGGGACTCGGCAATGCCATCGGCATGATGTATGGCTGCCTAAAATCACAGGTCCCAGTGATTGTCACGGCAGGCCAGCAAGACACGCGCATGCGTCTGCGCGAACCGTTGCTTCGCCATGACCTAGTCGCTATGGCAGCACCCGTTGTTAAGTGGGCGGCGGAACCCCAGTCGGCCGATGAGATTGGCCCCCTCATGCGCCAAGCGTTCCAAATAGCCAATGCACACCCGAAAGGGCCAGTTTTCGTAGCGCTGCCTAACAATGTTATGGAACAAGAAACCGAAGTCACTGCCACCAGCGCTACGCAATCTAGCCTCACGGCCGCCGACCCTCATGCGTTAGATGAAATCGCGCAACGCATTCAAAACGCACAACGTATTGCTGTTTGCCCCGGCGACCATGTCGCCAGTTATGGCGCCACCGCCGCTTTGGAACGGTTGTTAACTTTGACGGGGGCAGAGGTCTGGCTCGACTTCATCACAGCCAGACGTTCAGTCTCTAGTCGGCATCTTCAATATGCCGGTACCTTCTCAGCCGACGCGGCAGCTAACCAAAAGAAGCTGACACCCTATGATCTTATTATTGCAACCGGTGGCGTTACGCTTGAAGAGATTTGGTACGAACCCACCTCTCCTATTCCCAATCACTCTGACTTCGTCCAGATCGAAGTCAATGAAGCTTCTCTCGGCAAACCGCAGGTGCCTAGCCTTGCTTTGACCGGTGATCTTGAGAAAACTTACAATGCCATTGCAGACCGTCTGGAGCGGTGTTCCGACGCAGTTTTTCTAGAGCGCAGGTTCGCCAGTCTAGCTCGGCAAGAAGAAAGCCAATCAGCCCGCTGGCAGGCAACGCAAGAGCGCACAGAGGCGCTTAAAGGCCGTTCACCGCTCGCCCCGATCGAGGCGCTACAAGCATTGGCAGGTGCTTTACCGCAAGACATCGTCATCGTCGATGAGGCCATTACAGCTTCTTCCGACGTAGATACGGCTTTCGAGATTACCGATCCGAATCGCTTTTTCGGCAGCCGCGGAGGCGGCATCGGCCAGGGCATCGCCGGGGCATTGGGTGTGGCCGAGGCTAAACCCGATGAGATGATCATTGCCATCTCCGGAGATGGTTCCGCGATGTACAGTATCCAGTCGTTGTGGACTGCAGCTCACCATCACATGCGAATTCTATTCGTCATTCTGGCTAATGCTGAGTACCGGGTGCTAAAACACAATCTAGACATTCACCGCGCCCGCTTCGACGCGCCTTCAGACCAAAGCTATCCTCACATGGACCTGGGCAACCCGACGCTGGGCTTTGCTGCCATGGCCCAGGGTATGGGTGTGCAAGCCTGCCAAGCCACCACCACCGAGGAGATTCAGATCGGCTGCAAGACTTTCACAAATGGCAGCGGACCGTACCTGTTAGAAATTAAAGTCGCAGGAATGTCCGATTAGCGAATCCGTTACAACATACGACTACATCATTGTTGGCGCGGGTTCTGCCGGCTGTGTGTTGGCAAACAGGTTAAGCGAGCAAAATGACTGCCAGGTACTTCTGGTAGAGGCTGGCGGGAGCGACTTCCACCCCTTCATCCGTATGCCGTCTGCCTTTTCACTGCCAATGAACAGCAAACGGTTTAATTGGTTCTATCACGCCCAACCATCATCTGCCCTCGCTGGGCGAGCCTTACATTGCCCCCGAGGCAAGGTCATCGGCGGGTCGTCTTCAATCAACGGTATGGTCTGGGTACGCGGCAACCCTGCGGACTTCGATCGCTGGGAGACGCTCGGTGCTGGCGGTTGGTCCTACCGCGACGTGCTCCCCTACTTCAAAAAATCAGAACGTACATCTGGCAACCTTGATCCGGTTTTTAGAGGTACAGACGGTGCGCTGGCCGTTTCACGGGGCAGCATGCGCAATCCGCTTTATGAAGCATTCATCGCCGCTAGTGTGGAAGCGGGCTTCGATCGCAGTGAAGACCTCAACGGTCACCAACAGGAAGGCTTCGGCGAATTTGAAATGAGCGTCGAGAATGGCATTCGCTGTAGCAGTGCTAGAGCCTATTTGAGTCCAATTCAAAATCGACCGAACCTTCAGGTCTTACAAAACACCAGCGTCGAGCGAGTGCTATTCGACGGCAATCGAGCAACAGGTATTCAACTGAATAAGCGCGGCAATCGTCAACAGATAACTGCGAATGCTGAAGTCCTTCTCAGTGCGGGTGCTATTGGCTCACCACAACTGCTGCAACTCTCGGGTGTTGGCAATTCTGCCCAGCTAAAAAAACTCGGCATCGCGACCGTCATGCATTCTCCCGAGGTTGGTGAAAACCTCCAGGATCACTTAGAAGTCTACCTACAACAAGCATGTTCACCGAAACAATCGCTTAACCGGCAACTCGGATTGATCAGCAAAGGGCTGATCGGCGCTCGTTGGTTGCTCACCCAAGGCGGCTTGGGCGCTACCAATCATTTTGAAGCCGGCGGCTTCGCTCGCAGCAGCCACGCCAAATGGCCAGACATTCAATACCATTTTCTGCCTGCGGCAATCTCTTACGACGGTAAAGCCCGAGCAGAAAGCCCCGGCTTCCAACTTCACACGGGCCCCATGAAGAGTCCCAGTAGGGGCTCAGTGTCTGTCTGCTCATCTGACCCGACAATACACCCGCGCATCGACTTTAATTACATGTCTCACGACTACGATTGGCAGACCTTCCGCGAAGCCATTGAAATTGGTCGCTCTATCATCGCTCAGCCCCCACTCGCCCAATACGCAGATAAGTTTGGACGTGGGGAACTTCAACCCGGTGCAAACGTTACCACTCACCAAGAGATCGATGACTTTGTGCGCCAGAACGCTGAAAGTGCATACCATCCTTGCGGGACTTGTAGAATGGGTGACGACGACGCGGCGGTTGTAGACAGCGTGGGTTCAGTTCGCGGGACTGAGGGGTTGCGGGTAATAGATGCTTCTATCTTCCCTGAAATTCCCAATGGCAACCTCAACGCGCCAACAATTATGGTCGCTGAGAAGTTAGCCGATGCAATTCTAGGGCGACGATTACCCCCAGAATCGGTACCCTCCCCCCTGTACAAAGAACAGTACAAAGAGACGAGCAAGGTGGCAAAGACCGTTGAATAAAATCAATGACGACCGCTGGGTAGCCCCAACGCCTGCAGGTGAAAAAGGCAGTATTTTAACAGCGACGCAAGTGAACAACTGGCAGACGGAAGGCTTTGCTTTCGTAAATGACATACTGCCACCTGAACTCATTACTGACCTACAAGCTTATGCTGCGAACAAGTTCCCCAAAGCCGGCTCAGAAGCCGCCAACGAATACAATAATTTCGGCAGCAACCTAGTATTCCCTAACGATTGCGAAGCGCTCACCGACATCACCTTACACCCACGCCTTCTCAGCGCAGTGGCACAATTATTAGAGGTACCAATCAACGAGCTTCGTCTTGCACAGTCTGATGTGTGGCCCAAATACGGCCGGCAAGACAAATCTGCCGGCCAATACGATCACAGCGACCAGCGCATTCATGTCGACTACCCCAATCACATGCTAACCCACCCAACTGAATGGCATCGACCTGAGGCTGTAGAGATCATTATTTACTACAGCGACGTCGACACTTGCATGGGACCGACGGCGGTTGTGCCTCGCCAAGGCGACGAAGATCCAGCTTACCCATGGCCAATAGTCGATTCCCCTGGTATCGCTGGTAAGCCCTACATTAACGATCGGGCTTCTGCGGAAGCTGATATGGCGACGCGCGACCCGAAAGCAGCGCAATTCAGAGAAACACTTTACAACCGCGAGCTTTATACCCAATTCCACCCTGGCGATGTTCTTCTATATCGCCACGATACCTGGCATAGAGGTACACCGATGATTGACGGTGCCTACAGGCTGGTCCACAACCTGACTTACCGGCGCGCTGATTGCGAGTGGATAAGTACGCTGCACATCGGCTGGGCTTGGTCGGCTTACCGAACACCGGGATTTCTGGAAAAACTCATAGCCCGGGCTAGCTTAGACCAGCGTGCCGTTCTAGGATTTCCCCAACCCGGCTCTCGATATTGGAGCGAAGCGACAATCGAAGCCATTCAGGCTCGACACGTGGGCATTGATATGTCTCCATACCGAAAGCTATTGGCTAAAACTGAAACGTGAGAAGTAAGAGAAACAAGAGATGAGAAATAACTTATGAACAATGGATCGAAAAACTGGCTCATAACAGGCGCATGTTCTGGCATTGGGGCAGCCGTTACTCAAATGGCCCGCGCACGAGGCGACACCGTCACCGCTCTAGACATAGATGCGACCCGCGGCGAAGAGATTGCCGCATCAACTGGCGCCAGTTTCATGACCTGTGACGTCAGCCAACCTGAGGATTGGCAGAAGGTTGTGCAGGCATTGGATGCACCTGTGGATTTCCTTCACCTCAATGCAGGGATTCAAATAGCGCCACCCAGCGCACCCATGGAAGACTACCAATTTTCAGCCATGAAACATGATCGATACCGACGCATGATGGGGGTAAATGTAGACGGCGTTGTATACGGATTGGAAGCCTTGCTCCCGACATTGGAAGCTGGTGCCTCTATCGTAGTAACGGCTTCCCTCGCCGGGGTCGTGCCTTACGCTGTAGATCCGCTGTACTCAATGAGTAAGCATGCTGTCGTTGGTTTAGTTCGCAGTCTTGCACCAACCCTGGCCAAACGTGACATAACAATTAACGCGCTCTGCCCGGGCGGTATCGACACGGCTATCATTCCACAAGCGCAACGCTCTGATGAAGCCGTGTTCATGACACCTGAGAGCATCGCTGAAGAAGTGTTGTTTCTGATGGAGACTGAGGAGAATGGCAAATCTTGGGCAAAGGTCGCTGAAAATAAACCTGTTTTCATTATTCGCGCACCTGGAGACAAGAGCCAAGCATGATCAACGATTACGCAGAACGACACCATCCATTCTCTGGCTGCTTCAATTTTCGTGACATCGGCGGTTATCGGGCCATGAACGGCTCGAGCGTGAAATGGGGCATGTACTTTCGTGCTGGGCGACAAGACCGTATGTCAGCTGATGACAAGCACAAGCTCCAAGATCTGAATGTGGCGACTCAAATAGATTTGCGCAAGCCTGACGAAATTTCTGATCAGGGTCGTGGACCTCTAGAAACCATGGGCGCCTCTTATCACAACCTCGCGGTCATCCCCGAGGGTGGCAGCGATCAACTCGCCAGACTGGTTGGCGACACCGGCATTTCAGGTAAACGCTATCTGGGCTATCTAGAGTTTGGTGCCGACACCTGGTTGCAAATGTTCGAGCTGTTTGCAGATGCTAGTAAATTGCCCATCGTCATCCACTGCACTGCGGGCAAGGATCGCACAGGCGTCTCTACTGCATTTTTACTTTCAGTACTTGGCGTAGATCGAAGCATCATTGAGGCAGACTACCTACTCACTAACGTTGATGTTGGCCGTCAGGCTGACTTTATTGAACAGACAGTGGGCTTCCCAGCGGGCATGGATCGGGCTGCGATGATGCACGCGGCAGGCGTTCCGGAAACTGCCATGAAGGACTTCTTAGACGGTCTAGAAGAACGTTGGGGGGGCACACTGGGTTATCTTAGCCACATCGGCGTCCCGGAAAACACCCTGCAAGCAGTCCGAGCTGCTTTTCTAGAAGGCTGAGAGAATTCGTATTTCACAAATTACCAATGAGACCGAGGTCAAGAAACTGTCCGCTAACACATGGACAGGTACGCTAAGCTCAGCATGGAATATTGGCGACAACCCCAACGGTGGGTACATGGTCGCCTGCGCTATGGGCTGCATTGCTGAGACTTTGCCACACCCGGATCCGATAACGGTTACTACTCACTTCCTGCGCCCAGGATTGGCTGACGAACCTTATCAGGTAACCGTAGAGGTACTGCGAACAGGGCGGACCATGAGCACAGCACGCGCAACGCTAAGCCAAGCTGGTAAATCCCGACTGGAAGTTCTTTGCGCATATGCCGATCTCACTCAGAGTGTCGGCGTATCACAAGAGCTGAACATCGCACCTGTAGACCTACCCCCACCTGACAAATGCGTCGGCCGTTCGGAGGAAACTCAGGGGATCCATCTGCCGATCTTAGACAGGCTCGATGTACGACTACACCCTCAACAAGCGGTTCCTGGAGGCTCAAAGACAGCAGAAATGACGGGGTGGATTCGCTTTATGGATAGCACAGAACCGAACAGCCAGGTTCTACCGTTGTTCGCTGATGCGTTTCCACCCTCAGTATTGTCAGCCCTAGGCGTGGTGGGATGGGTGCCGACTCTGGAGCTGACAGTACACATCCGTCGTCGACCGGCACCCGGTTGGGTTAGAGCACAGCTCTTAACTGAGGATTTGGCCGCAGGTCGAATGATTGAATCGGGACGACTTTGGGACAGTAGCGGCGCCCTAGTCGCGCAATCTAGGCAACTCGGGTTGGTTACTCCTTAAGAGGGGACAGAACTGTGTTCTGTCCCCTGAAAGGACCTACTCGCGTTCTGTCCCCCGGCAACCCTAGTCTTCGTCTCGCCAGAAAGTTGTTTTCGCAGCCATGCTATCAAGGCCAAGAATTTCGTCTGCGTGTTCAGCCACATCTTCCCAGGTCGCTTCTAACCCTAGATTCACTCCTTGATTGGCGTAGACGTGATCCGACGCAAACCGCCCTTGTGCCGCTTGCATAATCCGTCCGTTCGGCGCGTCTTCAGATACCATATAAATTGCCGCAGGGCTGACCAACTTAGGGTGGTTGTCTGGCTGAGGATCATCCGCGTTCATGTCCTGGCCAGGCACGCTTGCAGTCATGCGTGTTTCGGCACCCGGAGATAGACAGTTAACTCTGACGTTATGGCTTGCACCCTCGCGTGACAAATTGTTCATCAATCCCACCATGCCCATTTTTGCAGCACCGTAGTTGGCTTGACCAAAGCTCCCCAGAATTCCAGAAACCGAAGAGGTGAACAATATTCGGCCATAGTTTTTTTCATACATAATCGGCCATGCATGCCAAGTCACGTAGGCTGAACCATTCAAGTGTACGTTAATCACCGCATCCCACTCGTCGAGCGTCATCTTCTTAAAGGTCTTATCTCGCAGAATACCGGCGTTATTAATTAGAATATCCACGGTACCAAACTCACTCACCGCAGCTTCAACTATGGCTTTGGCACCCGCCCTCTCTGAAACCGAATTCTTATTGGCAACCGCTGTACCCCCTGCGGCCCGAATTTCTTCGACCACCGCGTCTGCCGCATCACTTTGACCTGACCCGTCAACCGACCCGCCAAGGTCGTTGACTAGAACTTTAGCGCCTTGGCTGGCTAGAATCAGAGCATGCTCTTTTCCAAGACCACCACCAGCACCCGTAATAATTGCTACTTTTCCATCAAAACTCATTTCACTCTCCCAGTTAGTATTCTCACCGACTCTATTTTACTGATCAGCGCTGGAATTTCGATAGGCTTGTAAGCTATCAATCTGTCTCTCGTACTGCGGCTTTTCATAATTTCAGCACTCTAGGTTAAGGTACTGAAACCACAGTAGAGAAACTGATTGATGACAGACTCAATCGAAGCAGCGAAAACTACAGCTTCGCAATTCATTCGCGCATTTAATGATTTGGATCATGGTGCCTTAGCGCGCACTCTGAATTTCCCGCACACTCGCCTCGCTCAAGGGCGGTTCGTTACCATTGAGACGGCTTCAGAATTCGTGAAATTGAGTCAAAAGTCGGAGAAAACCCTCCTAGCGGAGGGCTGGCACCACACAGCATTGCGGACGATCGAACCCGTCCACGCAGGGTCGAACAAGGTTCACTTAGCGATGACCATAGATCGCTGCCAGTCTGACGGCACAGTTTACAACGCGTTCGATACGTTTTGGATCGCAACCTTAGTGGACGATCACTGGGGCATTCAATTCCGCTCAAGTTTTCTACGCTGACGTACTATTGCCCCTGACGCACTAGTGGGTCGACCTGGAAATTGCTATGGCACAACCAGCATTTTTCCCATATGCCCGCCACTCAAGAGTGCGATGAGCGCTTCGGGAAATTCCTCGATGCCTGAAATTTTGTGTTCCGGCAAGGTCACTTGGCCATCCGCCATCCAGGTTTCTATTTCTGCCGATGCTTCTTCGAAACATTGCGGATAATGGTCAACCGTAAATCCTCTCATTGTCGCGTTGCGCTCTGCCAAGCGAAGGTAGAGGTTTGGTCCTTGTACGTCTTCCAAGTGCTGGTATTGAGAAACCGCACCGCAAATAACCACCGTGCCTTCAACCGCCAAATTATCTAGTGCCGCATCCAATATCTGGCCACCAACGTTGTCGAAAAACAGGTCAATGCCCTGTGGTGCGAGCGCCTTCAGGCGGACAGCAACATCTTCGTTTTTATAGTCAATCGCCCCATCAAGACCCAAGGTCTGGACCAAAAACTCACACTTCTCTGGGCCGCCCGCGATGCCAAACACGGTCGCCCCTTTGGCTTTGGCCACTTGTCCCGCAACGCTGCCGACGGCACCAGCAGCACCCGACACCACGACCACCTGCCCGGCTTGGACGTTACCCACAGCCCGCATACCTACCCAAGCGGTGATCCCTGTCGTCAGCCCCAACAAACCCAAATAGGTTGAAGGCGGTATATTTGATGCAGGATCAATTTTGTTCAGCATGGCTGCGGGTAGAATCGCGTGGGTCTGAGCCATCATGGGGCCACTGACCCACTCTCCCACAGTAAATTCTGAACTTGAACTCTCGATGACCCGACCCACACCCAGGGCAACCACTGGCCCTCCAATTGGCGTGACGCCGTGGAAGCCATCTCGCTCATCTAGCATCGTACGAATAAAAGCATCCACCGATAGTGTGTCCACCTGCACGAGTACGTGGTCCGCGGGTACCTCGCCAACGACTTCTTCGACCAGCGAAAAATCAGCGGGCACAGGCATGCCGTCTGGGCGTTTGGCGAGCGTTATCTTTCTATTTTGGGGCATCAATGGGCCTTTACTTATTGAGTAACACTTTATAAAGTATCACTCAATTAGGCATCGGACAACATCTCGTGCTATCAAATGGCCGCCGCGCACCCGCTTTTCGTCGAGACCCGGCAGAAAAAAAACTGCGGCTCATTGCGTCGGCTCGACAACTTTTCTCCGAGCAAGGCTTCGACTCAACCAGTACGCTGCAAATTGCAGTGCATGCTGGCGTATCCGAAGGCATCCTCTTTCACCACTTTGGTTCTAAAAAAGGTCTGTTTACCCAACTGGCAGAAGAATTCGCCCAGGCCGCAGCCATCGCCACAATGCCGACGGAAAGCGAGACTATTACGGAAGAATCCGTGGTCAGAGCCGCCTTTGACTTCGCAGATGCCGACCCGGCACTGTACGAAATGTTTCAGCTAGGCGGGGCGGACATCAGCACGCGCGAAATTGCTGCACATAGCGAAATCATTGTCGACATCATCGCCAAACAACTATCAGACGGCATAAGTCGTGGTGATATACGTCCGGGGAACCCAAAAATTATGGCCCAATTGCAGTTCGCTGTAGTTGATGGTGCGTACCGCGCCTGGCGCCAAACTCAGAAGGCCGAGCTACGCGAAGCCTACATAGAAGAAGCCATAGCTTGCATGCAAGCCATGTTATCTGACGAAGAGATATCTGACGACTAACCACCAACAATGAGGCACACAACATGAGCGAAGCTGTACAAGAAAAGCCATTTTGGCTCAGCGGAAATTTTGCACCCACATTCGAAGAAGTCACCGAGACAGAACTGTCTGTCACGGGTTCAATTCCACCCGAATTGAATGGCAGATATCTGCGCAACGGTGCCAATCCTGAATCAGGGGATACACCGCATTGGTTTTTAGGCAACGGCATGATTCATGGCGTTGAACTCAGCAACGGTGGGGCAAACTGGTACCGCAATCGCTACGTTCGCACACCCTTGCTCAGCGATGCAGACGCCAACCCACTAGATACCATGCAAGATCTCTCTCGGTCGTTAGCCAATACCCACATCATCAGCCATGCAGGAAAAATCCTCGCTTTAGAAGAAGGCCACTGGCCATTTGAGCTTTCCAAAACACTCGACACGGTTGGCGCGCATAACTACGACGAGAAATTAACCACAGGTATGACCGCCCACCCGAAAATTTGCCCAGAAACAGGCGAACTGTTGTTCTTCGCTTACGGCATGGTGGCACCGTTTCTCACCTACCACCGCGCCAATGCAAAAGGCGAACTTGTACAAAGTGAACAGATTGAAGTTAAGGGCGCGACCATGGTCCATGACTTCAACATCACTCGAAACCATGTGATATTCATGGACCTGCCTTTGGTATGGGATATGGCTAACGCGGCAGCCAACGGCCTGCCTATCGGCTGGAGTGATGACTACGGCGCACGCCTCGGTGTCATGCCTCGAAACGGCACCAATGCAGATATCGTTTGGTACGACATTGACCCCTGCTACGTCTATCACCCTCTAAATGCTTACGAAGAGGGTGACGACATCATCATTGATGTTTGCCGCATGGCGCATTCAATGAAGCCTGGCGCGGGAGAAGTTCCACCGGTTCTACATCGCTGGACCATCCACCAAGCCAGCGGCACAGTGTCGGAAAGTCAGCTCGACGACAAAGCCGTAGAATTCCCCCGTGTTCCAGACGCAGTAGTCGGTTTGAAACATCGATTTGGTTACACCGCAGAATTCGGTTCTGGCTTGCCAACGGCAGTGGCATTTCGCAAGTACGATTTACAGACAGGCGAGTCCAAGGCACACGACCTCGGTGCTGGTAGATTGGGTGGAGAACCTGTTTTTGTACCGGCTCAAGGCGCCAGCAACGAAGACGACGGTTACTTAATGAGCTTTGTCTACGATGCCGCTGAGAACCGCAGTGACTTGGTTATTGTTGATGCAAGTACAATGAGCAACGAGCCTGTAGCCACTGTCCATTTACCAAACCGGGTTCCAGCAGGATTTCACGGTAGCTGGGTTGCAGATTAGTTGATGATCTCTTCGGTCAGTAGTTGCACAAATGCCTCGTCATCTTTGCCGAGAATATTTTGTGCAACAAACTGATTGTGCTCACCTAAGTTAGGCGCGCGAGAAAGTTGCAGTTCGGCTCCTACCCAGCGGGCTGCCTCTTTGTCGATGAGAATATCAGTGTCTGGGGCAACGGGCTGACGAACCGTTTGGTAGTGGTTAGCCAATTGCGGATCGTGTTCCAACATATCCTGCAAATGCTCCACAGGCGCACTGGCAATTCCAGCGCCCTGCAATTGCTCTGCAAGTAACCATTTGTCCTGTGTCTTGGACCATTCGCTTACAACTTTATCTAGTTCATCTTCATGTTGTTTTCGCGCTTGGTGAGACCGAAAGCGCGAATCATCAGCAAGATCAGGTCTCGCCATGACGCCACACAGAGCGGCCCACTGCTGATCGCTGTCTACGGCAATGGCAATCCACGTATCCAACTCGGCACTGCGCTCATCGGCTGTGGGTTGAGTCGGGTAGATTCCGTGGGGCGCATAGTTAGCATTGCGATTAGCGTTTCTCGGAGGCTGCTCGCCAGTTGCTTTGAATTGCATCCACTCACTTCCCAACAGTGAAAGAACACTGGAAAGCTGGGTAAGGTGCAATTCCTGCCCTTCCCCGTGTAAGTTCCGTTGCCGTAAAGCAGCTAAGAGCGTCGCGACCAACAAATGCGGTGAGGTGAAATCTGGATAGGCAACCCCAATACCGCGCGGTCGCTCTCCAGCAAAACCGGTAAGCATGTTGAAGCCCGAGGCAGCCATTAAAATATTGCCCATACTTGGACGCTGAGCCCAAGGTCCTCGCCGATGGGCGCCAGGTAGATTTAGCAAAACGATGTCTGACTTCAGCGACCGCAAAACATCGAACCCTAAACCCATGCGCTCCATGGCGTCTGGTCGAAAATTATTGACCACAACGTCTGCTGTGCAGATCAACTCTTTAACCAGCGCCAGGCCAGCCTCTTTGGTAAGGTCAACCGTGAATGATTTTTTGCCAGCATTTACTGAGTTGTACAGGCCACCCATGTCCGGGTCTGGCTTGCCATCTGGTCCAGGTTGACTGCGCATTGAGTCGGGTTTGGTTGTTGATTCGACGCGAATTACTTCTGCACCAAAACTTGCCAATATTCGAGTGCCGATGGGCGCCGCCAAAACCCATCCAAAATCAACGATCCTGAGTCCTTTGAGGGCCTCACTCGGGTCAGCCTGTGTCATCTCACCAGAGTGAGGTTTACCAGAGGAGGTTTCCGGCTCATCTAACTCATCCATTAGCG
>JBNMMV010000079.1:0-13833 GCA_051270205.1 Limisphaerales bacterium
TTCATGAGTTCGCCAATTTCTTCGAGACGTCCAGGTCCGAGGGCGTCGCGACCGGCTTCCGTTAAATGCGCTATTTGATCGAAAATAGCCTCGTAACGTTCTGGATAGGCAGTCCAGGCTCGGCGAACACGAGCGACAGCATCGGCTGTGAAAGATTCTTTGCCGGTGAGGCCAATAACGAGTTCCAGCGGCGTGCCGAGGGTCAGCGTCTCGAAAACAGGCTGATTGTCTACGCGTCGGTAAATGATCGGTGTGCCGTAGGTTGCGACTGTGTTGTCCACACCTGAAGGTGTGCCGTGTGCGGCTTTTTCAATTTCGAAGGCGAACTCGTTAATGCGCTCGGAGCCAAGATCTAGCTTATAGGCATGATCTACCGCTCGTAGAATCGCAACTGCCAGTGCTGACGAACCTCCAAGTCCCATGGCTCTGGGTACGTGGGGAAACACTTCAATGCTCATAGATTCGTTGAGCAAGCCAAGTTCGTCCAACACTTTTGCTAAAATGCCGGCGAGTCCTTGGGTATTCTTATGGACTTTTTGTTCCAAACCCCAGCGAGGAATGAGAATGTCTACGCCTTTGTTGTTGCTACCATTTTTTTGCACCGATGCTTCCACCGCGAGTGGAATAGGCAGGGCAATGGCCGGACGCCCATAAACCACTGCATGTTCGCCCAACAGTATGATCTTGCCACACGCAGATTGGCGCTCACTGGTTTCCGGTCGGGCGGCGTGGCGTGCCAAATTTTTAACAATTTCCTGCGCTTTCCAAACCTTGATTTCGCCGGACTCGATCAATGACTCGACTACAGTTTCAAAATACTCTTCTGGAACGGCTGCAGTAGAAGCGACGCTGCGGGCGTGCAGGTTCATGTGATTTTGTTGAATACCGTTGGTCGATAAGGCGCGAAGCGCGGCGAAATTCTGCGCCAAGCCGATGGCGCTCATGATGCTCGCGAGTTCTGTGGCATTGGGTGAGCCGAGTAGGCGATGATTGATTTTTACTGACGGGTTGGATTCTAGTGAGCCGCCGACGGTACCTACTTTCATTGGTATTTTTATCTCACCGACAAGATCACCGGAGGAGTTTTTGTACCAACGGGTCAAGGCCTTGTAACGACCCTCGCGAGCCGCGTATGCATGAGCCGCAGCTTCAATCGCGCGCCAGTCATTACCCGTAGCGAGCGCCACGGCGTCTACGCCGTTCATTATGCCTTTGTTATGCGTGGTGGCACGATAAGGATCTACCAAGGCTAAATCGTTAGCGAGAATGATACCGTCGCGGACCTGTTCGCCCGTATAGCCTTTGCCTCCCAAATTTGCGGTGGGAATGCGTACCGATGCAGTGGCAATAGCGCGGTCAGTCAGATTCGAAAGAATGCGTAAGAATACTTGCCCGCCTGTTACGGTCTCGACCAGTGAAGCGACCCCTTCGCACATTGAGTTGACGAGATTAGCGCCCATGGCGTCACGAGTATCTACGAGTAGATGTAAAACCACCATTTCGCGGCCATCTTGCTCGGCTTTGTGGTTGAATACCTCAATGTCTTGGGCACCGCCGCCACGTGCAATCATCTTCGGATGTAGGCTATTGGCCAAAGACAGAATTTCGTCCTTGTGGTCCAAAAGTGCATCCATTGCTGTCTTTGGGTCGGATTCTAAAACTACTTGAACCTGGCCAATGAGAATAGGTGCCGTACAGGAGGCGGAATAACCGCCCGATAACCTGGACATGCGTGCAGCACCCGATAGGCCAGCAACAATAGAAGGCTCCTCTACGACCAAGGGCACAACGTAGTCTTTGTTGTTAATGAGGAAGTTCAACGCGACACCCATAGGCAAGCCAAAAACGCCAACGACGTTTTCGATCATTTTGTCTGCTGAGTTCAGCTGCAGTTGGTGCTTAGAGGTGACCAATTGGTGGACGTCATCTTGACTGAGCAGCCCACGCGTATGCAAAGCGGCGATGCGCTCGGTAATACTCATTCGAAAGAAGTTTGGAATACGAGAGCTCAATGACAAGGTCTCGGGTTTGGATGCCATTGGTGGCTTTTCTCCGATGGATAACGTGGCCGTTTCGGGGCGCAATTGTAGCGGACCTGGATTGAAAAAGTAGGGTCAATTAAGCCGATGTGGCTTCGCGATGTTTACGTCTAGAACGTCAAACTTTTCTCGAGCAAGGCTTTTAAAGCGTGCTAAGGACTCATTTCCGGAACTGGTTTGGGCGAAGGCCATGCCAATGTCGCCACCGCCTGCCCCGCAGGGCTTGTAGATGATCTCACAGCGCTGTGCAAGGTCGCTTAATGCTTCATGTTCGGGGGTAAAGATATTGAGCTTGGCAGCGCGATCGAGTTGCCTCAATTGATGAATGTACCGCTCCAATTTTTGGTAAGTAAACTTCTCATCTAGCGCTTGAGAACATGCGACTAACTCTGCAAGCGTGTGCGTATCCGCCTTTTCGCGCCAGTTTGAGAACGCTTGCACCTGGGCATAGGTGCTTGCACTTTGACCGGTGAAGACAACGCAAAAATTTAGGTCGTCAGGCCAAGTTTTAGCCACAGCGTCACCTTGCTGGAAGCGGATAGTGCCGCCTAGCCAGCTTGCAGCGACATCCAGGCCACTGCCGCTGCCTTGCTGAAATGCACGGTGCAGCTCGATTGCTTCGGCGAGGCTTGTTTTTTTATTCAGCAGTTCTGCCAGACCACGATAGAGGGCGACACATACCGCAGCAGAGGAGCCGATGCCTAACTTTCGTCCGCGAGCGTCGTGGAAGGCACTGGAATCTTGGTGAATCTGTACTCCTTCGGGGTATTGCGAATAACCCCAAGCGGAGAGGATAGTCTCGGTGAGTTGGGCAACCGGCGCGCGCGACCACCCAGGGTCCGTTTTTGTCACTGGATCGGATTGAAAGCCGGAAGCCGAGAGTTGGATATTCTCTGCGCGCTGCACAGATACGTTGGCGTACCTGTCAATTGCCATGACACATGCTGGTGCTCCTTCCAGTACCGCGTACTCACCCCAGACGACAACTTTTCCTGGTGCTTGGAAGTTCACGGTTTTAGGATATTCACGGCTTTAGATAAGCGCCTGGTCCGAGTTGGCATATGACCGTCTCAAGGACGCCAGAAGTTTCTGCCAACGCCTGGGCGACCGATTGTGCTTGTTCTGGGAGGCAAACCACCTTTACCTGGGGTCCGGCATCAATGGTAAAAAATACCGATTTACCGTTGTCACGAAGTTGCCTAACTTTTTCCATAACGCTTATTGTAGCGGGGTTCCAATAGTTGAGCGTTGGAACGCTTGTTTGCATAATCGCATGCATTTTCAAGCAGTTGAGCTCCGCAGCAGCAGCCAACTCTGCAAAATCTTTACTCGCTATCGCGTCGTTTACGCGAGCGTAGTCGTCGCCACTACCGTCTAACCATGTTTTGTAATAGGGCGATGTGGTGCGGGTGATTTCCATGCCTTTGCCTGAGCTTACGGCCTTTGACGTGGTGCTGGTGATGGCAACCACCACGGCCAACGGCCAATGGCTGGCTGGTGCAGTCGGTTGGGCTCGCCACAACGGCGGGACCAATGAGACGTAACCGCCAAACATGGAGCGGGCAGCGCTTGCAGAGCCCATGCGCGCCCACTCGCTTGCCAATTCAACCTCTAGACCAAGTCCACACTCTTCGTTAATTGCAGTGATTAGGGCGGCAAATCCAGAGGCGGACGATGCTAAGCCTGCGCCGGTGGGGAAATTGTTTTGGGTTTCTATAGCAAGTGGTGGTACATCAAAGTGTCCGCGCAACCCCGCGAGAAATTTTGTTACCTTTGCATCTTTGACCTGCGAGCCCGCCAAGTGAAACGAATCTTGGTCGCTTTTTACTACGGTAGTTTCGGTTGCCAGCGTATCAAGTGTAATCGAGAGGCTAGGCGTCGCTGGAAAATTGCCGGGTTTGTCTTGTTTGCCCCAATATTTAACTAAGGCAATGTTCGGGTGAGCGGTGGCAGTCGCCATGATCAGTCCAAATAATTTGGTGGCGGCTCGAACTTAAACCCTGCTTGTTCAAGTTCTCCAGCTACGCCGATGGTGATCAAGTCGGAATACTCGGGCCCAACGATTTGTACCCCTATGGGCAGTCCTTGCTCGTTTAAGCCCGTCGGTATAACGGTTGACGGTAGGTAGGCGACGCCGGTTAAACCTGCCCAGAAGACCTGCTCGAAGTACGGGCGCTCGGTGTTGTCGACCATAATGGTTCGCTCGCCGAACTTACGGTGGTCGTGTTCAAAGGCGGCAGTGGCCATGATGGGCGTTATCAGTACGTCGTAGTCGTTAAAAAATTCGTGCCATGACCATCGGAGTTGATGGCGCAACTCGTTGGCGGCGCCCCAATCCTTAAAACTGGATACCTGAGCCCGCATCACCTTAGCGTTTTCACTCTGATCGTTGGGATCCAGATCCGCGACGTAGGCTTTCAGGCTCTCGTACTGATCTTCGGGCATGCGGGATGACATAGTCGCCTGGAGTAGGTTTTGATAGGTGTCATGACTATGAGAGGCTCTAAACCCTGGGCGTGCCTCGTCGTTAATTGAAGCGCCACCATCGCGCAGGGCTTGAGCGACATTGGTAACTCGAGCGGCCACTTCCTGTGCCACAGGCGCATGTTCGTCGTTAGCCCACACAGCCACGCGGAGATCGCTGAGCTTACGTCCTAGCCACTCAGGCAGTTCTAGTTTGAGCCCACGTGCTGCTATTTCGTCGGGACCCGCGAGAATTCGAAGGGCCGAGTCCAAGTCTTCAGCTGATCGTGCCAATGGTCCAATCACGGAGATATCGGAGCTCGCTCGAGGGCTGCCAGGCCCAGAATGGCCTTTCATCTGCAACATGTTATAGGTGGGCTTGTGACCAAAAACACCGCAGAAGTGCGCAGGATTTCTAATTGAGCCACCTATGTCAGAACCGATTTCCAGCCCGGTAAGCCCAGCAGCCAGTGCCGCTGCCGAACCACCGGAGGAGCCGCCTGGACCTCTGCTTAGGTCGTAAGGATTGTTGGTCGTGCCATAGACTTCGTTGTAACTTTGGAAGTCAGCCAATGATATGGGTATGTTTGTTTTACCGAAGACATTGGTTCCCTCACGCGCTAGTCTGCGCACAGCTTCTGCGTCTTCAGTAGCAATATTGTCGTTCCACTCTGGATTACCCCAAGTGGTCTTTTCGCCGACCAGGTTATAGCTTTCCTTAACGGTGGTGGGCACGCCAAAAAATTTACCCTTCGCTGAACCCTGGGCGATCCGTTCGTCCATCACTTGGGCGTGTTGTCGCGCTCGGTCTCTGACATCAACTACAATGGCGTTGAGGTCTTTGTTGTAACGATCTACTCGGGAAAGGTAGTGCTCGAGCATTTCTTTGGCGGATATTTCTTTGTTAGCAATTTTAGTCGCTATCTCAGTGGCCGAAGCAAAGGCAATGTCAGTCATTATCTGGTCCTTTCGAGGTTTCGGCGCCGCTGGGGAGTTCTGAACCCCGGGCTTTGGCGCGCAGTCGTTGCATCCAGTTTTCTATTCTGTGGCGTGCAGGCGGTATGTCTAACGCGATAAATGCGACGCCTAGAGGCAGCATCCAAAAACCGAGAATTGGTAGAAAGCCGAACACACCGCCAACCATAAAAAGTATGCCCAAGAGGGTTCGTATGCCGGGCGGAACGTGGTCACGTCCCCACTTTAAGGCCCGGTAGGTAAGTCCAGCAATACGCTGACCTAGGTTGGGTGCGGCTTCTGTCACTAGACCAACACGGGACCATCGCTGGGTGCATCATGCGAATTTGGATGCGCGCGCCGCTTAAGATCTGGATCGATGGAACGAAACAGATGGCGGCCGTCATCGGCTAGCTCGCGAGAAATGCGGTTGCGATGGATGAGCAGGTGGACATGGGCGATGGCTTCACCCAACGCCATCATCATTTGTCGAGGGTCGAGCTCGCGTGCGAATAAAACTGGGAGTAGATCTTTGGCGACATGCGGCTCTACGCAAGCTTCTTCGATGGCTAACATGCGATCGTCGTGATGACTAATAAGCCCACGCAAGCGTTCCCGCACGCCATAAAAAGGCAAATTGTGTGCGGGTAGAACGAAAGTATCGTCTGGTGTTGAAAGAAAACGATCGTGTGAGTCCATCCAATCTTTGAGCGGGTTGGCATTCGGCTCAGTGGGGTGCACGCTGACGTTAGAGGTGATGATCGGCAAGATTTGATCGCCGGAAATCATCACTTTCAAGGAGGCGCAATAGAGGCAAGCGTGTTCTGGTGAATGCCCAGAACCAACTACGATTTGCCAATCGCGCCCACCAATTGTAAGCACTTGGCCGTCGGTCAGGCGCTCATAGCCCGAAGGCATAGTGGGCATAGACATGCCTTCACTGGAGCGCTGGCTCCACATTTTTTCAAGTTGCGATAAGTAGTCGCTGGGCATGCCTGCACGGCTGTAGAAGTCAGCACCAAGCCAAGTTTGATGATGGCTACCGCCGCTGTTAGCGAAAGAGCGGGCTTGGTAGTACTCGGCGCGAGTCATATATAAAGGACATCGAAATTCGCTGGTGATCATCTCGGCCTGGCCGATATGATCTGGGTGCATGTGCGTGCAAATCACGCCCTTAACGGGTTTTCCGCCAAGCTCGCTGGCAAAAATTTTGTGCCACCATTCTTTGGTTTCTTCGTTGCTTAGACCTGTGTCGACGACAAACCAGCCGTCGTCATCTTCCAATAGGTATAAGTTAATGTGACTGAGTGATCCAGGCATGGGCATAGATAGCCATCGCACCCCAGGTGCTACTTCCATAGTAGTGCCGGCTGCTGGGTGTTCTGAGTGTGGATAAGTTAGATCTGATTGTTCTTCCATAGTTGGTGAGTATAACTTGAACGACTTAAGGATGCTTGGTTTGGCGCCTGAGGTTTGATTATGGTCACCCATTCAGGGGGTATCTTGGGGCGCGTCATTCGATTTTTATTAGTGTAAAATTCTATGCATGTCTGAACTTCAACGCCCGAAAGACTTTTTTGACGAAGCAGAAATCCAGCAATTGAGAACGCTCTCAGCGTGGCGCTCAACGCTATCGCTTGTCCATTGTTGGGGTGTAATTCTGGCCACATGGACTGTTGTCACGATATGGACCAACCCGCTCACGATTTTGCTTGCAGTCTTCATCATTGGCGCGCGGCAATTGGGGTTGGGCGTTTTGTCGCATGACGGCGCGCATTTTTCGTTATATCAGAATCGTAAACTCAATGACTGGGTGTCTGAATGGATCCTAAGCCGGCCTTTTACCAGTGGCACAATTCATGGTTATCGTAAATATCATTTGCAACACCACGCTCACACCCAGCAGGCCGAAGATCCAGACCTGCATCTTTCTAAGCCGTTCCCCATCTCTCGAACTTCATTTCGACGTAAAGTCTGGCGGGATTTGAGCGGTCAAACAGGCTGGAAGCAGTACGGTGCAATGTTCCGCGATGCCTTTAAGGGCGACACGTTTGGCGAACGGTTGCGCCGAGGGTTACCCAGGTTTGGCCCCAATATTGTTATTAACCTCGTATTTTTAACCGGCTTTGCGCTCGCGGGTGAGTGGTATTTGTACTTCTTACTCTGGTGGCTACCTGCCTTGACGTGGAATCGTTTCATTACGCGTTTAAGAAACATAGCTGAACACGCTGCTGTGCCTGATGATAACGACCGCCTGAGAAACACCCGCACTGTCCGAGCAGCTTGGTGGGAGCGAGCCTTCATAGCGCCTTATGGCGTGAACTATCATTTGGAACACCATCTAATCGTCAACTGCCCCTACTACAAGCTAAGAGCGGCCCATCGACTGATGGTGAGCAAGGGGCATGAGGCTGAAATGGAAGTCCGTCGGAGTTATAGAGATATGATAGGAGTTGCTGTAAATGCCTAAGCTAAACGACCAAGAACAACAGTCTTTTCTTAGTGAGAGAGGGGTGTTGATGCGCGTTGCAGTCACGCGAGGCGATGGTAGCCCACTGGTGACCCCCATATGGTTTATTCACGAAGATGAAGCCATCTATTTTACCCCGCGTGAAAAATCCGAATGGTTTGGCTGCCTAAGACAAGACGCGCGAGTTGCACTGTGCATCGACGAGCAAGCGTTGCCTTATCGTAAGGTCATTGTCGAAGGCGAGGCGGAGTTGGTCCACGATGTGGGTGACGATAAAGTTTGGCGAGACCAATACAGGCGCATTGCCGGTCGTTACGTCGACCCAGAAGGTGCTGAAGCGTACGTCCAAAATACCATCGACCAGCCCCGTGGTTTGTTTAGAGTGGTTTTGGCTAAGGCTAAGGTCAACAGCTGGCGTATGCCGGTAGAAGGCGAAGATGGCATGGGCATATGGCACGATCGTTACTACACCCCGGGCACGCAGTTTTAAATCATGCAGTGTCCGAAATGCCCAGGTGAAATGATTACCAAAACCTACGGCCGCAAGATTCTTGTTCATCGCTGTGACGGTTGTGGGGGCTTGTTTTGCAAACCCGAAGTGCTGTTGGAGATGAAGCGTGAGTGGATGTCGGACATCGTTCTAGACTTTGGGGATGTAAAGCTCGGTCAAAAACTCAACGAGTTAGGCGACATAAGCTGCCCAGAGTGCAGTGTTGCCATGGACAAAACTTTCGATGAGTATCAACGCCACATCTGGTTTGAGGCATGCCCTCAATGCGAAGGTGTGTTCTTCGACGCCGGTGAGTTTTCAGACCTCAAGTATGAGACTTTTATGGACCGGATACGATATTTTACCAAAGGCTCGCGACCCGCAAGTTGATGGCTATCTGCAGGGGACAGATCCTTAGATCTGTCCCCACTCTTCAGGTCCCAGTTCTTATGTCCCCATCAGAATAGCTTGCAGGTACAAGTGGCAAGTTGTTGTCTAAGAGAAACGCCTTAACCGCTTGGGTACTTGTTAGCCGGATCACATGAGCATCATCCCAGGTGCCATCTGCAATGTAGTCTAGGGTTTGAATTCGTTTTCGCTCATGTTGAGTAAACACCCACCAAACGAGGGACTCTTCGCCGCGCCAGACCATGAGTTGCGTAACAAATGACTCACGGTTGGTTCCCCACAATAGGGTTTGCTTGCGTGAACGCTGCCAACTTCTCTTAAGACATCTGATTAACAGCAGCCAGCGTGGTAAATCGATCCAAATGACCGTGTCTACACGCGGCCAGAAAGCTACTTTTGATTGGGCTGTGTAGGAGCCAGAAACGACCCACTCGTCTCCTTGAGTGGCTTCAGTCATGCGGTTGAGCAAACGATCCGGATCTGTTGCGTTCAGGCCTTCCCAGTTTGGAAGCCAGTTGAGGGCGTCTAGCTCGACCCAGGGATATTGAAAGTGCTCGGCGAGCGATGCTGCCATGGTGCTTTTTCCTGCACAGCTGTTGCCCCAGACGAGAATTCGCTGGCCGATTGTGTCTGACATAAATGTGGCTTGACGGGCGGATATGAGAGCGCAATCCTACAAGCGTCCCGACTGTATTGCGAGATCGTTCAAATGCTTTTAAAAAAATCAGCGCCGTTTTGGTTTCTATGGTTTGCAGTCTTGGGTGGTGGTTTGGGAGCCGAGCGGAGTTCTGCCCAGGTCACCCATGCGTCCGAATTTGGTTTCGTCAGTGAGCACGAACTGATACTCACGGCTACACCCGCTGAATCCTATTCAGCCTTTGTGCACGAGATTGCCAGTTGGTGGGATGCCAACCATTCCTATAGCGGGCAAGCGCAAGCATTTCGTATTGAAGACAAGGCGGGGGGGTGTTTCTGTGAAACCACGGGTGATGTTGAGGTTCAGCACATGCGGGTTGTTAACGTGGCTCGAGGTCGATCTCTAACCATGGTGGGAGGGCTTGGACCACTGCAAGCAATGGCCGTGCAAGGCAGCATGAGTTTTAATTTCTTGCCGCATGCTGACGGCACGCGGCTGGTTTATGAATACCACGTCGGTGGTTATCTACCTGGCGGCCTCGCACCGCTCGCTGAGCCTGTGGATCGCGTGCAATTGAACCAGTTAAAACGCTTACAGAACTTTCTCATAAGCAAATAAATTCTTGTGAATCGGGTGGCTCTCAATCGAAAAGTGATTCAAAGCCACGTGCTTCATTACTGGTGCGTGCTTCGCGTATGCAGCGCGCCAGAATGGGTATGCCGTCTTGTATTTGTTGTTCGGTAAGGTGACCGAACGCGAGGCGTAGGTAAGGCATGTTGCGGTTTTGGTAGTGAAATGCCGTACCTGGAAGATAGTTGACGCCATTTTCCTGGGCGCTGGCATATAGCTTTTTACGATCAACATCGTCCGGCATTCGGACCCAGACGAATAACCCCCCAGCAGGATTTGACCACGTGCAGATATCACTCAATTCTTCTGCCAACCCGCCGGTGGTGAGATCGCGCTTAATCTTTAGTACCGGATTGGTTACCGATGCGTGTTCAGCTATACCCTCTTTATAGAATTCTGCCGCAATAGCAGAGGCCAGGTAGTTGCTGCCGGCGTCATGTCGTCTGGCGAGGATTTTATCGAGCATTGGCGGTCTGGCGTGAATGTAGCCGAGGCGAAACCCAGGGGCCAGGATCTTCGATAGAGAACCCAGATAAATATGATTGGGGTTGTCATCCAACGCAAACACGGCGGGTTCAATGTTGCCTTCGTAGTGCACGTCGGCGTAACAGTTGTCTTCCACAATGGGCACATTGTAGCGCGCGGCAAGCTCTATCATTTGCATGCGGCGTTCGCGCGGCATGTTAAAACCGGTGGGGTTTTGATAGGTGGAAATGGCGTAGATGAATTTGGGTCGTCGGCCTTCTTTCTCAAGGCGTTCGAGCTCTTGCTCCATATGATCAATGCGCATTCCGCCTTCGTCGAGGGAGATGCCGACCATGTCTAGTTTTAGACTCCGATAAGCGCCGAGCGTGCCCGGGTAGCTGAACTCCTCAACCAGTACCGTATCGCCTTTGTCTTCTTGCAGTGCTTCGGCAGTGAGGGTGACCGCTTGCATAGAGCCATTGGTGATGATCATATGGTCGGGATCAATGTTGACGTTTTCGCGTTCACCTTCTCGCTTTGCCATAGCACGGCGCAGCCCGGCATGACCGAGGTTGCCCGGATACATGGTCAGTTGTTCGGCTTGTTCGTCGATTACTTTTACCGCGGCGGCTTTAAGTGCCTCGGCTGGGAAAGTGCTCGGGTCGCTGCGACCGGCACCAAAATCATAGTTAATTACAGACATTTCAGACATTGCCTTCTGCTAAGTTGTTTGCGGTCAGGTATTGATAACTTTTGGCGACCGCAGACATCATGTCTGTATCGCATGCGTCCAGTTCGACCACTGCCCACTCGAAAACCTGAGGATCTACTGCGTCGAATATTGCCGGAATATTCATGGCACCGTCGCCGACGGCGACATGGGGTTTGTCTTTAATAAGTGGTCCGTCTTTGATATGAGCCAACGGCGCGCGACCGCGCACTCGACCTATCTCAGCAGCAGGGTCGCATTGGCCAAAGTTCGCAGCCCAATAGGTGTCGATTTCGAATTGCACACCGGTCACTTTATCTTGCAAAGTGTGGTACCCGATCTCACCGTCGATTTCGTTGAACTCCCACCAATGATTGTGGAGGAAGAAATCGAGTCCATGACCTTTCAACGCGTCTACCCATTGCGCAGTGACGTCGATAGTTTTCTTTAGTGCGTCTGCGTCGGCAAAGTCGTTGGGCCCATAGCCACCTGGTGCCCGAGTTAGCCCTAGTTCTTGGATCACTTCAACAACCTGGGCGACGTTGTCGGAACGGTTTACCCAAGGGAAGTGAGTGGAACTCACCTGCATGCCTAGATCTTCTACCTGGCGGCGAAAATCGCGTGGCGATTTGCCAAATAGGTTGAAAGGTTCGACGCCTTTATAGCCAATTTTGGCGATGGTCGAGAGTACCAGATCGAAATCCTGGGCTGACGCCTCCCGAAGGGTATATAGCTGTACCGAAATTGGGGCCATGCTTAACTCGTTTTGGTTTCTTTTCTGATGGGGTATCGTAACCGCTACAGGGGAAAGCGGAAAGCCGAATGGAACATCAGCAAATCTTAGAGCGACCTGCCAAAATTTTGAGCAAAACCGCTCGCGAAAAATATTTTGATCAAGGTTATGTGGGGGTTGAGGGTTTAGTCGACGATGCGTGGTTGTCTCGATTACGTTCAGTCACGGCAGAGTTTGTACAATTGAGCCGAAATTTGGACCCCGACGGTCGAGTTGTGAAGCCACAGGCTGGTTTAGAGTTAGGTGCCAAGGACAAGCGTTTTGACCTTGAGCCGGATCATTGCGCTGAGCAGCCGCGCATACGACGCCTCAATTCGCCGGTCGATCACCATGACGAATACTGGGCGTTTGCAAGCCAGGGGCCATTTGCTGAAGTCGCTGAAGATTTGTTGGGTCCCAACTTCAAATTCCATCATGCCAAACTCAATTTTAAGTGGGGTGGTGGCGGTGAGGAAGTAAAGTGGCACCAGGACATTCAGTTTTGGCCGCACACTAACTACGACGTGCTGACCATTGGCGTGTACTTAGAAGATGTAACCAACGAAATGGCACCCATGGGTGTTATTCCAGGCAGCCATGATGGTCCTCTTTATGATCTATATGATCAAAATGACCAGTGGACCGGCAACATCCGCGATGATGACATTCCAAACCTTGAAGCGGGTAAGGCGGAATATCTCGGTGGGTGTGCCGGGTCAATAACGGTTCACAATTGTCGAAGCGTGCATGGCTCCCCGCCTAATATGAGTCCGCAACCAAGGCCGCTATTGTTGTGTGCATATAGTTGTGCCGATGCCATACCCATAACCGGACTGACGGGCGGTGGACTTCATGCGGAAACGATGGTCCGAGGAGAACCTGCCAAATGGGCTCGGTTTGATCCGCGCCCGGTATTGATGCCACCCGATTGGTCGAAGATTGGATACAAGTCAATTTTTGAACACCAACAGCGTGAAGAACAAATGTAGGTGTCCGAACGGGCAGGGCTTAAACGTCAATCTCTAAACACTTGAACATTGAGCAAGGAGAGTAGCGATGAGTTTGCATGATGTGCGATTTCCGGGCGAATCTGAGATCTATCGGGTTAAACGGAACGAACTGTTAGATGCTGAAATTGAGTTACGAAGCCAGATTGAGAAGGTCGCAGCATTGCGTCGTACTCTTCCATTGGGTGGTGAAGTGGATGACTACGTGTTCCATGCAAGCGAAGGCGACGTGTCGCTCTCCGAGCTTTTTGGTAAGCACGACACCCTGATTCTTTATAGTTTTATGTACGCTCAGAATGCGGCGCAGCCATGTCCGATGTGTAGTGCCTTTGTGGACAGTTTAAACGGACAACTCAAACACATTTCTCAACGTACTGGATTTGCATTGGTGTCACGTAGTGACGTGACGCGGCTAGAGCGGCTCCAGGCCGACAGAGGGTGGAACGATGTCCCTTGGGTGTCTTCCGCGGACAACACTTTCCCAGTAGATTTTAAAAGCGAAATGCCAAACGGTGCTCAACTGCCGATTTGTAATGTTTTTGTCAGACGTGAAGGAAAGCTGCATCACTTTTGGAATTCAGAAATGTTCTTCGCTCCGTCGGAGTTCCATCCTCGCCACGTAGACATGTTGTGGCCGCTCTGGCATATCTTCGACATCACGCCCGAGGGGCGAGGTGATTTCATGCCGAGTCTCCAGTACTAGCAACGGTGAGGTCAGAGCAGCAACAGTGGGGTCAACAGTGGGGTCAGAGTAAAGTGCCAGAGTAAGTTACTCTGGCACTTTACTCT
>JBNMMV010000080.1:0-13739 GCA_051270205.1 Limisphaerales bacterium
TCCTTCGGTAACGACACCTGAAGGCATGCCAAGACTGTGGGTCATAGTGACACAGTTACCCTGGGCATCGACCACGGCGACGTGAGTTGTATCGCGTGACTCTGGCGTGGTGAAGCGTTGCACCTCAATTTTCTCGCCGCGCCTAATTCGATCCGCGTATTCTTGGGCTAAAGCCGCGCCGGTTAACCGCTCAACTGGTACCTCGATGAAGGCTGGGTCACCGACGAAGGTCTCCTTGTCTTGAGTGGCAGCCTTCATTGCTTCGCAAACTATGCGAATGTATTCAGAGGAATTGTGTCCCAAATCTTGCAAATCGAAGTGGGCCAAGATGTTTAACATCTCCACCAACATGATGCCGCCCCCTGGAGGGTGGTTGGTGGCAACTTCGAATCCTCGATACTCTGAACGTAAAGGGTCGTTGCGCGTGGTTTGGTACTGGGCTAGATCCCCAAGACTCAGCAATCCTCCGTTTGCCGCCATGTCAGCAGCAATTTCCTCGGCGATATCGCCGGTGTAGAAACAGTCAGCGCCTTGGGTGGCTATGCGCTCAAGCGTGCGCGCCAGGTCGGGATTTTGGAGTCGATCACCCACTTTTCGAAGCTCGTCATTCGCGTCAAAGTACAGTCGCTGACTGGCTGGTGTATGTTTCAGTCGGCTGGTGACATCAGCGCGTCCCAAGCTTGCGCCTGACATCCACCAGTTGTAGACGGCAGGTCGAATGATGAACCCTTGCTGTGCGTACTCGATGGCGGGCTGGCAAATATCGCCCCAATCGTATGTGCCGAATTCGCCGACCGCTTCTGAATAAGCCTTGAGGCTGCCTGGCGTCGTAATTGCCTGGTAGCCGACGTCGTTAATGTTGTCTTCAAGTACAAACCCGAAGCCGTCCCGGGTTTCTGCAATGAGACGGTCCTGCCACATGTCAGCGGTCGCTGCGTTCGGCGTTTTACCATGAAAGTCGATGCAGGTATGGACTCCACGACCCGGCATGAATATCTGACAATTGCCGAAACCGGCGATGCCTGTCATTTGCGGATCGACTACGCCTTGAACGAGCGCCGCGGTCATCGCCGCGTCTATTGCGTTGCCGCCTGATCGAAGCACCTGTGCGCCTGCCTCGGATGCTTCCGGCTGTGCCGACACGATCATTGCGTTGTGTTTAACTGACACGGACTACTCGACGATACCTGCAAACCGCCACGGAAGCTGGCTGCCTGCATGGAAGGGACGCAGTACTTCCGTGCCCACCTGAATACCTTCTGGCACTTCGATTGATTGCTTTTCCAAAACTATCTTAGTGTCGTTCACCGGCAGTCGATAAAACGCTGGGCCAAACTCCGAAGCAAAGCCTTCAAGTTTGTCTAGCGCGTTTTCCTCTGCGAATACCTTGGCGTAGGCTTCGATAGCATATGGCGCGTTAAAAATACCAGCGCAGCCACAGTCCGATTCTTTATCGGCGTTAGTGTGCGGTGCGGAATCGGTACCTAGGAAAAATTTCGGATTGCCTGAGGTTGCCGCGGCTCGTAGTGCCAGTCGGTGCTGCTCTCGTTTTACGATGGGTAGGCAATACGTATGGGGTCGTAGGCCACCTTCGAACATGGCGTTACGATTGATTTCAAGGTGGTGTGGTGTAATCGTCGCCGCTGTATTAGGTCCCTGCTGTTGCACAAAGTCGACAGCCTGCTTTGTGGTTATATGCTCCAATACGATTCGAAGCTCCGGGAAGTCCTGCCGTAATGGTTGCAGGACGGTTTCGATAAATACGGCTTCACGATCAAATATATCTATATCCGCCGATGTCACTTCACCATGGATCAACAGCGGCATATCAATGCGCTGCATGGTTTCCAATACGTCTTTGATGAGGGAAATGGAGGTGACGCCATGGTCAGAATTCGTGGTCGCGTTGGCCGGATAAAGTTTACACGCGGCAAACGCCCCCGATTCGTACCCTGCTTCGATCTCTGTGGCCGAAATTGTATCGGTCAGATAGGCGGCGAGCAGTGGCTCGAAGCTCGCGTCTTCGGGTAGCGCTGAAAGAATGCGCTTGCGATAACTTTGCGCTTGCTCGGCGGTGGTAATGGGTGGGTTCAAATTAGGCATGACAATCGCACGTCCAAACTGATTCGCTGTGTGCTTCACAACAGCGGCTAGCATGTCCCCGTCGCGCAGGTGTACGTGCCAATCATCAGGGCGGCGGATAACCAGTCGTTCAAAATTCGATTGCAAGGTGTGTAGTTAGCAGTGGCCCAAGGGGGCATCAATTTATCATGTTGTCGGTAGGCGAGCTACTTACGTCGTGCCAGAGCCGAAAGCTCATTGTCTGCCGCTTGGAAGAAGCCGAGCACAGCGTTGACGTAACGGAGCAGCTTGGCGAACAGCACCGAGGCTATGGCGTGCCCCAAACTTGAACTCAGTGCATCGAGAGTAGCCATCCTACTCTCCGTCACTTTCGGGTAAGCTTCACAGATCCTCTTCCTTTCTACCCTAGGACAAGAAATTATGAAAATTGGTGTGGTATTCCCGCAGACCGAAATCGGTTCGGATCCAGAAATGGTTGCGAAGTTTGCAACAACTGCCGAATCACTCGGCTACGATCATCTGCTCGCTTATGATCATGTGTTGGGTGCCAATACCGCCAGTCGTCCGGATTGGCAAGGACCCTACACCACCGACAGTATGTTCCAAGAGCCGTTGGTGTTGTTCTCCTACCTGGCTGCTTTGACCACAACTATTGAATTGGTCACGGCGGTCATCATCTTGCCTCAGCGCCAAACCGCGTTGGTCGCAAAGCAAGCCGCCTGCGTAGATGTGTTGAGCCGTGGTCGCCTTCGCTTGGGCGTAGGTACGGGTTGGAACGATGTCGAGTATGAAGCGTTGGGTGCAGACTTTCATGATCGGGGACAGCGATCTGAGGAGCAGATAGATTTGTTACGCAAACTTTGGGCTGATGATGCGATTAGTTTCGACGGAAAGCATCACAAGATTACCGACGCCGGTCTCAATCCATTGCCTGTTAAAAAGAGCATACCCATTTGGTTGGGTGGTATGGCTCCAGCGGTAATTGAACGGGTAGGGCGACTGGCAGATGGCTGGTTCCCGTTTGTAAATAAGAACCTGGAGGGTCAAATCAAACAAATGCATGACAGTGCCAATCGAGCGGGCCGTGATGCTGGCAGTATCGGCATCGAGTGCATCATTCCGACCGATACCGATGCAGACCGCATCAAGGCGCTGCAAGACATGGGCGTTACGCATGTGGCCATGGTGTCCATGAATCAAAACTTGGCTGATCCCGCTGCACACATCGATGCGATATCCCGCGCTCGCGATATGTTAGCCGGTGCGCTCTAACTAAACTTCAATTCCAACCACAAAAAACGGAACACTCCTCTTATGACCGATATTAGTTCGTTAACCAACACCCGTGTAGTGCTCAAATCGCGGCCGCAGGGCATGCCTACCGATGAAAACTTCGACATTCAGTCGATTCCTGTTAGCGCCCCTGGCCCTGACGAAATGCTACTGCGCACGTTGTGGTTATCTTTAGATCCCTACATGCGTGGTCGTATGAGTGACCGTAAATCTTATGCGAAACCGCTTGAAATTGGTGACGTCATCACCGGTGGCGTGGTCTGCCAAGTGGTAGATTCCAACATCGATGACTACCCCGCAGGGACCATTGTCAGCGGTATGTATGGTTGGCAGTCGTATGCCATAGCGAAAGCCGATGACAACCGGCTGTTCAAAATTGATACGGATTTAGCGCCCATTTCGACGGCAGTTGGTGTCACCGGCATGCCAGGACAAACGGCGTACTTTGGGTTGTTGCGCGTGGGCCAACCAAAGGCTGGTGAGACTGTGGTTGTTTCCGCGGCATCGGGTGCGGTGGGTTCCGTAGTGGGACAAATCGCGAAGATCGAAGGTTGTTTTGCGGTCGGTGTTGCTGGCGGCAAAACCAAATGTGATTACGTGGTCAACGAGCTTGGATTCGATGCCTGTGTTGATTACAAAGCGCCCGATTTTGCCGAGCAATTAGCGGCTGCTTGCCCGAATGGGGTTGATGTGTATTTTGAAAACGTTGGCGGTGAGGTGCTAGACGCGGTTGCACCATTGTTGAACGATGGTGCGCGGGTACCGATTTGCGGATTTATTTCGGCCTACAACGCCACCAGTTTGGATGATATCCGAACACCCGAAGCTGTCTTAGGTGCGCTTGCTAATCCCCCAGAACATCGATTTTTTGTTGTCACAGAATGGCTCGAAGAGTTCGAAGACGCAGCGCGTGCGTTAGGCCAATGGATCAAGGACGGTAAGCTCAAATATCGCGAAACGGTTGAAGAGGGCATAGAGAATGCCCCGCAAGCTTTTCGAATGTTGTTCACCGGCGACAATTTTGGCAAGTTGCTCGTCAAGGTGGCTGACCCAGAATAAGGGACGCTATTGCCAAAGCTTGATCTGATTACAACGCTGAAACAAGTGGGCAATACAAGGCAATCCGAAAGGGGAACGATTCATGAGTAACACCTACACACCTGCAAAAGTTTGGCAATGGGAAAAAGAAAGCGAAAGCCGATTTGCCAACATTAACCGGCCGGTCGCGGGCGCTACCCATGATAAGGAATTACCAAGAGGTAAACATGCTTTGCAGCTTTATTCCCTGGCGACCCCCAATGGCGTCAAGGTCACTGCCTTATTGGAAGAGTTGCTGGCCATCGGCAAAGACGAAGCAGAATACGATGCATGGCTGATTAACATAGGTGATGGTGACCAGTTCGGTAGCGGTTTCGTGGACATTAATCCGAATTCAAAAATTCCGGCTTTGGTTGATCACAGCACCTCTCCGCCAACACGCGTATTTGAGTCTGGCGCGATCATGCTGTATCTGGCTGAGAAGTTTGAAGCCTTTGTTCCGCTCAAGGAGCCAGGTCGAGCGGAGTGCCTGTCGTGGCTTTTCTGGCAGATAGGCAGTGCGCCCTATCTGGGTGGTGGCTTCGGTCATTTTTATGCCTATGCACCGGAAAAGTTGGAATATCCGATCAATCGTTTTGCAATGGAGATTAAGCGGCAGTTGGATGTGCTAGATCGAAATCTTGAATCGCGGCGATTTCTTTGTGGCGACGACTACACAATCGCCGATATGGCGGTCTACAGTTGGTATGGTCAGCTGGTACTAACCGGTCTGTATGAATCCAAAGAATTTCTTGATGTGGCGTCATATAACAATCTGGTGCGATGGGCGACTGAAATCCACGAGCGACCCGCCGTACGACGTGGCAGAAAGGTTAATCGAGCCAGTAAAAGTGGTTTGAAGGAACGGCATAATGCAAGCGAACTGGATGCGCTAGAGAAAAAGTAACGGTGTGCCAGATACGCACCACTCGGTGCAGGCTATGCGCTATAGCATCCTATGCGCTGTGGCACCGCCCTGCTACCCTCTATGATTATGTTTCACTGGGGTGAGAACCAATGCCGAATCCAAAAATTACCGAAGATCCACGCATCGATCCGCGCATTAAGGCGATATTTGGAGAGATGGGGCTTCCTCCTCAAGAAAACGTTGAGAATCGCGAACAGATGCTTGCTGCTGCAAATTCTGAGGAGGCACAAGCCGCACGTGCGGGATTAACCGCGTTCATGGAAATGTGTGACAACGAAACCATTGCGCCATCTGCGGGTCTTTCTGTGACCACCCACGAATTCAAATCAGCACCCGATGGCAATACAGTTAATATTCAGTACATCCGCGCGGATGGTGATCAAACGCTGCCATGTGTGTACTACATTCACGGCGGCGGCATGGCAACGATGTCTTGCTTTGACGGCAACTACCGAGCTTGGGGAAAGATCATAGCGGCGCAAGGCGTAGCAGTTGCCATGGTGGATTTTCGAAACAGCGTGACGGCTTCGAGCGCACCGGAAGTTGAACCCTTCCCTGCGGGCTTAAACGATTGCGTGTCTGGGGTAAAATGGGTAGCCGAGCATGCAAGCGAGCTCAACATAGATGCCGCGCGAATTGTCGTGGCGGGCGAAAGTGGCGGCGGCAATCTAACCCTGGCCACCGGATTAAAATTGAAACAGGACGGCGATCTGGGACTGATAAAAGGGCTCTATGCACTGTGTCCCTACATAGCGGGTTCATGGCCGCTGGCCGAGAGTCCCTCTTCCGTAGAGAACAACGGCATCTTGTTGGATCTCCACAACAATGGCGGTGCGATGGGATACGGAATCGAGGCATTTGATGCCAAGAACCCACTGGCATGGCCTGGTTTCGCTACCGAAGACGACGTTACAGGCATGGTTCGAACCATGATCAGTGTTAACGAATGTGATCCTCTGCGTGATGAAGGCATTAACTTTTATCGTATGTTGTTGCGCGCAGGTGTTGATGCGCGCTGTCGACAAGTGATGGGAACGATTCATGGAACGGAAATCTTTCCGCTTGCATGCCCTGACATATCACGTGATACCGCCTCCAATTTGGCCGATTTTTGTCGCGATAGCGCTGGGTAGAGAATTTTCTACATCGAGGCCAAAAGTAGACCACCTGCAAGCGGTATGGTTGCAATCAAAAACAGAATAAATGAGAACGGTAGAACTTGAGCTGCGCGTAGTCCTGTCATGATAAGCAACGGGATAATCACGAACGGGTGGATGATATTGGTCCACTGATCTCCGTAGGCCACACCCATTACAATGAGCGCGGGGTCGGTGCCCAGCTGCGAAGCGGCTTCTAAGAACGCAGGACCTTGCACGGCCCATTGAGCGCCTCCCGAAGGTATAAACAAGTTAATGAACCCACCAGAGAAAAATGCCAACAAGGGGAGTGTTTCTGCCGTACCAATCTCCACAAAGAACTCGGCGACGTCTGTCACCAAACCACTACCGAGCATAATTCCCATGACACCTGCGTAGAGTGGATATTGTAGAAGGGTGGGCACGATTGCGCGTCCACCGGTCATAAGAACGTCGTTGAATTGGCGTGCGGAGCGGCTGAATAACAGGCATAGCGCCAAAAACGACCAATTCACCAGGTTCAAATCTAGGCGCAAACCCTCGGTGGAGAACCAGTAGCCGATGTAGATGAACAACAAACAGCCTGCAAGGGTTGTCAGCCAACGTGTGTTTTCGATGTAGCCTGCGAATCCGGGTCTTGGGCTTGCGCCGTCGTCAAAATTTGTTGCGGCGCCTGCGCTTTCAGCAACTGCGTCAGTGATTGGTTCTATCTTTTTTGGTTCGAGACGGGTGGCGAAAAATGAAACGGTTATTACTGTGGCCAAGATTGTGAGTAGGTTGAAAGGCGCAAGGATAGTGTCGGTTACAGGTATTAGGCTGCCGATCTGCTGTTGCATAGCATTACCTTCGGTGGCAACGAAAAGCGGTGCCGACCCCGTATAGCCCATATGCCATACGACGAAGCCCGCAAAAGCTGCACCGCCAAGAAGCGGGTAGTGCACTTGTATGCCACGGCTTCTACAACTGAGCGCGACTTCCTTTGCCATCAAACCCCCAAGAATGGTGCCTAAGGGCCAGCAGATTAGACAGACCACACTGGTGAACATTGCACAGAATGCATAGGCAGTAGTGGCGGAACGCGGCAGTGACGCAAGACGGTTAAGATACTTGGGGACAGGGCCGAGGTGCGCTAACGCGTAGGCGAACAAAATCGTTAAGCAAACTTGGGTGATGAAAGGTAACAGCATCGACAAACCATCCCCCCAGGCAACCAATACTTGCATAGGTCCGTTGTCGGTAGCAAGCCACGTAAGCACCATCGCCGCGAATGTCATAAGTAGCCCGAACGCAAAAGGCTCAGGCATATACCTGTCGAAAACGTTGATGATGCCGTTGATTACTTTTTGCATGGGGGGAACAACCTGTGCTGAGAACAACACGATAACATGTTGGTCTACTATCGCGTTATGTTGTCTCGCTCGGGTGCTCGCAGGGTTGTACCGCCGTCGACTACGAGCACTTGACCGGTAATATAGCGAGCGTGATCCGAAGCAAGAAATCGTACCGCATGGCCAATGTCCCAACCGGTTCCTTCAATGCCTAACAGTGATGCCGAGGCGCGCTGTCCCCTGGCTTGATCACTCATTCCATGGCCATAAACCATGGGCGTATAAACCGGACCGGGCGCGATGCAATTCACGCGTATGCCCTGGTCTCCATGGTCTACAGCCATGGCCTTAGTGAGACCGATCACTGCACTCTTTGAGGTGCTGTAGGCGGTGAGTCCTCTAGGTCGCAATGCAGAAATGGAGGCGATATTAACGATGGCGCCACCGCCACTGGCTTGCATTGCTGGAATTGCTGCTTTGCTACTCAAGAACATGCTCTCGACGTTGACTTCCATGACGCGCCGCCAGCGTTCGGGTTCTTCCTCAACCACGCTGCCACGGCTGCCGATGCCAACGTTATTGTCGAGCACGTCGAGGCGTCCCCACGTCGCCAACGCCATTTCAACCATCGCCTCACAGTTGGACAACTGAGTTACATCCGCGGCGAACGCTTGGGCTGTGTGTCCGGCGGATGTGATCATCTCTGTGGTGCGTTCGGCGAGGGTTAAGTCACGGTCCACGCAGAGTACTTTGGCACCACTGGCCGCGAGCAACAAGGCTGCGGCTCGGCCATTGCCCACGCCGTCATCTCGGGCACCTGCACCGGTGACGATTGCTACCTTACCTTCTAGTCCGTCTGTTAGTGGAATATCGATAACTGTCCCCTACTGTAGAAATGAATGCCGCGGGTCGTTGGAAATCTTACAGTAACCTGATTTAGTACAATTGCCCATGACGCTACCCGGGCTGTGGGGTTTGTCTGTGCATCTCAATGCAAGTAGCATTTATGTAGAATGGTTGGAGAGATTAATGGAGAGTAAGGTGCATCGACTACGCATCGGGGTTATGTTCAGTTTGTTTGTATTTGGTTCAGTGTGGGAGGCAAACAACAATTTGGCCTTTGCACAAACGGATGCAAACCCACTTGAGTTTGACATCGGCACAATAAAGCGCGGGCGCCAACTGTACACACTGCATTGTGTTAGCTGCCATGGCAAAGATGGTCGAGGTGACACAGAGATGCGTGAGTTTTTAAAAACGCCTCCCGCCGACTTGACGGATGATGAGTGGATATACGGCAAACACGATGTGGCAGTCTTCGACGCAATCCAATCAGGTCGGGAAGCGCGGGACATGCCTGGGTTTAAGAACAAGTTGACGGACCAACGAGCTTGGTCAGTCGTTAGTTACATTCGATATTTGGGAGGAGAAAGGCCATGAGTGATGATGTGGAAGGCGGCAATGGTAAAGACGTTGAGTTCGACCGGCGAAGCTTCTTAAAACGCGCTGTGGTCGGCGCTGGTCTTGCCGGAACTGCAGCGACGGGTGTCCTCGGCGCGACAGGTGCAGCTGCCTCTCAAACCAATAACCCGGAGGCCAATAACCTCGGTGCCAATGAACCAGCGATTGTGCGCACTGAAGCCCATGAGACATTTCAGGACGCGCCGATTCAAGAGTTTCAATTTCCTGCACAAGGCGCCGATCTCTTTGCCAAGGCGTGCCAGGAAGAAGGGCTCGCGGCGCTCTTTTGTTGTCCCGGCAATTACTCCATCGTCTCTGCGCTGGCGAATGCTGGGATTCCCACTTATGGTGGTCGGAACGAAGGTTCCATGTGTTCTGCAGCCGATGGTTTTATCCGTGTGACGGGGGAGGTTGCAGCCGCTTCCGGGACCGAAGGTCCAGGCTTTACCAACATGATCTGCTCTATTGCCGCAGCCAACTCAGCACGCAGCCCATTGCTGGTATTGGCGAGCAACATGTCCGTGGCGGGCGATGATACCGAACGAGGCATTCAGCGTGGTTATCAGCAACCGACCACCGAGGGCATGAAGAAATATGGTAAACGCATTGTCGACAAAGCCCGTGTATCCGAATACGCCGGTTATGCGTTTCGTGCCCTGAAGACAGGTGTTCCAGGCCCGGTACATCTGGACTTTGTTGAAGAATCAGCCGGTCGTGCATCACGCGTTGATAGCGAGCTTGATCTAGAGAATTACTGGGATAAGTCTAAGTACCGAACCGAATCTGCGTCATACCCGAACCCCAAGGACATTGATCGTCTGATCGATCTCATCAAAAAGGCTAAGCGCCCACTAATTGTCGCCAATATGGGCGTGTTCTACAGCAAAGCTTGGGACGTGCTAAGACAAGTTGCCGAACGTGGCAATATTCCAGTTTGCGAAGCGGGACCCACACGCGGTCATTTTGGCGACGATCACAGGCTTTCGGCAAGCACCGCGCCAAATGCTATTGGTAGTGTCGACCTTGCGATACTTGTCGGTCAGTACTGTATGCCCACCGTGGGCGAATACGCGTTCGATATTGACTGCAAATATGTTCGCATCGACCCTGAAGCCGGTGATATAGGGCGCAACTTACCTATTGATCTAGGTATTGTTGCCAATGAACGAAGTGCCTTAGAGGTGCTGTTAGATAAGATGCCGCGGATGCGTTTTGAAAGTTGGGTCGCAGAGGTCGCTGCAGCCCGGATCGCGTTTGAAGAGGAAAATGATGCCCATTACAAGAAGGGTTTAAGCTATACGGACTCGGTCCATCCGGCTGTTATCGCTACTGAGCTTGCCAACTTTCTCTATCATGGTGACATACCAAAGGAACAAGTTACCGTCGTCTCTGGTGGGTTTGGCATTGGTCGCTACACGCGGCGTCGGTTGCGTGCACACCGCCCCGGTCAGATCTGCAATGGCGCCTATCAATATGGCTCGATCGGGCCAGATGTTGGCTACACATTCGGCGCAGGTGTGGCCTGTGATCTTGGCGTAGGTGCGCAGAAAGCCTATCAAGGTACACCCGTTGTTGCGGTCACCGGCGATGCAGGTTTCGGCTATTCAGGTTTCGAGATCGAAACGCTGGCGAAATATCGGATACCCGCGATCGTTGTCGTATATAACAACAACGCCTGGGGGACCTGGAGCGGGTACGCCAATATGCCTCGGGTCGCTCATGTACATCAATTCCAAGAGAACATTCAATATCACAAGATAGCCGAAGCGCTTGGTGGCCATGGTGAATACGTGCAAACGCCTGCGGAACTGAAGCCTGCATTAGACAGAGCGTGGGAGGTGGCAGTTAAACAACGTCTCCCAACCGTGATTAACTGCCAGGCGAAGAAAGAGTTTTGGTTAGGTGGCAGTGAGTGGGGGCCTGGAATGCTGGGGAAAATTGAACCCGGTTGTATGTCCTATAACCACTGATGCATAGAGAAACCGACTATATCCGTAGTCGAATACAGCACTATGGCGAGCGAGGTGTCTTTACTGGCGTGCGCGAGGTTCGACCAAGAGGTGCAAAGCATCTGTTTGTCTTCCAATGGTTACTTGGGGCTGAGATCGAGCTGAGCTGGGAATCTACGAAACGCGAGCTTGTATTCGAGAAGTTGTTACCGGGCGTCACGTACCCGAGTTTTCTTGATCGTGAATTACGTCGTTTTACGGTTGAGCGCAGCGCTGAAGATTTGCCGCCTCACCGCAGAGTTGACCCCGCGTTAGTAGCACTTCGATACAGCAATCGAGGCGGCGACGGGTCGATTAAGTTCGGTTTAACACAAGGCGATACCGAATATGCCTTGAAGGCAGCCCTAACATTTATAAACGACCTTTTTACTTGGCTACATCTATATCACATAGACTATTTGCACCAACATTTTGGTGTCCCGGAGGAGTAGGGGCGCGCACAGTAAGACTTAACAGTGCCCTTGATATGTGTTGTTAACTATTCTCCGGCAAAAGTTACCTTCGCCACTCGTTCTGTGAATTTGCACTGACCATTTTCTATCGTGTATTTGTCATGATAGACCCCGACCGCGGTAGGCTGGCCGGTAATTGGAAGTGCCTCTTCTTGAGCATCGGGGCTGAAATAGAATGTGAAGTATGAGGTGCCGGTGAGTTGTCCATCTTCATCTTGTACTAAATGATTGGTGGCAACATGCCGTGTTGTACGGGTAGGGCGCTGTGACTCAGACTCTTCCTGCGCTGGCTTACTAGTTCCACTAGGGCTGACCAAAGAACCCTCTTTTGTGAAGAGTGCACTAAATTTATCTCGTTGACCTGTATCTGCGTAGTGCGCGTACTTTAGCGCGGTTTCACGGCACAGCGATTTCGCGTCGATATCCGCCCAAACATTGGTTGTTAAAAAAAGCATTGAAAGTACGATTGCAGTGATCCGTTTCATATCTCACCTTTGACTAATCTTAAGCCTTGAGCTTATACCTAACCGTGACCGGACAGAAGAACGATGACGACGACTCGTTGCCGAATCATTCCTTGCTAAACAAATGGGATTAGAGATATTTTCCAATCATCCCTTTTTGAAGGGGTTACTCGGCTTTATAGGGGGATACCAATGAGCAACGCAAGCTGGCGTGCGCAACGTCTTGAGCAACTCAACGCTGGGTCCGAGGTCGCGGATACACGCGCAGGTCCGATTGAGTTTGTACGCAGTGGCTCGCCTCCCTATGTCCTGCAACTGCATGGCACTCCTGGTGGGTACGATCAGAGTGTCCCCTTAGGGGGGCCGTTCCTGGAGGCAGGGATGGGCAGTATCAGCGTCTCGAGGCCTGGATACTTACGTACCCCTATTAGTGTAGGGCGAACGCCCGAAGAGCAAGCAGATGCGTTGGCGGCACTGTTGGATACATTGCAGATTGAGCGAGTGGGGGTGCAAGGGGTGTCGGGTGGGGGTCCTTGCGCCATTCAATTCGCTGTCCGCCACCCAGGCCGTATCAGTGCCTTGATACTCACTTGTGCAGTGTCAGGCGCTTACCCGGTAGTAATTCCGGGCTGGAGTAAGCTGTTGATGACACCATTGGGTATGCGCTTTGGCGAATGGATGCTGGCGAAGTTTCCGCAAGCGACCGTTAAACAACTGATTGCTGAGGAAAGCACCTACTCGAAAGACGAAGTGAATGAGGTCACAAACCGGGTCATGAACGGTCCGAGCCTGCTTAGCTTTGTCGCAACCATGACTCAAAGCAGCACCCCTTGGGAAGACCGGCAACACGGTTTCGACAATGACCTCAAAGTGATTTTTGGGGTCGAAGATAAGCCCCTGCCGCTTGAATCGGTGGCCTGTCCGACGCTCATTGTGCACGGCACGGCTGACGACGACGTGCCCTATACCGTTGCGGTGCAAGCGCACGAGCGCATTGCAGAATCTGAGCTATACGCTATGGAAAATGCCTGCCACCTACTTTGGATCGATGCCAATATTGACGAGATGAACCGTCGCCAAGTGGCGTTTATACACGCTCACACCTAGCGTTTTCCCCTGGACTAGGATGTCTCTATTCGACGTAACCGCTTCCCGGGCTGGTTTTGTGCGCTTGTTAAGAGAGCGCTAACTGAGCGGGGATATCAAACCATAGCACTATAAACAATGAGCGAACGATAATTGAGTTGTCAGTAGATTTTGAGTATAAGATCTGCGTTCAAAAAAAAGAGGTCGCTATGGAATTTCCCGCAGTCGTTACGATACTCGCGTTAGTCGAGTATATTGCTTTCGCTATGAAAGCTGGTTTGAGTCGTTCTAAATATGGTGTAGAAGCACCGGCGACCACCGGCAACGCTGAATGGGAACGCTTGTTTCGCGTACAGCAAAACACGCTCGAACAACTGATTGTGTTCATTCCAGTGTTGTGGATATTTTCCTATTTCGTAAGCC
>JBNMMV010000081.1:0-13652 GCA_051270205.1 Limisphaerales bacterium
AAGAATAGAGCCAGAACGCGACGTCGTCTGCTAACGTGTCAGCTGCCTTAGCCAAAGGTGCGTGATTTGCTATGAGATCTTGCATGGCAATCTCGCTATCGGTATCAGTTGCCCCACCACTGGTGAGGATGTGTTCAAGCTGGTGACTGGCCGACCCTTTCGCTCGGTTCAGCACATCCAGCAGGGTGGAGGAGACTACTGCTGCGCGCGCGGCTGAATGCTCAAGCATGTAAGCGTAGTCGTCAGCAGTCAAAAGCGAGTTTACCGCAACCGGCACGACCCCAGCATACAGACTGCCGAGAAATGCGACGGGCCACGTGACCGAGTCGTACATCAACAACAGCACGCGCTCTTCACGTCGCAAGCCAAGTGCTAACAGCCCAGCGCCAAAACGCCGCGCCTGATCGATCAGCTCACCGTAACTAAGCTTTGTCTCGTCATCGATGTAGGCAATCCGTTCGGTTCGATCTATATTTCGAGCGAAGATATCTGCAGCGAAATTATACCGATCCGGCGGCGGTGGAATGAGTATGTCTGCCATCGTTTATCTACCTCCCATCGACTGATTTAGGGCTCATGCCGCAATTCGAACGTATTCGAAATCGCCGGGTTTCCCCCCAACGCCATTCTTCGGTGGCGATATCCAGGACGCAAACTCACCGACCGCTGTTATGGGTTGCATCAGGCTCAGTACATACTCGAGGTCTTCGTTTGAGGGAAGAAACTTCTCTGCCTGGGCCTGCCAGCTGGCTTCCTCCAGCACAATCCCCCCTGGGCTGACAAACGAGCCTTTGAACATGCCCTGTCGTCGGTTAAACGCACGATGCGGGAGCGCGAGTTCAAACTCGATGCCGTGGCTGGCGATGACTTTGTTCCAAGCATCTACAACACCCTCGCATTCGACAATGTAATCATCCAGCAAACGCGCATTGATCGCCGTGATGGCCGAAGTGTGTTCCCGCACGAACTGGCCGTCCTTCATCACCATCATGGCGTACGTATCATTGTGCAATTGATGATCGTCATCGATTTTAGTTTCGTTTAATCGTCCCTTAATGCCTGCGTTGTAGGCCGTGGCTGCATTGGTTGAAACCTCCGAGCCGAACAAATCCAGCGTGACCGAGTAGTGGAAGTTCATCTTGCGCTGCATGAGTGGCAAATCCATAACTTTGAGATCACGAATACGCCCGGCATCTGCTGGGTCGGTGATACCCGCTTCTTTCATCATGTGGCAGGTGCGATCAAGAATGCGTTCGACCCCACTTTTACCCACAAACATATGGTGGGCTTCTTCAGTCAACATGAATCGACAGCTTCGGGACAACGGATCGAAGCCTGACTGAGCTAGGGATTCGAGCTGCATCTTACCGTCCCGATCGGTGAAGGAGGTGAACATAAAAAAGGACAGCCAATCCGGGGTCTCTTCGTTGAAAGCGCCAAGGATTCGCGGTCGGTCTTCATCACCCGAGGTTCGTTTCAGCAGCATTTCTGCTTCTTCACGACCGTCGCGGCCAAAATATTTGTGTAACAAATACGCCATTGCCCACAGGTGTCGTCCTTCTTCAACATTCACCTGGAAGAGGTTGCGCAGGTCGAACAGCGAGGGGCCCGTGTGACCTAGGAAACGCTGTTGCTCCACCGAAGCCGGCTCGGTGTCGCCTTGAATAACAAGCAGTCGACGCAGCAGCCCACGATACTCGCCGGGCACTTCCTGCCAAACCGGTTCACCCTTATGCTCACCGAAGCCAATGGTGCGTCCTTCCTCTTGCGGTGCCAAGAGAATCCCCCACCGATAATCCGGCATTTTAACGAAGTCGAATTTTGCCCAATTACCAGATTCAACACCCACGGCGGTGCGCAGGTAGATTTCACGATCGAGAAAATCCGAAGGACCAGATTCACGCCACCATGCAAGAAATTTCGGCTGCCAATCTTCCAGCGCACGCTGTAAGCGCCGATCGGACGATAGATTGACGTTGTTGGGAATCAAGGTGTCGTAGCTGACTTCATGGCTCACGTTGCGGTCTCCTCAAATACGTGTCTTGTCAAATTCCGGGCGACGCCCGCTGCCGAAAGTACTCAGCGCGCCGTTCTCACCCACGGCGTTAGGACGCTGAAAAATCCAGTTCTGCCAGGCACTCAAACGAGCGAATATTTTACTCTCCATGGTCTCAGGACCAGCAAACCGCAGATTCGCTTCCATGCCAGTCAACGCATCAGGAGAAAAACCTGCCCGCTCTTCCAATAGCATACGCAACTCATCATCCCAGTCGATATCGTCTAGCGCACCGGTAATTAAACCCGCGGCTTCAGCGGCAACCGCATCCAGCGGTTCGCCAATGGACTGCTCAGCGTGCGCCAGTGTTTGCGGTTCACCGAGAAATCGTACCTGCAATCGAGTTAGATCGTTAACCATGGGGAAACTACCAAAATTCGAAGTGGACAACTGCACCTTTGCAATGGGTTCATTTTCACGGTTTTCGAAATGACCGTCCAGCATGTAACTTCGATCTGCGGCGAATGCAAGTTCGGCCAGAAAACCAGCAAAACAACTGCCGGGTTCGATGCAGGCGAACATCGATCGAGAAGTGAGATCGAGGCGCTTGAGCACGCGCGCAATTAGCAGCCGCACTTCTCGCAAAAACCAATCGTCAGGATCCGCGTGTAATAACGTGTCATAACCGAGGACAGCGTGGCTATTACCCTGGGTACGCAGCACTAAAGTCGCGGTTTCTAGCTCATTGAAACGCAACTCAAGAAACGCATCATCAAGCTGCCGCATAAGACTGAGAGGCCAAAACTGTGTACCTTGGGCCAGTGCTTGGGCGGCCGTTGTGGGCGCAACACCGTCCGGTCCCTGAATGTCGACATGGGCACAGCGTCTGACCCGATCCAAGGACACTTTGACGTGGTCGTAAGTAATGGTGTCAGTGGTGATTGTTTTTTCTAAGGGTGCGAGCCTCACCCCACTCCCAACCGTCGTCTGACTCGACGCAGCGACAAGTTCGTCCAGCACTGCGCGACAGCGGCCATGAAACTTCGAGCTGGGAATCGCCTCATCAACTAGGCGCGCACGAACCGCTTTGTCACCCTGCATGCCTTCCTCCAAGGTGCAGAAAACATCTGCGATATCCCGTCGAACTTTGCGCTTGTCTACCAGTCGCGTGAGGCCGCCGGTGCCCGGCAATACAGCCAACAACGGCACTTCCGGCAGTGACACAGCGGCTTTGCCATCGTCGATAAGCAAGATTTTTTCTGTGGCGAGTGCAAGTTCATAGCCACCACCAGCGGCCGTGCCGTTCACTGCGGCGACGTAGGTTTGATCAGAGTTGCGGCTCGCGTCTTCGATGCTATTGCGGGTTTCGTTGGTGAACTTACAAAAATTGACTTTGTGGGCATGGGTTGCCCTGCCCAGCATGCGGATGTTCGCTCCAGCGCAGAATGTTCCGGGCTTAGCTGACCCGAGCAAGACGGCCCTCACGTCGGGATGTTCGAACCTCAGCCGCTGCACCACGTCTGCAAGTTCAATATCGACGCCAATGTCATAGGAATTGAGCTTCAATTCGTAGCCTTCGAAGTAGCCACCGTGTTCATCGACATCAAGGTTTAAGTAAGCAACTGGCACCTCGACCACCAACTGCCAGTGTCGGTAGCTGTCGGGTTGGGTACAAAAATCCAGTCTTCTACTCATGCTTGGCACTCGGCCGAGATATGGGTTAGAAACCTACCATGGACCGGGACTAAATTGCATGATTTGTGAACTACTCAAGACCCGCCGTCGCGCTAATACAGCAGGGCGAGGCGATTACCTGTCATATAGCAACTAGAGATCCTTGAGTCTATTGCGCTTGATGCGCAGGCCAGCAAGAATCAGGCGTGATCAACTGAAAGCGCTACCCGAGTCTGGTTGTTGGAAGTATTGGCGCCGCTGCAGTGCCAAAGACGGCTTTCGAAAGCGACCACACTACCTGCAGGTGCGGTGATGGGGGTCATTGCCACTGCTGCGTCACTCGACTTAGGGTAGATTGGTCCAACACACCGCTGATGACACACAAGCCATGCTCGGCCAGGTCAGCGACAGCTTGTTCGATGTCTTCGGTGGGTACCGGTAGAAAAGACAATAGCCGTTCATCGCTCACGTCATACCCCGCTCGTGTAATCGCAGTTTGAGCAGTTCTCCAGCATGGCGCGCATTACCTTCGACCCCAAGACCCAGGCGGCGGAACAATTCTGCATCTAGGCAATCCTGAAGATCGGCGTCTAGCAAGGCGTTCCAGTTGACCTGAGGTCGCAGAAAATCTGCTGAGTAATAGCCAAATAGCATGGCGCGTTCGCGATCCTTGGTGATATTGGCGCCAGATGTATGCCACATGCGACCATCCACGGCGATGATCGAACCCGCCGCCGCTTCGAAGGCTACGGTATGTTGCATTGGCGCATCTGGCACATCGTCTAAGTTTTGAAAATGGTGGCTGCCAGGAATGTAGCGCGTTGCGCCATTCGACTCATCGACATCGTCTAGGCACCAAATGATGTTCATTGAGTGAGGCGCAAGCCACGGGGGTGGTGAGACAAAACCCAGATCTGAATGAATGGGCATAGAACCGCTGCCCGGCAGAGCGATGTTGGCGGTGAAATTGGAGACCATGTAATGCTCCCCCAACAGTCTCTGTACGTACTCAAGTGCCGTGGGATGTAGGATCAGGCGCCGAAACACCGCATCTAAACCTATCAAGTTGAAAACACGGACATTGCGAGAATTAGGATCAAGCTCAGGCATGAAGGTTGACGCACCAGACTCTTCGAAGGCATTTGCAGCTGTGAGTAATTGTCTACGGGCTGTAACCACCTGTTCAGTATCGAGCACACCCGGAACGATGCAAAAACCTGAATGATCGAGTTGGTCTTGCAGCGCTAGGTGATTTTCCACTAGTTGTTCGTCCCTCTTCTGCGAATGGGCCAGTTGCCGATGTGCACCAGCCGGTCTCCATGAAAGGTACTGAGCCATAGCCCGTTGGCATGACGGAGCGCCACTTTGGCGCCAGCTTAGCACGAGAGTTGGCAGATTCACGCCGGGGATAGATCTGCGAGTCTATGCTAGAGTTTGTTCGAAAATCAGCAATGTGGAGGAGAAATGACTTTTGAGCAAATCACACTAGAAGTGGACGGTCAGGTAGCAGTGGTGACGCTAAATCGTCCTGAGCGGCTAAATACTTGGACAGACATAATGTCACGAGAACTCAGTGAAGCAATGTACAGCTGTGACGAAGACGATAACGTTAGAGCGATTGTAATCACCGGTGCGGGGCGAGCTTTCTGTGCAGGCGCGGACATTTCTGGGGGAGACAGTGCATTCGCCCCCCGCGAACGCGTGAAGCAAAACCGACCACCGTTATGGCCTTATATGGTCCGAAAACCGGTTATCGCGGCAATTAACGGTGCGGCAATCGGCGTTGGTATTACCTACCCGATGCTTGCCGATGTGCGTCTGGTTGCTGAGCAGGCAAAGATTGGGTTTGCCATGGTACGGCGAGGGATTTTGCCGGAACTGGCTTCGCACTTGACCGTGGCTCAAGTCGCGGGCTTTTCGAATGCTGCAGATCTGCTGTTGACCGGTCGTATCATTACTGGTTCCGTGGCAGTGGAGATGGGCTTGGCCAGCGAATGTTTACCCAAAGATGAGCTTATGCCCAGGGCTATGGCGATAGCACAAGATATCGCAGCCAATACCGCTCCTGTGTCTGTAGCTTTGTCGAAGAAGTTGTTATGGGAAGGGCTTGCGACAAAAATCCCCGGCATGATGCTGAGCGAAGGTAAAATTTTGCAGTGGTTGGGAACATCAGCCGATATGAAAGAAGGTGTGCAATCTTTCCTGGAAAAGCGCCCACCTGAGTGGAAAATGAGCGTTTCGAAAGATATACCTGAAGCATTCTAGACCGAATACAACACTACAATAGGACCACGAGGTCGGACACTGCCGACCTCGCTTGGATGCTATCTATCTGTGACCTGGGATAGAGGTCTGGGATAAAGACCTAAGGCACCTCAGCGGCTATCAGGTCCGCATTAAAGCAATCGACTCCAGCCACTCCGAAAGCCTCGACAGTTACACCCGCAGAGATTAAGTCTCCTAGAGCAGTTAACGAGATCGTGTCGGTTTCTGCATCATCTGCAAAGTCAGAAAGCAATTGGACCTCTGTCTCTGATGTCACATCAACACAGAATTCGCCATCAATACCTGAGACGGTCAAACGCATATCGACAATATCGACTAAGGTGCCCTCAACGCTTTCTTCCAAGTCAGCCGGACTGATTTGCACGAGAAAGGCGGGAAACGTGCCTTCGTCCGCGGCTTCGACCACAACATTTTGAGCCCACGCGTCAGCAATTTGTGTCACAACAATATCTATTTCTAACAACGCGCCAAGATCATCCAATAGCAACGCATCAGTGGTCACCAACTCGGTGCTGTCTAATTCACTCAGCCTCAATTCAAAACGATTCGTATCGATTAGAGTAGTGATCTCTCCCATGACTTGGGTTAGTGAATCCGCTGCGCCAAAGACGACAAGCTTGGCTCGGAAAAATTCGCCACCTGCAGCGCCCACAAAGTAGTGCCCGAACAAGTACGCATCTTCTGGTAGAACGAGATCTGCAGCTATTATTGACACACCATCCGCACCAATAATCTCGACACCATCAGCATAAACCACGTCTACACAAGGGTCAGCGTTCGCCTCGGTACACAAATCCGCATCTGAAACACGCCCAGCTGCATCTGCTGCGTCGTCATTGTCGGCTTGCAGCTCACCAAATAGTTTGCTCAGACGCAATGATTCGGTCTGATCCAACACATCAATAAACACAACGGGGCGAAACCTGTACCTGCCAGAGCCGGTGGTCGTGAGCTTGATCGATCGTGCCAAGTCAAAATCGATCTGAATCACCAGGTCTTCACCTGCTGAAATTTCGAAAGGACCTTGCGGGTTCAGATCAATCCTGCCGTTTGCAGGTAATTGCACATCCTCACGGGCGAGCGTCGTTTCCTCTATTACGGTCAGGCTGGTGATACGTAGCCGAATTTTGCTGTAAGAGCCTGCAGGCACCTCGGCTGAGGCGACCAGTTCGGTAATGTTTTGCAACGTGAGTAGGTCAATTTCACCAATTGGACCATCCGTAATACTCACTTGGCCGTCATCACCACCAATCAAGATAATCTCACTGATATTGATCAATACCGACTCTATTCCATCGAGCGGGCTGTCTCCTACGAGGACAGATAGACGACCCACGGCAGGAGATGGCGGCGTTGCGGCTACCGGATCTGGCGAGGCACTTGATCCACCACCGCCACCGCAAGCGTAAAGAAGCGGGAGTGCGAGAAGGACAACAGCGTGGAGAAATCTAGACATCAGCTTCATTCCAATTACAACGCGCCGATTACAGCGCGAAAGGGGCTGGATCATAAAGCATCTTGCCAAAATAAAGTAAGTAACGGCGCAAATAACCGACGTTATAACTCATGTTTTACAATTAGTCGCTGTTTGGGAAAACGAATCTGGCGCATCTCTGGTGCTACCCGATTATTGCGACCGAGACGCCCCCAAAAATTCGATGGTGCGCTCTACGTCGCCAGATTCAATTTCGAACGGGAATGCGCACAGATCAGTAACACCTGCAGATTCTAGTCGCTGCATTTCGGAGCGGAGCATGTTCTCGTCACCGACGATGGCCAGGTCTTCAACGCCCTTAGCACCCTCTTTATCCAACATCGCCCGATAAGAAGGAATTTGTGCATAGACCGCAAATACTTCAGCTGCTCGCGCCCGCGCTTCATCTGGTTTGTGGGTCAACATAACCGGAAATCCGGCAACTACTCTGGGTGCTGGCCGACCTGACCTTTCACTGCCTTCGAGCAAGCCAGGAACGATGTGGTTTTCAAGCGTTTTTAGGCCCGTTGCCCAGGTTATTGTTCCGTCTGCGATTTCTCCCGTGAGCCGCAACATTACCGGGCCAAGCGCGGCAACCAGAATAGACGTTTTATGTCCGCCTGGCGGTGGTTGCAGATCGACATTGTAGAGGTCACTTTCGTGTTGAATAGGTTGCCCACCCAACAACGGCGAAATGATATCGAGGTAAGCTCGCATATGACGAGCAGGCTTGTCGTAAGACAAACCCCAAGCATTCTCGACCATAAACCGGTGCGCGAGCCCTATACCCAATGTAAATCGACCATCGCAAGCAAGCTGAGTACTGGCAGCCTGCTGCGCCATAGCCGCAGGGTGTCGGGTAAACGTTGGAACTACCGCAGTTCCAATCTCGATGTGACTGGTTACCGCACCCAGTGCCGCTGAAGCGGTCATAGCGTCCAGCGCGATATTGGCAATCCATGCCGTGTCCAAACCTGCCGCTTCCGCGGCTCGACCGCGCTCAAGTAGCCCCGTCAGTTCGGGTGCTGCACCACTGCCCTCGCCTACCATCATGCCAATTCGCATTGTTATGTCTCCCGTATTATCAACAAGAATCAGTGAGTCAGCTCTAATCCTTCTAGCTCTCCGGCCTCTCGCCAGGTTTCCAACAGCGCGTTGAAGGCGTTTGCCCCCGGCGCATAAGATTCACCCTGAATACCGCCACCTTCTGAGGCAATTTTACCTTCGTTGTTGTAGTAACCGGGTGTACAGGCGTCAAAGAACGCGATGTTGACCGCCGCAAGGCCCCGAATGGTCTCTACCCAGCCGGATTCTGCTTCTTTCGAAGGCTGGGCGTAGCGAGCGCCGCGTTGCTTTATCTCGTTTATCAGGTAGGCCACATGTTGTGCTTGGTCGTCAAGAACTGCAGTCAAATTGGCGGAAAAACCGTTCTGCCCTAACCCTACCTGGAAACAGTTTGGAAAGCCGTTCATTGAATAGCCATGAAAAGTCTTCAAACCCTCACTCCAATAGTCTGTCAACGTCAGGCCATCCTGACCAATGATTTCGTAACCGGCACGGCGGGTGTATGCCGTACCCACTTCAAAGCCGGTGGCATAAATGATGCAATCAACCTCATATTCGACACCGCCAACGACAACACCATTTGGCGTGATCGCTTCTACCCCTTTACTCTCGCTGGTATCGATGAGGCTAACGTTGGATCGGTTAAAGGTAGGCAGGTATTCATCGTTGAATGTTGGCCGCTTGCAGAACTGTCGGTACCACGGCTTCAGCACTTCCGCGATTGATTGGTCTCCAACAATTTTATCTACACGCTCGCGTATACCATTCATTTTTCGCATGTCAGCCAGTTCTACCAGCTCGATCATCTCGTCCATTGAGACCTCAGCCTCGCCGGGCTTTGGTACCATGCTTGCAAAGAGTCGAAATATCTCCGTCCAGCCGTCGTTCACCAGATCCTGCTCAACAGGCTGACCGGTAACCATCGCATCAAAATTCTGACGGCGCGCTCTTTGCCATCCGGGTTTGAGGGAATCAAACCATTCTTCATCGGTTGGCTTGTTACCCCGTAGATCCACGGAGGACGGCGTGCGTTGAAATAGATACAGGTGTTCAGCATTTTCGGCGACATAGGGCACAGATTGGATCGTTGTCGCACCGGTGCCGATTACAGCTACCCGTTTGCCTTTTAGCCCTGTTAGATTGCCGGTATGGTCGCCGCCAGTGTAGTCATAGTCCCAGCGGCTGGTGTGAAAGGTATGTCCTTCGAACTCGGTGAGGCCAGGGATAGCCGGTAGCTTGGGTCTGTTCAATGGTCCGGTTGCCATAACCACAAAGCGCGCCCGTATGGTGTCTTCTCGGTCTGTAGAAACGAGCCAGCGATCTAACGTTTCATCCCAGCGCAGCTCAGTCACCCGAGTTTGGAAAATTGCGCCGTCATAAAGATCGAACTTCTCTGCGATGCGTTGTGAGTGGGAGTAAATTTCCGGTGCGTAGGAATATTTTTCCTTCGGCATGTAATTTAGCTCTTCCAGCAGAGGAAGATAGCAGTAGGACTCGATGTCGCATTGTGCGCCTGGATAACGGTTCCAATACCAGGTGCCGCCAAAATCGCCGCCGGCTTCGATGATGTTGATATCTGTAATGCCCGCCTGGTGGAAACGAGCCCCAGCAAGTAGCCCGCCGAAGCCACCACCGATAATTACCACTTCTGTGTCTTGGTCGAGTGCATCGCGCTCGATGCGCTCTACATAAGGATCATCTGTGTAGTGGGCGAATTCGCCTTTCACCTCAAGGTACTGTTGGTTGCCATCGTCTCGAAGGCGTTTATCTCTTTCTGCCTCATATTTAGCACGTATTTCGTCTGGGTCGAAGCCGAGGTTTGAATACTCTTTTGCCAACTTGCTCATAAATGTTCCCTCTGTTTACGCTTTGTATGTCTTAGATGAGTTGTGTCTGTAATCGATTGAACTATGCAAATAGTGTATATCAGCGTTTAACAACATGAAAACAGCAATGATGTTGTCCACTACAGGTTGTCATCGATCAGCCAATAAGCGGGCTGTGTTTCCAAGGACTACCAATTGAACTGAATTACAATTAGATTTGGCTCCGCAACGCCACTTATTACTCTCCGGACGAACGCAGCATGCACAAGTTGATCATCGGCTTCCTGTTCTTTCTATGCTCCATTCCCTATGCTTTTGCTGAACAACAAAACACCACAACAGACGACGGGCACTGCCCCTACCACCAATCGGATGCCAAACAAGTTTACTGGGGCGATCTTCACGTCCACACAGGCTATTCGCTGGACGCCTGGGGCTACGGAACTTCTGCAACGCCAGCCGATGCCTATGCATTCGCCAAAGGCAAGCCGATCGACCTCGCAGATGGCAGGAGTGTGGCGCTCGACCGTCCATTGGACTTCATGGCCGTCACAGACCACGCCGAGTGGTTTAACTTGCTCTATGTTTGCACCGACCCGCAATGGAGCGAGTCGAGTTATTGCAACACCATGACGGAGAAAAACAATCCCGCTGAAGGCAGTCAGGTATTTGGTGAATACGTGATTCCAACCATCACCAAGGCAAGCCCTGCCCCTACACCGCTGTGCGCCGAAGATAAGAAAGGCTGTCGCCAGGCCATGGACCATCAATGGGGACGCATTCAACAACAAACACACGAAGCGAACGACCCCTGCAGTTTCACCTCATTTGCAGCCTTCGAATGGTCCGCCACGCCGGAGTTCAGCCACAATCATCGCAACGTGATTTTTGCCAATGAAAACGTAACGCCACGAGCACTCGATTACTTAACATACTCAACGCCACAAAAACTCTGGCAAGAGATAGACCGACAATGCAAACAATCTGATGGTTGCGAAGCCATTGTTATTCCTCACAACACCAATATGGGCGACGGCAAAAGCTTTGATGTGGAATCTGAATCAACAGATGTCCTATCGCTACGTGCGCGGTTCGAGCGCTTAGTGGAGATACACCAAGAAAAAGGCAACAGCGAATGTCTACCGGCATTTAACTCGAGCGATGAGGATTGCCATTTCGAACGCTATCTAACGCTGAATTCGGTACCCACCGCCGAAGATAAATTCTCCCAAGCGCAATGGGAAAAATTGCGCAGCGGCTACGTACGGGGGTTGTTGCTTCGAGGATTGAGTGCCTACGAGGCAAGCGGAAAGGCGCAAGTGAACCCGCTGCAACTTGGCATAATTGGCTCCACTGACAATCACGCCGCTGCCGGTGGTTTTGTAGAGGAAGATCAATGGCCAGGCTCCGTGTTCGGATTGGGTGATTTCGACCGATCTATGACCCGTGTCGCCTTTAATCCAGGCGGTTTAGTCGCTGTTTGGGCTGAAGAGAACACTCGCAAAAGCATATTTGCTGCGCTACAAAGACGCGAGGTTTATGCAACCAGCGGGCCGCGCATTCGAGCACGCCTATTTGCAGACGATGCGCCGCTCAATTGCAATGCACCGACTGGTGTTGTCATGGGTAGCGAGTTACCGGCGAACACCACTTCCCCACACTTTCTCATTCAAGCGCAATACGACCGAACACCGCTGCAGCGCATAGAGCTTATCAAGGGGGAATTGGTAGATGGGGTCGCGACGGAATCCGTCCACCAGGTCTGGGAAGATGCAAAAGGCGGCCTCGACGTTTGCGTTACTTGGCAAGACAAAACATTTAACCCTGCGTCGCCGACCTTCTGGTATGTACGCGTGCTAGAGTCACCAACACCACGCTGGAGTGAACACAGATGTCTCGAGGAAGGCCGATGTGACGACTTCCCAGAAGCTAGGAAAACCATTCGTGAGCGAGCCTGGACTTCACCGGTCTGGTTCCTTCCCGAGTAAGCCTCTAGCCTCTAGCCTCTAGCGATCAACGAGCAACCAAAGCCTCGCTCATTCCTCAATGGCAGTTGCCGGTTCCAAGTTAACGTCTCGCTCATCGAGCTCGCGGGTCCACGCTGCAAACTCTAACAAAATGCCATCGGGGTCTTTGAAGTAGACAGACCTTACGAAAGTAGATTCGGTAATATCGCGACTTGCCCCAATCTCGGATTCATCATGATTGAAGACTTCAGTGCACTCCACACCTGCCGCACGCAGTTTTTTGGCATACGCTTCGATATGCTCTTCAGGCACGTCAAAAGCTACATGGTTCATAGACGCGTGCGCAGAGGTTATGTCCCCTTTACCAACCAGCGCAGAGGCATGGGTGACACCTGGCTGACTCTTTTCGCCTTCGGGGTACCAAAAGAAGGCGAGTGAATCGCCTTTGCCGATATCAAAGAAAAAATGCTGGCCTGCATTGCCCGGTAACTCAATGGTTTTTGTCAACGGCATGCCTAAGATGCCGGAATAGAAATCCACTGTCGCTTTCATATCTCGACAAACGAGCGCCAAGTGATTAATTCCACGGATATCAAACTTTTCGTTGTTTGTTTCAGTTGCCATATCGCAATTCCTCTTTCGGTTGTGCACTATTGTAAGCCTGTTGAATAGCCATCTAAAGTCGCACCAGCACTAAACCACGATAGCTTCGGTACCGAATTAGCCAAATAGGTCCTACCCGTTTACTCTGCAGATTAAGAACCACGGGTAATTTCCTTAATCGGAACCAAGCTGCTCCCCATGCCTGAATTATTACATCCTGACCGCCTTTTGCCAGTAGAAGCTAAGTCTCTCGACATTGCACGAGGGTTGTACAACAGCGTAAAGTCCCTACCTATTATCAGTCCGCATGGACATACGGATGCTGGGTGGTTCGCCAAAAACGTACCTTTTTCCAATCCTACCGAGTTGCTCATAACACCAGATCACTATGTCTATCGAATGCTATATAGCCAGGGCATTAGCCTTGCGCGGTTGGGGATATCGACAACAGAACAAGCGCTAGCCAGCCCACCGGCGCCAGAAGTAGTCTGGCGTCTTTTCGCTGACCACTATTACCTGTTCCAGGGCACGCCAACTCGGATCTGGTTCGACCATGTTTTCGCAGAAGTATTCGAGTTAACGGATCGGTTAAACCCCGGTACTGCCGATCACTTCTATGAGGTTATGCAAACGAAGCTAGATTCACCGGAGTTTCTACCTAGATCTTTGTTCGAAAAGTTCGGCATCGAATTGTTGGCTACAACTGAGTCGCCCATGGATGATCTACGGCATCACGCCACAATACAAAATAGCGATTGGCC
>JBNMMV010000082.1:0-13612 GCA_051270205.1 Limisphaerales bacterium
GCTGAATGTCAGCATCGAGACCCGTCGATCCTCGCAACTTTTCAGCCAACGTTGGCCAATCCACCGCATAGGGTGAATAGGTAGCCAGATCGCGGAGATACACTCTCATCACTCAACTACTCTCATCACTCAACTACTCTCATGACGCAACCACTCTCATAACTAGCCCTGCCTTATAACTATCAGATACCCATCAACAAACTACAATTGTTGCCACCAAAACCGAAGGAGTTAGACAGCGCACAATGTGCTTGGGTCTGTTTACTTTCAGCCAAAACGGTGGCCAAGATGCGTTCGTCGAGTTCACTCAAATTCAAATTTTCGGGCAGCCTCTGGTTTTGCAATGCAAGTACAGAAACAAGACTCTCAACGATACCAGCGGCGCCTAAAGTGTGCCCGAAGTAGCCTTTGGTAGAGCTAACAGGCACTTCGCACCCCACCAAATTGTGGACCGCCAAGCACTCACTTACATCGTTTGCCTGTGTTCCGGTGCCATGCAAGTTAATGTAGCCCACATCTTTGGGACTCACACCTGCCATAGCGGTGGCTTGCTGCATGGCCATGAACGCCCCCTTGCCTTCCGGGTGCGGACTAGACATATGGTGAGCATCCGCACTTTCTCCGTAGCCTAAGAGAAAACCCTGAGCACCGTCGGTCGTGACTTCAGACCGCTCAAGCAACGCAAAGCCGGCGGCTTCACCAATGGATATACCATCACGCTGCTGATCGCAGGGTCGACAGGGTTGTTGCGAAGTTAACTGCAGAGAAGTAAACCCACAAAGCGTGGTGAGGCATAAGGTATCGACTCCGCCGACAACAACTGCGTCGCATAAGTTAAACTGCAGCGCTCGAGCCGCACTGGCAAAGACCTTGTTCGATGACGAACACGCGGTAGACACCGCCAAGCTATACCCCTGGGCGCCAGTGACAGCAGCAGTGAAGCGCGCAAGCGAGCCTATATTGTGAGTCTGATAGTAGTTGTACCAATCAGGCATCTGTAGATTGCCGGATGCTAATTGGGTATACGCGCGTTCTGTCTCTTCTATGCCTGACGTACTGGTACCAACAATCACCCCCACCCGATCGGCACCGTGCCTTTCTATGGCACCATCAACTGACTTAAGAAACGAATCCTGTTGCAACCCTAGATAAGCCAGACGGTGGTTTCGACAGTCGTAGGATTGTAGATCATCGGGTAGCGTCACATCCTCGACACCCTCCACCCGCCCAATCCAGGTATCGATGTGTTCTGCTCCTGGAAAGTCACAGCGCCGAAGTCCAGATTCGCCGCCCAAAACTTGCGCCTCGCGACCTCTGCCTAGTGCAGTTGTCAGTGTAAAATTGGCTATTGGCAATGGTTCGAAATGCGCTTCCCTCTTACCCGTCAAAGTACCTGTAAAAGTGCCAGGTGAACCCGTAAATTCACTCACGGTGGAGGCCGCTCATTCGAATTTTCATTTTCCCAAAAATCATAAAAGTTAAACCAGTTAAAAGGTGCTTGGTCGACGTAGTGTTCTAGTCGCTGCACATACTGCAACAGCGCTTTTTCGGCTTTTTCTTTTGTCCGCCCAGACGGATCTAACATTAACCTTTCGCAAGTTACACGATAGCGATTACCGCCCAAGAAAACACCGAAACAGAGAATCACTGGCTTTTCTAGAATCGCAGCCATCAGCCAGGGCCCGAGAGGGAATTTAGCTCGGCCACCCAAAAAATCAACCTGCTGGGTGCGTTGACCCCCTACTACACGGTCCGCCATAACCCCCACCAATCTATTCGATTCCAACAAGTTCTTGAGCTTCAGAATCAGTTTGGGTCCGCCAACGCCCGCATCCACAATGCGACTAGCCATGACCGGATTTAGTCTATTTATGAGCGCTAGTGTTTTCTGATTGTGGGCGACATCGAGCAGGATGTGGATAGGAATCGGCTGGAGGGTATCCGCTTCCACCCGCATCACGTCGAAACTGCCAAAATGGCTAGTGACCAGTATTGCTCCGGCCGTCAGGTCGGCAAAACATTCTGTATTAACCAGCTCTATCGAAAACTTTTCACTGCCTTGATCCATAAGCACCAGCCGATCGGCAGAGACAGTCGCAAAGGTGTGCATGTGACGAAAAACCTCTCCCAAGCTACCGCTACAGCCATCAACGCGTCGTAGATATCTGCGACTTGCGCGTCGTGCTGGACCATTAAACACAAAGGAAAATGCAGCCACCACCGGCAGCAAAACCCATCGTGCTGCCGTTCGACCGAATACTCGCAACACTACCAACAAGGCCGTCAACCAAAATCGATTAGTTGCTTCTCGCTGCGATTGCCAATCCACGTTGTCGTGAGAATCAGGGTCCAAGTTCATTCACCTCAAATTTCGCTGACAATCGAAGTTGCCTATCGATGGTTAGCGCCACGTTCGCTCTATTCGGTTTCGTATCTATATTTAAACACGCCAACTCACCAGGATAGACCGGCAACAAAAACTTCGCTTGGCGTACACCACAGGTGTGAATGTCGGCCGCTGTCAGCACCTCGCCAATGAGCTCCAACAATAGATAACCAGGCACCAAGGTGTGGTCCGGGAAATGGTGTGGATAACAAGCGTGCACCTCAGGGATTGGTAATTCAACAATCACTTCAAGTGCCTATAAAGCTTCATGAGGTCTTCACGCAGAACTTTGCCGGTAGCGTTACGTGGGATGCTGACAACATTCAAAATCGGTCGCGGCACAAAAGCTGCCGCTATTTTTTTGGTTAGTAGGCGATTGATTTCTCGTCCGGAGAGCTCCGAAACCACAAGCGCCGCGGGTCGGCCAATTCCATCCTCATCATCAGGTAGGAAAGCGATACCATCCTCAATTTCACGCAAATCCAAAAGTTCCGCGTTAAGACGCGCCAGACTGAATCGCTTGCCAGCAACATTGATCATATCTTGGCCGCGTCCAAGTAACTCAAAGCCTTCGCCTGCTAGGGATATCTCATCCGTTAACGGTACCGGATCTGCAATACCCGGCACGCTGATGGTGGCGTCATCACCACTTGATATAAAAGTAATTCCGTCCAGTAGATCCCACCTACTCGCCCTGGTTGTAAACCGCGTGGCAACGCTGCCAGCCTCGGTGCACCCATAGATCTCCTGCACTGGAGTACTAAATGCATTTTCTGCGGCTTGGGCTAGCTGAACGGTGAGCGGCGCGGTTGCAGAGACCACCCCTGCAAGTTGCGAGTGCGCAACGTTAGCTGAGAGCAGTGCTTTCAAGTGAACGGGTGTTGTTATCAGCCACGGTTTAGCCACATCGTGACAGGCTAAAACAATGTCTTTAGGGAAAAATGGTGCGTCATTGAACAGCCCAATGCCACCTTGCAAGAGCGCCATGGCAGTCATTTCCAAACCATACATGTGCTGGGAGGGTATTGTTGCTATGGCACAAGCATCGGAACCTAGGCCAAAACGCCGAGTTAAGCTCTGTGCCGTGTAACTGAGTGCACCCCAAGTCTTTTCGTGCGGTTGGGGATCCCCCGTACTCCCTGAGGTAAAGGCCACTGCCAAAGTTTGGTCAGTTGCGATTGGAGGATTGTCGGTAGAAATCGCACCATCGAAATCAAGAAACTCACTAACGAATATTTGACCATCAATCTCTGACTTAACATCAACCAACTGTTGGTGTCCGCCATAGGCTTTTTGGACGCGCTCGAGATCACTGGCATGAGGCGATATCGGCAACAACATGGTGCTTTTACTAAGCAACGTCGCGATTAGGCCAACCACAAATTCTGCCCGCGACTGAGACAAATTTAGCAGCGGCTGCGGTTGATCCAATCGCTCAGCCAGCCGATAGCCTGCAGCCAGCAATTGTCCCTGAGTGAGTACATTGCCGCCTCGATAATATATTGCTGGCGCTTCGGGTTGAAAATTCTGAAACAATCTTACCGTTTTAGCTAAGGCCTGAGGCAAGCTCACCGATGCGTTCTCACGATCGCCAAGTAGTCAAAGAAACCTGGATGATCATGATCAGGGAAGCGTTTTTTACGTATAAAAAACTCACCAACAAACAAGCCGGTGACCACCAGCGGCGTCACAATGTTGACTAACACAGACTCAGTCACCTCTTCTTGCTGACCAAGGCCTCGCAGCATAAACAGCACTATCGCCTGCACCGCCAAAACACCAAAGACAACACACCACAAGAGCGTCAACCGATTGGTGTAGTGACGCATTTCTTTAGACAGCGGCCCACGTGCTTGTTCACCGATCCGGGTCACCAACGCTTCAGATCCAGGGCGCAATGTCATTGCAAAAACAACCAGTAGTGCCATTGGCACGATGCCTGGCAAGAGCAGGTATAACCAACCAATTTGTTCGTAGTGGTAGAGACCAAGTAACCCGGCCCAAACCCCTATCAACCCAGCAATAGCACGGGGACTGAAAGTGAGCAGCCCGCTCCAAAAGAAACCCAACACCACCAAGGCCAACGAGGCCAGTCGAATTTCACCCCGCTCTAAATAGGCGCCGAGATGGTTAACTAACGGGTATTGAAGAATAAGTATAAGGCGCACGACTAGCCATCTGCTTGAGCCATTACGAACTCAGTGAGCGAACGCAGACTGAAAAATATTTCCTTGTTGGCTTCGTTTTCAGCTTCAAGCTGAACATTGAAGTGCTTGTCGATGGCGAGGGATATCTCCAGCGCATCAATTGAATCTAAACCGAGACTTTCGGCATTGTCGGGATCGAACAAAGCGGCGGTCGGTACAACGTCAGCAGCCTCTATGTCATCAATGTCCAATGCGGCAACAATAATTTCTGCCAGCCTAGCTTCTTCTGTGGTCTGTTTTAGGTCACTCACCGTTAACTCCAGAGTATTCGCTGAAAATTCCCATCACCTTGTGTCGATGGGTCTGCGCAAAGCCGGCATCGGCAATGGCCTGCACGATGGTCTCGGGTGGCACACAACTGTCGATGGTATCCCAATAATATCGCATCAATTTTTTCGTTTCGACGCTTCGCAGGCGACCTACATTGGGCACGATGCCTTTCATATAGAATTTCAATAAGCCTCGGCCGATTGTCGAACTAGGTCTGGTTATCTCAAGCAACAAAATTCGACCACCAGGTTTCAACACGCGTCTATATTCGCTGAATGCCATACGTAGATCCGCGACATGGCGTAGCGCATACCCCATGGTGAGTAAGTCGAAGGTTTGGTCCGGAAAAGGTAAGGCTTCGCCTAAACCCATGCAGCAATTTCGAACACCTCGGGCTTGCGCTTGGCCTAACATACCGGCACTGGGGTCAAGTGCCACAACTTCGCCGTCTTCGCCGACGATGTCTTGTGCAAGCGCACTTATGACGCCGGTCCCAGCGCCGACGTCTAGTACTTTATGGCCGGCAACACAACCGGCACGTATGAGCGCTTGTTGCCGATACCACCGACCTGAGCCAAAACTCATGATGTCAGTGATACCATCGTATTCGGCCGCCGTGGAGTCAAATAACTCATCCACAGCGTCCCGGCGATCAGACGCCGTAGCATAGTACTCATCCAACACAGGATGTGGACTCAGTGACTGCACGTCGCTCGTATTCGCCTCAGCCTTGTTTACATCCAATTGAGTCATTCCGGTGGCAGTATCGTTGTAGGATTGAGCGCGACACATTAATCGCGTTCAAGAAAAGTGCAACTTTAACGTACAATTGGCTCGACCACTAATTAACCGACCCAGCTTACATAGCCGAAATGGACCGAATTTCTAGAATCGTCAAAACAGGATTAGCATTCGCGCTTTTTGGCGTGGGCGGTTTAGTAATTGGGATTTTGGTGTTCCCCCTACTGCTGTTGTTCGCGCCACGCCGTGACCTCTCGCGCCACTCGCGGGCGGTGATAGCCTGGTGTTTCCGTACCTTTATGTGGTTGGTCCAGGCACTTAACGTAATTACCTTTGAACACAAAAATCTATCTAGGGTCACACCTGGCACCATCCTCATCGCCAATCACCCGTCACTAATAGATATTGTACTGATAGCGGGCTGGCTTCCAAATGCCAACTGCGTGGTCAAACCCGGTCTGTTCAAGAACCCATTCCTTGCCGGACCCGTTTACGCGGCGGGCTACATCAACAGCCAAGCGCCTGATCTAGCTGATCAAATAAGCCAGGCACTCTTGTTTGGAGAGACCGTCATTGTCTTTCCGGAAGGCACTCGTACGGTACCCGGACAATCAATGAAATTTAAACGCGGGGCAGCCCATTTGGCTCTACAAACAGATGCCCGGCTACAACCGGTAAGCATTACCGTTTCACCAACCACGCTCACCAAGGCTGAGTCATGGTGGCAAGTGCCTGCTTCAAGAGCTCATTTCGTGGTGACAGTTCACGAACCCTGGCCGCTCGACAGATATACCGATTCAGGTCTACCCAGCCAGCAGGCGAGGCACCTTTCCAAAGACTTGCAGCGCTTCCTTGCATCAAAAGTTGAAACAGAGGTTGATTTAACATTCGAGGATCAAAGCGCCGGCCGCTAGGTTATTTCTCAAACACCTGCTGGTAAAGTGCTTCATTAAAACCAACGATTAGCTTATTGCCCACAACCAAAGTCGGCGCTCTTAGATTACCGGTTGAGCCCAGCATTGCATCGATTGCGTCACTGGCTGCGGACTTGCCGCCCTTAAAGTCTGCCATCTTCTTACCTTTCGAAACTGTCATTGATTTGGCCTTAGCTAACAGTCCTGCTGCGTCCGTCCTCTGTAGCTTACGACTGGCCGGAATCTTTTCAGCGATCTCTATATTGTTTGCCTCCAAAAACTTGGATGCTCGTGTACAGCTGGTTCAGCCGCCGCGAAAGTAGTACCAATTAACTTGTTTTGTCATGTCCAACTCCTAATATTCGTGCGACAAGTATGCACTCGCATGCAAGCTTGAAAAAGGGGCGTAAGATGTAATGATCTAACCCGTGCCTACTGGAGATCAACATGCGCTACTCCCTACTTCATGCCAAAGTTCACCCCAAAGTTCACCCCAAACTCAGGACCAAACTCAGGACCAAACTCAGGAAAGGACTCATCACTATATTTTCACTTCTACTGACTGTGCCAACTTTCGCTGCCGACAATGAAGAGTGGCCTGCCTATGGCGGTGCTAAGGGTGGTGGCCACTATTCACGGGCTGATCAAATTACCAAAGACAACGTTTCGCAGCTAGATGAGGCTTGGGTACACCGCTCCGGTGACTTCACTGAGGGCAGCCTAGATGTCTTTGAAAGCAATTCCACAGAAACCTCTCGTAACCGACCGACGACCTTTATCGTGACGCCCATCATGGTGCGCGACACACTCTACTACTGCACCCCGTTTAATCGCGTCTTCGCGTTAGACCCGGGCACCGGTGTCGAACGCTGGGTATTCGATCCGGAAGTTGATCTGTCCGACGAAGGACTCACAAACTGCCGTGGTGTTTCTAGCTGGCAGAGTGATGAAGACCCGGACGCATTCTGCGGACATCGAATACTACTGGGCACCCTCGATGGCCGCATTTTTGCACTCGATGGTAAAACGGGTAAACGCTGTCCGAACTTTGGCAACAATGGCGAGGTAGATCTGACCGTTGGTCTCACTAAACACGAAGCCATGGAATATCAAATCACCAGCGCTCCAGCGGTGGTTGACGATTTGGTTATCTCCGGCGCCATGGTAATTGACAGCTTCCGGCCTGATGTTCCCGCTGGCGTGGTTCGGGCATTCAATGTTGTCACCGGAGAATTTATCTGGGGCTGGAATCCAACCCACCCAGAGCACAGCCAAGCAGACGAGATGGGCACCTATACACCCGGCACAACCAACGTCTGGTCTACCATCTCTGTCGATGAAGCGCGCGGCTTGGTCATAGTTCCCACCGGGAATTCATCTCCAGATTATTATGGCGGCGATCGTGACGGTCACCTGGACTATTACTCAAGCTCGGTGGTTGCGCTGAAGGCGCAAACTGGCGAAATAGACTGGCACTACCAAACCGTTCACCATGATATTTGGGACTACGACATCCCTGCACAACCAACATTGGTAGATCTGACTATTGAGGGCACGACCCGGCCCGCAGTGGTACAGGTCACTAAGATGGGAATGACGTTCGTACTCGATCGAGAAACAGGCACACCATTACACCCTGTTGAAGAACGACCTGTTCCTCAAGACGGTGCGGTACCTGGCGAGTATTTAAGCCCCACCCAACCTTTTCCAACCAAGCCACCACCGCTGCACAAACTCGGCATGACCCCGGATGACGCCTGGGGCATGACATTTTGGGACCGTGGTCAGTGCCGCAAAAAACTCGAAGATATGCAGACCGGTCCCATTTACACGCCACCTAGTCTAAAAGGCAGTGTCTACTATCCTTCCCCGCTCGGCGGAAACAACTGGGGTGCACCGGCGGTGGATTTAGACCGTAAGATTATGGTCGCCAACACTCATCACATGGCGATGATGGTCAAGCTTGTCCCTCAACAGGATTGTAAAGAAGGCGAATCGAGCTTCCCTCAAAAAGGATCTCGTTACTGTGTGGTTATGGAACCTATTACCTCTCCGCTCGGTGCACCCTGTTCAGCACCTCCGTGGTCAACTTTGTCAGCAGTTGACCTTGAAGCCGGCACGCTTCTTTGGCAGGTGCCGTTTGGTTCGCTGGAAGGCGTTGTACCTTGGCCAATTCACACATTTTTCTCCAGCGGGTGGCAACAAGGTGGCCCGTTAGTCACGGCGAGTGGTCTGATCTTCATTGGCGCCACCATGGATGGCTACCTTCGCGCCTTCGACATCGAAGACGGTGAGGTTCTGTGGCAAACCAAACTGCCTACCAGTGCCAACGGCGTGCCAATGACTTACACCTATGAAGGCGAACAGTATGTTGTGGTGGCAGCTGGCGGGCATTGGCTATCTCCACTGCCGGCGAGCGATCATGTGATGGCCTTTAAGCTTCCACAATAAGGACTATGGCCAATGTCTTATCAGAATATTGAAGTCAGCGTTGAATCGCATGTTACACACCTCCTTCTTAATCGACCGGATTCCTTGAACGCCATTACACCGGATATGCATGATGAGCTTCAGCAAGCCTTTGACGACTTTGCAGCCACGGATGAGCAGTACATTTGTGTCATTCAGGGTGCCGGAGATCGAGCCTTCTGTGCAGGCAGTGATTTAAAGTCCATCGCGTTCGACAGTGGTCGCCGCTATCCCAAAAACGGCTACGCCGGATTGATCGAACGATATGATCTCAACAAACCGCTGATCGCGGCGGTAGACGGATTCGCGCTGGGCGGCGGCTTTGAAATAGCCCTCGCTTGCGACATTATCATCGCTACTGAGCGCTCAAGCTTTGGCTTACCCGAACCCCTCGTAGGTGCCGTTGCTCTCGGCGGCGGTGTGCATCGACTGGCCCGGCAAATTGGCCTAAAACAAGCCATGGGCATGGTCCTTACCGCGCAACGCGTCTCTGCAGATGAAGGCATGCGGCTCGGCTTCGTCAACGAAGTTGTCGCCCCAGTAGACCTTCAAGCCACCATAGATAGCTGGTGTGAACGCATTCTAAAGTGTGCGCCCCTCGCAATCGCCGCTTCAAAGGAGGCCATAGAGCGAGGCTTAGATGAACCCAGTCTCGCTGCCGCCATGGAGAGTCAGGAAGCTTATCCGGCATTTTATCGATGGAAACGGTCTGATGACGCCAAGGAAGGACCGCGGGCTTTTGCCGAAAAACGAAAACCAAACTGGCAGGGGAAATAATCTTGGCTACCCATGTATTTGAGATTGCACCCAGCGGGCGTTCAAAGTGCCGTGGTTGCGGAGAGAAAATAGACAAGCAGACGTTGCGATTTGGAGAACGGCTACCTAACCCATTTGGTGACGGGGAGATGACGCATTGGCATCATCCAGCATGTGCAGCTCAACGCCGACCGGCCTCGCTTTTGGAAACACTGATCGATTATCCACAACAAGACGATCCAGAAAATGACAAAGCAACGCTCATGGAAGATGCCGATAACGCTGTCAGTAACCCTCGACTACAACGACTGGGAAATATCGAGCAAGCCTCAAGCGGCCGGGCTCGTTGTCGACACTGCAATGACTTAGTCACCATGGGCGATTGGCGTTTGCCACTGATTTACTTCACCGATGATGCCTACAATAGTTCAGGCTTTATTCACTTAACTTGCGCCAAAGAATATTGTGAGACGCACAAAGTGTGGCGAACTATTGCCTGTTTCGCGAAAAGCCTTGATGAGCAATCGATCGCTGAGATTGAAGCCATCGTGCAGCGATAGAGCTTAAGGGTCCATTTCTCCGTCGTGAAACAGACGAGTTAAAGTCTCGGCACTAATTACCTGGGAAGCCTCACTACGCCAATTTTCAACCGTTTCCGTATCGAGTCCATGGGAGGCCGCTAGCGTTTGTGTATCAACTATTGGTGCAAATTGGCGTCGCTCAGTATTGCGAAACCTCATATATGAGTAAAATGCCCACAGAAGGAACGTGCCGGTAAACATACCGATACCGGTAAAATAGACCGCAAGCATCGACCACAGACGATCCACATCAAGATCTTGCAACAGAAGCTGGTAGATAATCGAAAGCCCCGCAAACCACGCTGCAAAACTCAGCAGTGGTACAAATAGATATAGCCACAACAACCAACACAAAACCGTGACGCTACGATAGCCCCAACGCTGGGCTAGTGATTGGAGGTCCGGTCTTTCGATAATAAGCGGCCGTAAATATCCCCCCTTTACCTCAGGTGCAAATGGGACGTCATCGGGTAATGATTCAGGACCTATTGGAAGCGTCAAACTGCTCTCCCCGATCTGGACTCACCCATACTGCGCGCTTGGACTTACCTCGAAACAATGTCTTTGGGACCGCTACAATAGTTGTCAGCACATTCAACAACCAGTACACCACTGGGTACCAGATGATCCAGAAGTAGTATTTCGATAGGCCTTTTTCATAACGACTGTCAATAAGAAGGCTAAGGCCAAACTGAACTAAACAAGTCAGCCCAATAAGCGCACCACCCCAGCTGGGTAGCCAATCTTGGATGCTAGGCAGCGCAGGTATGTCCTGCACCTGGTCTACCAACACACTTACACCCAGCACCAAAATTGTATACGACCAAATGACGCTCAAGCAAAATTCTATAAAGACCGGCCACATATGCCTTTGTCGCCAGTGCATCAAACCTTTAGCGTGCTGCAAGATCACTTCGACCCCACCTTGAGCCCAGCGAAGCCGCTGCGCCCATAGACCTTGTATAGTCTCTGGCATCAAGATCCAGCACAGCGCATTAGATTCAAAGCGTATCGCCCAGTGATCCATCTGCAGACGCCAACTGATATCAATGTCATCGGTAAGTTTGTTGAGGTCCCAAAACCCGACTCTGTACAGTGCCGTTTTACGAAATGCCGCGACCACGCCGGAAACAGTAAAGACCCGCCCGTAGATCCGTTGGGCGCGCTTTATTAAACCAATAATCGAAGAAAACTCTCCAACCTGAACTTTACCCAGTAGCGTCGATCGAGTTCGCACACGTGGATTGCCTGTTACAGCACCCACTCGCGGGCTCTCAAAATGACGCACCAGCCAAACTAAGGCATGCTCATCAAGAACCGCATCACCGTCAATACAAACTAGAATCTCATGGTTCGACGCAAGGGTGCCGACTCGCATCGCAGCTGCCTTGCCTTGATTCGTCGCCAGATGAATTACACGAATCTTGCCGTCTACGGCGAGGCGATCAATGATCTCAGCGGTATCATCAGTACTGCCGTCATTAACCACGATAATTTCAAATTCGGGATATTTTTGATTAACAAGTGAGTCTATGGTTTCTAGTATTGCGTAAGACTCATTGTGAGCAGGGACGATAATTGAAACCCCTGGATAGTGCGCCAGTATCGGTGGTTCATCTACCTTCTGCCTGCCAAAATTTTCCCAACGTACGAAATAAGTAATGCCACCCACCATCCACAAGTAGGCCATAAACAGTGGGTAGATCAGGGCAAACTCTTGCAAGACGAAGTAAAATAGGTCGCTCATGGCGTAACACCAAGCAATGCTGGGAAATCATTGACGGACAGTTTTGCACGCACCATGGACAGATCAGGGTGGTTATTGAAAATGTCATCTGGATAGTAGGCAATGTGCCTTACCCCACCTTTCAACATTTGCTCAAACTGTTCTGCCAACACCTTATTTGCGACCGGCATTCCGCTACGCCAATCCAATGTCTGCATGTGAAAAACTGTGCGCTTAAGACTTGGGTCGTGTTTTCTGACCGTCTTACGCAAGTGGGCTAACCAAGCCGCTGGTTTATCCACCTCTTCAAGATAAGGCATAGCCATGAGCGCAACATGATCATAGCGCTCAAGAAACGCTGCAAAGTCTTGCGCAAACCAGTTTTCACTGTGCGGGTTTAAAACCACCTCGGCGTACAGGTTTCTAGCCGTTTTGAGTCCTGGCTGCCAGGTCCGTAATATTTCCGACAGCTTGTCTGTGAGTCGCAGTAGCTGTTCGGTTTTATGATTCGAAGAGAGTTTTCGAACGCCGTGAGCCTGGGCAAATGCCAAGGCTGCTGGATGGACATCCTCTTGGTCTGTCAAAAATGCATCATCGTGAAACAACACGCCATTGAAGCTACTGGAACGACCGAGGTCAGCATAGATCTCTCCAATAATAGTTCGTGCTTCATCGCTGAAAGGCGATAACCTGTGGTAACGCTCAAGGTGGGATCCATCTGCCGACTGCACCGCTAACCGCTGGTTCATGGCAGGATCGGGCAACCGAAAGGCGAGAACTGGCATCCAGGCATAGACCTGCACGTTAGCGCGGGTCCTCAACTGCCATGCAACACGATTAAAAATATCTTTGCGTAACGGTAGATGGCGATTGACAAAATACAACGCGTCGGCAACGCCATTTCCATCTGGATCTGCAAATGCTTGCAGGTAGACGGTACTCACCTGCATCGCTTTTATTCGATCGAGAAGCAAATCCAAATTTCTCGCGAATTGAACATCATCATCGTCATACAAATAATCAAGATCCAAATGCACAGCTCGAACAGGGCGGGTTGGAAATCGACTTTCGGCAATGAGACGTAGCTCTCTTAGTTCAGTCTCGTTGCTCACCAATTCTCTATGGATGCCTGGTTTATCGCGGTGGTTGACCAAGCTGTCTAAGGTCAAGAACTCGTCCATGCCCAACTCACTTGCGGCTGCGTTGGACAAATTGTTGTACGCACCGTAGGGCCACACCATGGTCGTTGCGGGCTTGCCTAGATGCTCAACAAAAAGTCGTTGTGAGGTTTCTAGATCGTCGGTTAAGCGTCTGGTAAATTCTGTTTCTGTCTCGTAACGCTCCGTTGATGCGTCATAAGCAAAAGCTTTACCACTTGGTTGTAAATTGCCGAAAGAGTTGGCAAGGATGCCGCGATGCATATCATGGCTATGGGACGCAACTTCGACCAAACCCGAATCGACAATTTCTCGCATATCTTGCCAGTTTAGAAAGTCAGACCGCGGTCTAAGTTCGTCGCCGTACTTCACCTGTTCATTTTCCAGGGTATTAATCCAACGCGT
>JBNMMV010000083.1:0-13450 GCA_051270205.1 Limisphaerales bacterium
CTCAGGTTTCGCTCGTGCATAGTCTTTGTTGGTTAGTACCAAGTCCATGTGTTGAACAATGCTACGATGACGATGAATGAGGTCAAAATCTTCCTGCCTCGCAGTGGTTACAATGGCAAGGGTTAACGACTTTCCAAGTTGAGTAAGTACTGCCTCGACGCCTTCAATATCAATATCAGCTGTGGTTATGAGCGCTTGATAGCGAATATTGCGCAACGTTTTTTGAGCCTGGATATCTTCTTCTGAGTGGCCTGCTTGGGTCATAGGCAGCCACGCATTACCTCCTTCGGCTTGGATGTCCAGATACTCATCTAGCGGAAGATCATGTCCATGGTCAGCCAATCTCTCTAATGTTGCCTGATAGTACAAAGCCTCGGTATCCACCAGAACCCCATCGTGGTCAAAGAGAATGTGCGAGTAGCGAGGCATGCTTAAGAGGCGATACGATACCGTTCGATTTGAATATCACTGTCGCCGTAGTCGGCGAAGTTGTCTGTCACCCGTCCGCGAATATATTCTCGCCAGGAGAAACTCTTATATCGGGCTTCATCACCTTCCTGCAGCCAGGGCGACACTTGGGCGTCGTAACGCGGCTGATAGAAAAAAGGTGTGCTAAAACGCCCCTGTTGGGATGCAACGGGCAATACCCGATGACACCCAGCCGTGCATCTGTCGTTGGTCCAAACTTGTAATACATCACCAACGTTGACGACAATTGTGCCTTCTTTCGGCGGCACGTCGATCCAACCATCTTCTTTCGAAAGCGCCTGCAGTCCACCCTGGTTGTCCTGCAACAACAACGTAATTGCACCAGGATCGGTATGGTGGTGTAACGCCATATCTCCAAGCGGTGTAACGCTCGATCGTTGTCCATCGGGTACAGGATCAGCGGAGGGATAGAAGTTAAGTCGCGCCGCACTAGAGTGCGCTTCACCAAAGCCACTCTGCATGGTGTCCGCGACTTCGGCCAGCGGCATACCTAAGGAATGAAATACCATGCCCATGGTTTGTTCTGACAAAGTTGTAAACGTTGTAAAAAAGTTCGTCAACACATCTTGAAAACCTTCTGGCGAGTTGGGCCAGCGGGTTTGCTTGTTTGGATCGCTTGAAATGTAGCCACCCGCCTTGAAATCATAGACCTCTTTCTGATCTCTGCGCTGCTTCGTTAGTTCACGATCGAAATAGCCTAACGGATTCAACTCATCGCGGAACACTTCCATTTTCTTGTCTTTGGCCTGCGCAAAGAATTGCTCGCTTGAGTCGAACACACTATCAATAAGCGGTTGCTCGCCATGGTCCGAGAGAAGGAAAAAGCCATGATCTTCACAGGCACGAGCCAACGTTCTGTAGGCTTCAGCATCAAGTTTGCCATCTAGGTGATTTTTCAAACTGATTATCGGTATGTCTTTCAAGGATTTCCCCGGCTAGCTGGTATTTCGTTGATGTGGGTTGTTGGGTGTTAGTCTAACTGCATAGGCTTGGTCGCTACCAGCTGCGCCAAGGCGACTTTGCTGCCGTCTGGATCTTCGGTCAAGCCTTCAAATTCGTGCAGCACGGTCATGCCTCCCGTAGCATTCACCAATGCACCCGCAGCCACTCTAAATCGATCACTGCCAGGACCCGATAAATCCGGTTCAGATGAGGGCCATTGGAGGTGATTCTCAATAATGAGCATGCCACCAGGCGTTAGTCGCTGGGTGAGTCCAACCAACCCTTCAAGATCAACAAATCTGAACACAACAATGAGGTCAAATTTCGCAGCCTCAGGCAGTCCATCAACCAACAGGTCACGCTGTATCCAGCGGATTGCTTCGGCGCTGGAATTCGCTGCCAGCTCCAACGCAACTGCGGAAACATCATAACCCTCAACTTGATAGCCCCGTTGAGCCAGATAATTGGAATTTCTACCGCGACCACAGGCAAAATCGCAGGCCCGAATTCGGTCGTCGGCACGCACTGCTGGCGCCCACTCAACCAACAGCTGACTGGCATGACTCCGCGCCTCATAGGCGCCTGCACGGTAGCGAGCGTCCCACTTATCTCGGTCTTCTTTGCTCAATTTTGTCCTCGTTGTTAGCTACTCTTTCAATTCTACGGCATTAAGGGGCAGTAAATTTTCTTGCCTCGCCACGCTTCACACGCTAGCGTATGCGCCCCAAAACTGAGCCGTACGTTTTGAAAGAATCCCAACTTGATCGGGTCGCTATCTTTTTGTCAGGACTCTGTCTTGTTCATTGTTTAGCACTTCCGGTCGCCTTAGTTCTAGGATCTGTCTTCAGCGACTGGCTGGTGGCAACCGAAACCAATGCGCATTGGATATTGCTTGGGCTTGCAGCACCGACCAGTGTTTGGGCGCTCGGACGAGGCTTTCGCGCGCATCGCAGCCATCTGACCTTGGGCCTAGGGATGGGAGGGTTGCTGGTCATGTTCGTCGGAGTGAGTCACATCGCTGGGGAAAGCTGGGAAATAGCCCTTACCGTCATTGGTGTAACCGCCGTGTTAATCGCCCATATTCGCAACGCTTTGGCTCGCAGACACACACACCACTAACTCTGCGCAGCGTGCTCCAACATGCCAACAGTATTTTGAACTTCTACGTAACCCCGACCAACCTTAATAAATCCCAACCGTTGCCACTCCTGCAAACATCCGTTGACTACTTGCCGAGAGGCATTGAGAAAGGCCGCCAGTTCTCGTTGCGAGATTTGTATTCTACAAGGCAGGCTCTGCTCTGAAGCGCTAACCATAGATAGAATTTGGCGCGCCAAACGCTCTGGCACAGCAAGGAATGCGGCATCTTCGACTTGTTGGCTGGTAGTCCGCACACGCTGGCACAATACCTCAACCATGTGGTGGGCAAATTCAGGGCGTTTCGTCATCAGCTCGAGTAGGTTTGTTCGCGCTATAGCAAATACAGTAGTCGATTCAATCGCAATCCACGTCGCCGTTCTTAGGCCACCATCCAATGCTGCAATTTCACCACCAATCTTACCCGCCACCATGGTGTTCAGAGACAGCTCCTTACCATCCTCAGATTGCGTGGTGACTCTAATGCTGCCGGTGATAATGCCGTACAAGAAATCACCTCGATCACCGCGCCGGAACAACGTCTCGCCCGCGCTGAAATTGCGAATCACGCTGAGTTGTGCAAGTTGTTCCAGCAGCGATTGTTCTAAACCACGGAACCATTCGCCAGCTTTGAGCACTGACAGAACCGTTAAATTAGTTGAAGCGGGTAACGACATACGAAGACCTTCCGAGAAAGACTAGGTGGAAACGCGAGTGGGACTTTCCCATTTGATTTTTTCTAACTTTTTTCTAGTTTTTTTCTGACTTGGCTTCCGAGCACAAATACCGCACCCTAGTGGCATCAAGACTGACATACGCTAGGAGACTTCCATGAAGTACGACAACATACTACAAACAATCGGCAACACGCCAATCGTCAAGCTCAACCGCCTTGCACCCGATCACATTGATCTCTACGTAAAGGTTGAGTCGTTCAACCCTATGGCATCAGTCAAAGATCGGCTTGCCTATGCCATTGTCAAAGACGCCCGCGACAGCGGTGCATTGGCACCAGGCCAAACGGTTATTGAAGCCACCTCAGGAAATACTGGCATCGCATTGGCGATGGTGTGCGCGGTTATGGGTCATCCGTTCGTCGCAACTATGGCTGAGTCTTTCAGTATTGAACGGCGCAAAATCATGCGCGCGTTAGGCGCCAAAGTGATCCTAACGCCAGCAGCAGAAAGAGGCTCGGGTATGGTGGCAAAAGCTGCAGAACTCGCTGAAAAGCACGGTTGGTTCTTAGCCCGTCAATTCGAAAACCCAGCTAATCCGGCTTACCACGCTTCAACCACTGGACCAGAAATTCTCCAAGACTTCGCAGGCGACAGACTCGACTACTGGGTTACAGGTTGGGGTACGGGTGGCACGTTGACCGGCGCAGGCCAAGTGCTAAAAGCTGCACGCCCTGATTTAAAGGTGATTGCTGTAGAACCGGAACAAGCCGCACTTCTTTCTGGACAAGAATGGAGTCCACACAAAATCCAAGGGTGGACGCCTGATTTTATTCCTGGCGTACTGGAGAAATCCGTCGCCGATCAGATCGTTACCGTTAACGAAGAAACTGCGATGGCAAACGCACTTAAACTGGCTCAGCAAGAAGGCATATTCGTTGGCATATCAGCGGGTGCGACCCTCACTGCAGCTTTAAAAATTGCTCAAGACGCACCACAAGGAACAGTTCTACTTGCGATGCTGCCCGACACGGGCGAAAGATACCTATCGACACCGTTATTCGAGTCGATTAACGAAGGGTCAGACGACGATTGGCTTCTTGAGCAGTAGCCCGTTTAAACTCTGGGCTAGAAGGGGTCCACATCCTTGTGGCGATGTCTCCATGAGCTTCATAGTGCATCGTCTATTCGGCCGCGTCTGTCATGCAGCTGACACAAATGTACTGGTCGCTCATCAGAGGGCCTACATCCCATAGCGTCATGTGCCTACATTCACGGTGAGTGGGTCCGTGTACGTTTGGCCAATGCTTACCCGACTCACTCTACTCAAAGCCCCTTTACTCGCCGCCTGCATCATGTCGGCTACACCCCAACAAGCCTATGCGCTGGTCAATCAATGTCACCAATCTTCTGGGGAGCTACTGTTCACCGATCAGCCATGTCCTGCCACGACGTGGGCAGAAAGTGTGGAGATTTCGCAGCCGATGATTACGCCCGGGCTTACCCCAAGCGAGATAACTCGACTACAAAAACTGACTGGGGAAGTTCATAAGTCTGTAGCATCACGGATGCTGAATTCAGAAAACCGGACGCGTCGCGCGCAACAAAGTCACGCCATCAGCGCCAAGGCCTGTGCCCTTGCTCGCGACCGACTTAAGAAATTACGTCGCACTCTGCGCTCCGGCTATCCGCTGAAAAACGCGCGCGTATTAAAGGATCGTGAAGATGATTTGAAATCACAGAAGGATGCTCAGTGCTAGTTTACAACCAACTTTCGAACTCTTGAACACTGATTACTCCGGGCTTGCCGCCTCGTTTAAGTAACGCTCGACCCATCTTCACACAAGCATCGTTAGCCGGTGTCACAACGCCATGTTGGCGGCCCAGCAAACAAATTTCTCCGTTTAAGAACTCAGTCTCAATGTCATGATTACCTCGTTCAAGGCTCTGCCAAGATGAGCCTGCGGTATGCTCAGCCCCTTCGACCACCCCCATTCGATACACGCCTCGGCTACGTTCTGCTACTTCTGTCTTATTCGCACAATCGATCCCCGCAGCCGCATAACATGCCAATGCTTCGCGTCGTAAGCGACGCCCAATTTCACCCATATCCGCGTCGGGGCCTAAGCCTGCTTGTAAAACGTTGCCGAGATTTAGCAGTAGCTTGGCAAATTTGTAGCGCATGATGTGTGGCTGAGGCTTCGCGCTGAATCCAGCGTCGGAAAGGTCACTATTGATCTGCTCACAAACCGAATTACAACCGAGGGGGTAACACCCGGTATCCAGTATTCCGCCATAGCCTTCGGCATGGGTAATGACCTCACCAGGTAAAAGGTGTGTAGCTGGCAAGTTAACGACGGCACCGTAAACGTTAGGAAAGTAGCGCAACGCCTCACGTTCATTGGCCACACCGTTTTGCATGCAGACAATATGCGCTGCACTCACATCCAGACTTACCAGCTCTCGCAATGCGGCTTCTGTATGCTGGGACTTCATACACAACAAAATCGCCACATCGTCAGCGTTCAACTTAGCCACATCGGCGGGTGCAAGTGCTACATCGATACGCAGCGAGTCTCGACCACTCGGAGAGTAGAGCGTAAGCCCGTTGTCCTGCATGGCGCGCCCATGCGCACCTCGACTGATCAGCGTCACTTGCTTACCCACCTGGAACAGACGCGCACCAACGGTGCCTCCAATGGCACCAGCGCCATAAATCACATATCTCATTTAACTAGATCCAATAGAACAGCCTGTTAACGGAGCATTAAAGGGTAGTCGAGGTCCGCACCCCAAAGCGCCTGGGCGACGCTACCGTAGCGGGATTCGTTTGCAAACCCATGGTGCTTAAGGGTCTCCATGTCTCGCACGATGCGCTCAAGCGGTGTGCCTTTGTGCAAAATGCTTGATCCAGCGGCATCGGCGACGTGGCGAACCACTTCGGCACAGGTTTGCAAAGTGTGGGTCCCGGCCAGATACAAATCTGCCTTTTGCTCAACACCAAAATTATAGTCATTTTCAGCTTCGTCCCAGACCTGAGCCAATGCTTCATAGAAATAACCATGCACAGCTCGATACTTAGCCAACCCTCGGCCGTAGTGCATTTGCGCTTGTGATCGGTTTTTCAATTTCATGTCCGCGGCATAGGGCACTTTATTGCTTGCAAGATTCTCAAGCTCAGTCAGTGCACGCTTCGCAAGACTGAGCGCCACAGGTATGTAAGTCGCAAAAACCACCCGTGATGGACACCGATACAAACGCCCTTGGTGGTACTTAGATCGCACCGCAACTTCGCTCTGGGGCACCGCAAGAAAAGCAGCAATCTCTAGGTCTTGAACCTCCACATCATTGCTGCCAGAACCCCGCATGCCGAGCGTGTCCCAGTTGTCCACAATCTGGCACTGAGCCATCGGTACTACAGCGAAATGCATTGCACCGTCGACTAACATGGGCGACATCATGAACTTGGCATGATGGCAGCCGCTGACAAACGAATTGCGCCCGTTCACAACAAAACCCTTGTCTGTGCGTATGCCGTGTAACGGGGTGTGGCCGCTGGCAGATACAAGCGCATCGGGGTCTTCGCCCCACAGATATTCAAGGGTTTCATGAGGCCATGCGGCAGACATTAAACGGGCAGCGTTGTACACCATGACGTGCCAGCCCGCACTAGGATCCGCGTTAGCGAGCACCTCGCAAACTTGCGCGCAAGTCACCGGGTCTACTTCATCGCCACCCAGTTCTTTGGCCAGAAAGAGCCGCGGTACGCCAACTTCAACTAACGCTTCTACTGCTTGGGGATGAAGTCGCCCGTTTTGTTCAGCCCAACTGTTCCACTCGCTCAAAACAGATTGGGCGTCGGTGGCTTTCTCAATGAGTTGTGCTCGCGCAGGACTGCCTACTGCATGCTGTCTCGCATTCATAACCGACTGGGTGATCTTTTCCATGCCGTTACTATGCCATAGCCGTTGTTTGACCGGGTGCACAGAAGAATTTGGTTTAATCAACTATATTGATTATTCGGAATCAGGATTGCCCATGCCCTGCGCTTACCACATTAACTTAGAAGAGGAATTAGTGACCGTCACTGGCTCGCTTCAGGTGACTTTGCCAGATGCGGTAGAACTCGGGACGCGTTTATTAAACGACCCGGAATTTAGTTCGGCACTCCCTCACTTGGTCGATTTGCGTGGACTAGAGATGCGTCGTTCGACTGAAGAGTCAGCCCAATTTAAAGCCTTTGTGCTCAATCAATACCGTAAAAGCGTCAAAGGGCTCGTGGCAGTCGTGGTTGACGAAAGTCTCGACGGCAAAGCGCTTGCAGCGTTGTACCACCTAATGTCGAGGGTCCGCGGGGGCGAATTGTTCGACAACTATGAACACGCTTTGCGTTGGCTGATGCGTAACGAGTTTGCAGCTACTGCATCATTAAAAAACCTCCGCCGATAGCGACGATGGTGACCCAAAAAAGGTAAGGGCTGGCATAGGCGACAAATTGCGATGTCGCCTCGTCAGCACGCTGAATGGGCAATTCTAAGGTTCTACTTTCCGCGCTCGATGAACGAATGTGCTCGTCCACCCTCGCGTGACGGTCTGTGACTCGCTGGTCCACGTATTTCTCCCACTGCGGACTTCTTGGTACAACTCAATCACTGACACGTTGTTTTTTGCAGAAAAAACAGGGTTAAAATGTTAGTTCCCGCATAATTTTTATTAGCTTTCTAAAGAGGGGACAGATCTAAGGATCTGGCCCCTATTGTTACTAATTGTTTATTTTTCTTCGTGCCAGGGTTGATCCCTGCACAGGCAATCCAGTTACTGCCAAGTCATGGTGCCGTACTTTTAACCAAAGTTAAATTGTAAAAGGGCCTATTTTTGTACGGAATTGTAAATCGAAAAATGAAGGAATTATGGAATCGCACACCTTAAGATACTGAGCAATAAAGATATTTTCTTGCCTGCATCAAAAACTCACTTTTAGGGACTTCTATTAGCAAATTTTTTCTGTATATTAGCAAGCCTCACTAGCCGAAGCTGTATGCTTATACAGTGTTTCTCCTCGGCAGGGCGATGACACCGCATGCAGCTCGGCTAGCTGAGGCCAAACTTCCCCACCTACTATCCAACCCCTACATTTACAGCAGGCTTCGCCAGTCAAAAGTTGCGTCGGCAACTGCCATGAAATCAGGGTTTAGTAGCGAATCTTCAGCGTTATAGGGCAAAACGTGTCCGTCCAACGTATAGACTTCCCCACCTGCGGCGCGCAATACCGCGTGCGCGGCACCTATGTCCCATTCGCTGGTCGGTCCTAGGCGCGGATAGCAGTCGGCTTCGCCCGCAGCAAGCACACAGAGCTTCAGCGAGCTGCCTACGGCCTTCTTTTGCAGAGTGCCCATCTTTTCTTCTAGCATCTCCAGATAGGCTTCTAAACGGTCACCTCCGTGACTTCGAGAAGCCACGACCAAAAGCTCGCCGGGGGGTGTAAACATGCCCCTGCCGCGAATTGGCGTCGACTGGCCGGCCGCTACGACTTTTGCTTCGCCAGCCGCGACATCACCGACAAAAATTCGGTCTTGTACTGGCACCCCGACAACACCGTAAACCGGCACCCCAGCTTCGATTAGCGCAATGTTGACGGTAAACTCCCCATTACGATTGACGAATTCTTTAGTGCCGTCCAATGGGTCAACCAGCCAATACTTAGACCATTGGCTACGCTCGATATAAGGTGGTGGTTCGCTTTCCTCTGAAATAATTGGAATATCAGGCGTCAGCTTAGTTAAGCCGGCGACAATAATTTCATGGGCTGCCAAATCTGCCTCGGTAAGAGGCGAATCATCCGCCTTTTTCTGCACTTCAAAGTCGCGCTGATAGACTTCAAGTATCGCTCGGCCAGCCTCTGCCACTATGTCCAGCAAAGCTTGTTCGTTAATATTCATTCTCATACCTAGTTTGTGTTCAAATTTTATGGCGAAATATTCGTGAACTCCGACCAACCGGACTCGACGAACCCCGATTGGACGAAACCTGATCGGACGAAACCTGATTGGACGAACCCCGATTGGTCGAAAATAGACACCGTCTTCCTGGATATGGATGGTACCTTGCTTGACCTCCATTACGACAATCAAGTTTGGAACCAGGCACTGCCTGAAGCATACGCCAGACATCGAGACATCGAGGTTAACCAAGCCCGCGAAATTCTACTAAGCCATATGCGCGAAATACACGGAACCATCGAGTTTTATAGTTTCGACTATTGGCGAGAATACACTGGCCTCGATCTAGTGAAACTGCATAGCCAACACACACATCTGTTGGACTACCGCCCCGGCGCCTTGGAATTTCTTCGCTGGCTGAAGGCCAGTGGGAAAAAAAGCATTATCGCGACCAATGCTCATCGCCATTCATTAGCGGTTAAAGAGACTCGAATTAAATTATCTGATGAAGTCGCGAGCGTGGTATCCAGCCAAGATTTTCAAGCACCCAAAGAAAGCCGTGACTACTGGTCAGCGATGCAAGCACTCTACCCATTTGACCCAGAGCGTTCGATGTTCATTGACGACAACGAACCGGTACTCGATCACGCTCGAGATTTCGGCATTAAAGATCTGCGCACAATCATTACACCGGACTCCCAGCGCCCACCTCGCGACAATTTGTCGTACCCAAGCTTTGATCATTTTCATGAACTCCGCGGTTTAACGCCTTGAGGTTGGTTAAAGCATGGATCAAGTAAGAATCGATCGATGGCTTTGGGCTGCGCGTTTTTTTAAAACCAGGTCTCTCGCTAAATCCGCTATCGAAGGGGGCAAAATAACCGTCGAACAAGCGCGTGCGAAACCCTCTAAAGAAATTCGAGTGGGTCAGTCCATTGAAATACGCAAAGGCGAGACGCTGTTCTTTGTAGTGGTTACTGCCCTCGCCGAAAAAAGAGGATCAGCGGCCATCGCCCAAACCTTATATCGAGAGACCGGTGAAAGCGTGGAAGCCCGTGAAGCGTTTCAGGCAAATAAACGTATGCAACGCGCGGGACTGCGAGTCCCTGATACCAAGCCCAGCAAGAAACAACGCAGAGATTTGCGTAAACTAAAAGCCCAAAGAGAACCAATCCCCTCCAAGCAACAGACCCAAGCAACAGATCCGAGAGATGATTTTGAGCCACGCTGACAAACTATACCGCTTCACTTTCGACGACCTACCCATTCGTGGTCAATGGGTACGCCTGGACCAGGTGTTGCATGAAGCGTTCGCAAATCACAAATACCCAGAACCGGTTCGGACACTGTTAGCTGCTCAATTTGCCGCCGTGTCGATGTTTGCAGACAACCTTAAGTTCCAGGGTGCGGTCTCACTTCAATCTAGGGGCGACGGTGCGTTGGTTCGGTCTTTGACAGAATGTCGCGCACAACACCAGTTGCGAGGCATCGCACACATCAATGCAGATCTGCCAGAACCCGCAACCGAGGACATCGCACAGTGGCTGGGCAAAGGTCATTTGGCATTGTCTCTGATCGACGCAAAATCCAATCAAACATTGCACCAAGGGATGATTGAACTTTTGCAATCCGATCTTGCTGCTAATTTGGAAAACTATTTCCAAACCTCTGAGCAGTTGCCTACGCTTTTGTTTTTTGGCCAAAGCGCTAATCAACACTCTCGTCAACAGAGGGAGACTGTGACTGGGTTGCTGCTTCAGCGCCTGCCAGCACCGTCCGATGCAACTGAGATTGCTATTCAAAGCCACGAAGATGCCTGGCAGACCGCCATGACGCTTGCTGAGACCTTGCGCGGTGACAGGGCCAGCGAGCTTGCAACCCTTGCCCCACAAAACCTCCTTGAACGCCTGTTCTATGAGTTTCCCTGTCGCCTGCACGAGCCTCGCGAGTTGATCTATGCCTGTACCTGTAGCAAGGAGAAAAGCGACCGCACCTTAAAGACTTTGGCTGAGCAGGAGCTACAGGACATCCTGGCTGAATTGGGTCATATCTATGTCGATTGCGAGTTTTGCGGTGCCCGGTATCAATATGACGCCATCGACGTGGCAACCCTTGCCCAGGCCGAAAATAGCCAACACGAGCCACCGCTTCATTGACAAAGAACCGCCGCAGCGCTGACAAAGAACCGCCGCAGCGCTGACAAAGAACCGCCGCAGCGCTGACAAAGAACCGCCGCAGCGCTGACAAAGAACCGCCGCAGCGCTGACAACCTACTGGCGGGCAACCGCTGTGCTACGGTGGTGAATTGTTCACAAAATAATACATTGCTCCGAATTCGTCTGGCATAATGATCAACGCTTCTGGGACGACGATAACACTATGGCTTTAGACAGTGATTCAACGCGTAAGGTGAGTACACACCACAATTTGCCAACTGCAGATTTGGCTGAACGCACAATATTGAGGGGCGAAGGACAATTCGCTGCAAATGGTGCGATTGTGGTCGAAACCGGTCATCGAACTGGTCGTTCACCTAAAGATCGTTTCATTGTAGATGAAGCTTCAACGTCCGAATCCATCCACTGGGGGCCTATAAACCAACCCATCGAAGCAGACACGTTCGACCAACTATGGGAGCGTGTACAGATTCATCTAGCCGAGCGAGAAACCTTTAACTCTGAATTGCACGTTGGTGCAGACCCAGAGCACTACTTACCCATTGATGTCACCACAGAATATGCATGGCATGCCCTGTTCGGACGCGCCCTGTTTATTGCGCCCGAATACTACAACCCTCACAACAAAGAAATTTGGCAGGTCGTAAACGCGCCGAATTTCACCTGCGAGCCTGAGCGAGATGGCACTAACAGTGACGGCACTGTGATGATCAACTTCGCCAGACGCCGGGTTTTGATCGCCGGTATGCGTTACGCCGGTGAAATGAAAAAGTCTATGTTCTCGGTGCTCAACTTCTTGCTTCCTGAGAAAGATGTGTTGCCTATGCACTGTTCGGCAAACATGGGTGACGACGACGACGTTACGTTGTTTTTCGGATTGTCAGGCACCGGCAAGACCACCTTATCAGCAGACCCATCGCGTCTTCTCATTGGCGACGACGAGCATGGCTGGGGCAAAGATACGGTTTTCAACTTTGAAGGCGGTTGCTACGCAAAATGTATCGACTTGTCTCGCGAAAACGAACCTGTAATTTTCGACGCTATTCGATTTGGCGCCATTGTCGAAAATGTGGTCATTGACGAATCTACACGTCAACCTGACTATACCAATTCTTCACTGACGGAAAACACCCGTGCCTGTTATCCACGCGACAACATCGAAGCCAAAGTTCCTGGCAATCGCGCTGGCGAACCGAACAACATTATCTTTCTAACCTGTGATGTCAGTGGTGTATTGCCACCTGTTTCACTGTTATCGAAACAAGCCGCCGCCTATCACTTTTTGTCCGGCTATACCGCAGCGGTGGGTTCTACAGAAATCGGCTCAACAGAAGCTTACTCAGCGACTTTCTCGACTTGTTTTGGTGCGCCGTTTTTTCCACGACCTGCAGGCATTTACGCTGATCTACTGATTAAGCGGATCGAGGAATTTGGCTCGCGGGTTTACCTCGTGAACACTGGCTGGACCGGTGGTAGCTACGGAGTGGGAAGTCGTTTCAAAATTCCAACAACCCGCGCCATTATCGCGGCAATACAGTCTGGCGCTTTGGAAAACACAGAGACCACTCATTTGGATGGGTTCAACTTAGACATCCCAAACTCTGTTCCAGGCGTAGACGCGCAATTGCTGAACCCAAGGGAAGCGTGGGCTGACACTGCAGCATATGACGCATCGGCAAAAAGCCTCGTCGGTAAGTTTGTCGAAAACTTCACCAAATTCACTGTCGACCCGGCCATTGTTGCGGCCGGACCTCAACAGTAGCCTCCAGCTCAGTCTCGCGCTAGGCTAGAGCCAGGACCGGCTCGGTGACTTACTCTTTGGAACATACTTTGCGACACAAGTTGGATTTACTGCGTTTAGACCCTACCGGGCTGGACGCTTTGCAACGCGGTATCGAAAAGGAATCTCTGCGCATAACACCGCAAGGAAACTTGAGCCAAACGCCGCACCCACCTGCTCTAGGGTCGGCACTCACCCACCCCAGTATCACTACCGATTTTTCCGAAGCCCAGCTTGAGTTGATTACTGGCGTCCACCCCAGCGGCGCTGCCTGCCTGCAGGAATTGACCGATGTTCACGCCTTCGTATTCG